>NZ_CP151473.1:305989-611979 GCF_048755855.1 Curtobacterium sp. L1-20 | reverse complement strand
TACCTGCCCGGCGGCAAGGCGGAACCGCACGAGACCGACGTCGAGGCCGCGATCCGCGAGGCCCACGAGGAGACCGGTCTCCGGCTGACCACCGACGACGTCTCCGCCTTCGGCACCGTCACGGAGCCCGCCCACGGGCAGGCGCCCGGGACGATGGTCGCGATGGCGCTGTTCCTGGTCCGGCCGGGAGGCGCGCTCGACTCCGCCACGCCGGTCGCCTCCGCCGAGGTGGACGAGGTCGAGTGGGTCACCTCCGCCGACGCCGACCGGTGCCCGCCGGCGGGCGTGGAGACGCTCCGCCGCCTGGTGGCGGCGGAGCTCATCGACTGACCCGTCGGTCCGCCGCCGCGCAGCGCAATCGAACCAGGGTTCCGACGTCGAACCGACCGACCCGGGCGGTTCGACGTCGGAACCCTGGTTCGATTGTCGTCCTACAGCTGGTCCTTGTCGGTGTAGTGCCCGACCTCGCCGTCCGACGTGGGCTCGGCCTCGCCGGGGATGTCGGAGTCGACGTACTCGCCGTCGTCCTCGCTGCCGCCCTCGGGGCGGACCTCGCCCGGGATGTCGCTCGAGACGAACTCCCCCGCGGGCTCGTTCGACACCACGGGCGTCTCACCGGGGATCTCGCTGTCGGTGAAGGCACCGGCGCGGGGCTCGACGCCGTCCGACCGGCCCTCGTCGCCGCGTGCCTGTTCGTGCTTGCCTGCCATGTCGACCTCCGTTGCTCGGGCGCTCGCGCGCGTGCTCCGGAGTGTGCTCGCGACGGCTGGGCGCTGCCCGAGTCCCGTACCCCGGGCCGGTGGGAGTGGTGGCCGGCGCCGCACACCGCTCCACCGGCGTGGACGTGCTGCACGTGACGCGGCCCGCGCCCGAGCCGGGGGCGGCCCGCACCTGCGACGATGGCGGCATGACGACGATCACGGAGCGACGGCCGGAGCGGGACGAACTGGTCGAGCTGTACGACGCCGTCGGGTGGACCGCGTACACGGCCGACCCCCGTGCCCTGGAGGCTGCGATCGCCGGTTCGTACCTCGTCCTGACGGCCCGCGCGGACGACGGCTCCCTCGTCGGCCTGGTGCGGACCGTTTCCGACGGGGTCACGATCGCGTACGTGCAGGACCTGCTCGTCCGGCCCGCACACCAGCGCGCCGGGGTCGGCGGCGCGCTCCTGGACGCCGTCCTCGCCCACCACGCGGGTGTCCGGCAGACCGTGCTCACGACCGACGCCGAGCCGGGGCAACGGGCGTTCTACGAGTCGCGCGGGTTCACCGAGGTGCACGACGTGGCACCGGCACCGTTGCGGTCGTTCGTGCTGCTGCGCTGAGGCGCGGCACGGGGTCGGAACGCGCCGGATCGGCGCAGAGCGCGCTGCCCGGGCCGGTCAGGAGTCGGGGTCGTCCATCAGCTCGCGGACCTCCTGGGTGCACCGGCACGACGCCGCGATCTTCGCCGCCCAGTGGAGGGCATCGTCGCGGTTCGGCACGTCGACGATGCTGAAACCCCCGAGGAAGGTGTCCTTGCCGGGTCGGGTGGCAGGGTCGCGGACCGCACCGTCGGGATCGACCAGCGCACCGCCGGAGGCCTCGAGCAGCCCACCGCCGAACACCCACACACCCGCTTCACGGGCTTCGCGGACGACGGCGTGCGAGGCCTCCGCCACGGCGGGCAGCTCGGCCATCGGGAACACCATCGTCCCCTCGTCGAACGAGATCAGGTACTTGCTCATGCGCCGTGACAGTACGCTCGTCGCCGTGTCCCAGCCCACCGTCCCGGACGTCGTCGCCGCCGCCGCACGCCTGCTCGGACGGCCGCTCGCGCTGGTGTGCGAACTCACCGGCGGACAGCACGCCCGTACCCTGCTGGCCGACGACGGCGCGGTTCGCGTCGTGGTGCGGGTGTTCCCGCGCGCCGACGACGCGGTCGCGCGCGAGCTGGCCGTGCTCGCACGGCTCGGCCCCCTCGGACGCCTGGCTCCGGCGGCGCTGGCACACGGCGACCTCGACGGGCACGGCGTCATCGTCACCGAGGCCGTCCCGGGTGGCCCGCCGTCGCCGACCCTCGACCCGGTCGTGATCGGCGAGCAGCTCGGGGTCGCCCTCGCCGCGGTCCACCGGCTCGACCCGAGCGGCCTGCCCGACGACGTGCGCGAACCGACGCTCCGGGCCGGGCGACTGGCCGCGAGCGCGCAGGAGGCGTGGCGCGAGGCCGACCTCGACCGCGTGCTGACGCACGGCGACTACTGGAGCGGCAACACCGTCTGGGAGGGCGACCGGTTGGCCGGGGTCGTCGACTGGTCGGGCGCACGGTCGGCGCCGCGCGGGGTCGACCTCGCCTGGTGCCGGCAGGACCTCGTCCTGCTCGGGTCCCCCGAGGCGGCCGACCGGTTCCTCACGTCCTACGAGGGCGCGCTCGGGCGCCGGGTGCTCGACGTGCACGCCTGGGACGTGGTCGCCGCCGCCCGGGCGGACACGTACGTCGAGACGTGGGCGCCGAACTACGCCGGGATCGGACGGCCCGAGATCGACGCGCGGGTGCTCCGCGCGCGCTTCGACGCGTGGGTGGGCTCGCTCATCGGCCCCCGGACGACGGGCTGAGGTCAGCGCTTCGCCGGCACGTGCACGGCCTCGAGCACCTCGGTGCCCATCGTCCGCAGCGCCTCGACGACCGCGAGCCGTCGCTGCAGTGACGCGTCGTCGAAGGTCACGGTCACCGCGTAGCTCACGGAGGAGCCCGGGCCGCGGAGGATCCCCGCCTCGGCCCGGACACCCGTGTTCGACCCCGTCACCGAGACCGCCTGCAGCCCGTGGTCGAGCGCCCGGTGCGCGAGCGGGTCGAGCCCGAACGACCCCGCGACGAGGCTGAGGTCGCTCGCGAGCGAGAGCCAGCCGAGGACCCGGTTCGACACCGCCTCGTCGACGACCTCGCCGAGCGCCAGGCCACGCATCAGCCAGCTGAGCTCGCCGGTCGGTGCGACGGAGGCGTCCGGGGCGTCGTCCGGCCCCCGGCGGTCCCGGACCCGGTCGATCAGCGCCGTGCGCTCGATGCCCAGCGACTCCGCACGCTCGCGGACCGCGTCGATCCCGACGGTGGAGAGCAGGGCATTCATGGCCCACGCGTCGGCGTTCGCCCCGACCAGCGTGGCGAGGTCCGGCACCTGCATGGTCGGCTCCTGCAGGAACTGCCACAGGCCGGCGCCGGTCGCGGTGTCCCGCGCCATCCGTTGCAGCCGGTCGCCGTGCAGGCCGCCGTCCTCGAGCCGTGCCGCGACCTCGACGAGCAGCAGCACCCGCCCGAGACTGGCCACCGGCTGCACCAGGGTGTCGTCGACGGCGAGCAGGGCCTTGCCGGTCGACGTGTCGATGACGGAGGCGCTGACGGACGCGCCGTCCCGTGCGATCGTCCCCAGCGCCTCCAGGGTGGACGCGAAGCGTTCGTCGGCGCCGCCGCGGTGGCGACCGTGGGCGCGACCGTCGGCCCCGCCGACGTGCTGTCGTCGACGCGACCGTCGAGCCGCTCCCGGCTCCGACGACGGAGCCGCGTCCGGCTCGGTCATCACCAGATCGCGACGCGCTCGGCGGGGTCGAGGTGCATCGCGTCCCCCTCGGTCACGCCGAAGGTGTCGTACCAGACGTCGATGTTGCGGACGACCTGGTTGCACCGGAACTCGTTCGGGGAGTGCGGGTCGATGCTCAGCAGACGCGCGGCCTCTTCCGGACGGATCGCCATCCGCCAGGCCTGCGCCCAGCTGAGGAAGAACCGCTCGGCGCCGCTCATGCCGTCGACCACCGGCGGTTCCTGACCGTCGAGCGACAGGAGGTACGCCTTCCACGCGATCGAGAGGCCGCCGAGGTCGCCGATGTTCTCGCCGATCGTCAGCGCGCCGTTGACGTGGCCGTCCGGCACCTCGGTGGGCACGAGCGCGTCGTACTGCGCGATGAGGGCCTTCGTGCGCTCCTCGAACGCGGCACGGTCCGCCTCGGTCCACCAGTTCTCGAGGCGTCCGTCGCCGTCGTACTGCGAGCCCTGGTCGTCGAAGCCGTGGCCGATCTCGTGGCCGATGACCGCACCGATGGCGCCGTAGTTCGCAGCGGCGTCACGGTCGGCCTCGAAGAACGGGAACTGCAGGATCGCCGCCGGGAACACGATCTCGTTGAAACCCGGGTTGTAGTACGCGTTGATGGTCTGCGGCGTCATGAACCACTCGTCGCGGTCGATCGGCTTGCCGATCTTGCCGAGCTCGCGGTCGACCTGGAAGGCCGCGACGGCGCGGACGTTGCCCACGAGGTCGTCGGCCGACACCGGCAGGGCCGAGTAGTCGCGCCACTTCACCGGGTACCCGATCTTCGGCGTGAACTTGTCGAGCTTGTCGAGGGCACGCGCACGGGTCTCGTCGGTCATCCAGTCGAGGGCCGTGATGCTCTGCCGGTACGCCTCCACCAGGTTCGCGACGAGGTCGTCCATCGTCGCCTTCGAGGTCTCGTCGAAGTGCTCCTGCACGTAGATGCGGCCGACGGCCTCGCCCATCGCGCCCTCGACCAGGGAGACGCCGCGCTTCCAGCGCTCGCGCTGCTTCGGAGCACCGGTGAGGGCGGTGCCGTAGAACGAGAAGTTCGTCGCCGAGAACGTGCTCGTCAGGTACGCCGCCGACCCGCGGACGACCTGCCAGCGCAGCCAGTCCTTCCACATCTCGAGGGGCTCGCCGTGCAGCAGCTCGGCGAGGCCGGTGACGAAGGACGGCTCGCGGACGACGACGGTGTCGAAGGCTCCGGCGGGCGCGTCGATCGCCTCCCACCAGTGCTGCAGGTGGATCTCTGGCGCGAGCGCGGCGACCTCGGCCCACGGGAGCTTGTTGTAGGTCTTCTGGCTGTCGCGGGTCGTGACGTTGTCCCAGTGCCGCGCGGCGAGGGCGGTCTCGAGGGCGATGACGTTGTCGGTGCGCTGCCCGCCGTCGGCGAACCCGGCGAGCGGGAACATCGCCGCGACGAACTCGCGGTACTTCGTGCGGATGTCGGCGAACCGCTCCTCGCGGTAGTACGACTCGTCGGGCAGCCCGAGGCCGGACTGCTCGAGGAAGACGACGTAGGACTCCGGGTCGCCCGGGTCGTTGTCGACGAAGAGCTGCAGGAAGCTCGGCAGACCGAGACGCTCGAAGCGCCCGACCATCCGGACGACGTCGTCGACGGACTCGAGGGCGGCGATCTCGGCCAGGAGCGGCTCGATCGGCGCGGTGCCGAGGGCCTCGAGCCGTTCCTCGTCGGTGAAGGAGGTGAAGAGGTCCCCGACCTTGCGGTCCTCGGTGCCCGGCGCAGCCTGCTGCGAGCGCTCGATGATGTCGCGCACGGCGAGTTCGGCGGCCTCGGCCAGCACCGTGAACGAGCCGTACCGTGCCTTGTCGTCGGGGATCGGCGTCGCGTCGATCCACGAGCCGTTCACGTGGCGGTAGAGGTCGTCCTGCGGGCGGACCGCGGCGTCCAGCTCGTCGGTGCGGATTCCCGAGGCACTGTCGGTCCCGGAGGTGCTTGCGACGTCGGTCATGCGGTCCACGATAGCCACCGCGACCCTGATCGAGCAGGTCGGTCGCCGTCACGGGGGTGACGGTGCCGGTACGGTCGTCGCATGGGACTTCCGTGGAAGCTGCACGGGGACGGCAGGACCGTCTCGGCGACGACGATCGTGGCGCCGGACGAGCGCCTCGGGTGGGGCCGGACGATCGGCCTCGGCGTGCAGCACGTCGTGGCGATGTTCGGCGCGACCTTCCTCGTGCCGCTCCTCACCGGCTTCCCACCGTCGACCACGCTGCTGTTCAGCGGCATCGGCACGATCCTGTTCCTGCTCATCACCGGCAACCGGCTGCCGAGCTACCTCGGGTCGTCGTTCGCCTTCATCGCGCCGATCGGTGCCGCGACGAAGATCGGCGGCATCCCGCTCGCCCTGTCCGGCATCATCGTCGTCGGCGCGCTGCTCGCGATCGTCGGCCTCGTCGTCCACCTGGCCGGGGCCGGCTGGATCGACCGGCTCATGCCGCCGGTGGTCTCCGGCGCGATCGTGGCGCTCATCGGCTTCAACCTGGCCCCGGCCGCCCGCGACAACTTCACGAAGGCCCCGGTCGTCGCCCTGATCACCCTCGCGTCGATCATCCTGGTCACCGTCCTGTTCAAGGGCCTCATCGGACGTCTGTCCATCGTCATCGGCGTCGTCGTGGGCTACGTCGCCGCCCTGATCGGCGGTGAGGTCTCCTTCGACGCCTTCCACGAGGCGGCGTGGATCGGGCTGCCGACCTTCACCGCACCGTCGTTCGACCCCGCCCAGCTCCCGATCTACCTGGCGTTCGTGCCGGTCGTCCTCGCGCTCGTCGCCGAGAACGTCGGACACGTCAAGGGCGTCGGGCAGCTGACCGGCCGCGACCTCACGCCCCTCACCGGCCGGGCCCTCTTCGCGGACGGCATCTCGACCGTGCTCGCCGGCGTCGGCGGCGGTTCGGCGACCACGACCTACGGCGAGAACATCGGCGTCATGGCTGCCACCCGGGTGTTCTCGACGGCCGCGTACTGGGTCGCGGCGATCGTCGCCGTCCTGCTCGGGCTCTCCCCGAAGATCGGTGCCGTCATCTCCTCCGTCCCCGCGGGCGTGCTCGGCGGTGCGACCACCGCCCTCTACGGGCTGATCGGCGTCATCGGCATCCGGATCTGGGTCGAGAACCGCGTCGACTTCGCGAAGCCGAAGAACCAGCTGACGGCCGGCATCGCGCTCATCATCGGCATCGCCGACTTCACGTTCTCGTTCGGCGAGGCGAGCTTCGGCGGGATCATCCTCGGCACCGTCGCCGCGATCGTGGTCTACCACCTGATGGACCTGGTCGGCCGTGCACGCGGCACGGACGAAGCGCCCCCGGCCGCCTCGGACCCGGCCCACGCCGCCACCGGCGGTGTGCCCGCCGAGCCGCGCGCCGACTGACGCGGGTGGTCGGCCGGAGCACGCGACCGGCCTGACGTGGGACCACCGGACGGGAGGCGCGTGGCGGCGCCGCCACGCGCCTCCCGTCCGTCCCGCCGTGCGTCCACCGCCGCTGCTGACGCAGCCTGACAGCGCGCACTGTCCCTGCTACCGGTGCGTCGCGATCGCGTAGTGCCGCAGCCGCACGGGCCCACGGAGCTCGGTCGAGACGAGGACCGCGCCGTGGCGCTCCAGTGTCGCGGTCGAGCCGCTGTTGTCGTCGCGGCAGACGGCCAGCACCGGGTCGATGCCGATCCGCGACGCCTGCACGAGCACCTGCCCCAGTGCCCACGTCGCCACGCCACGGCCACGGGCGGACGGGCGGATCCCGTAGCCGACGTGGCCCCTCTGCGGCACGCTCGGGTCCTCCGGCGAGCGCAGCGCGATGCCGCCGAGTACGCGCCCGTCCCCGACGATCCACCAGTGCGCGCCGGACCGGGCGTGCAGCCGCTCGACCCAGGCGCGGAAGCCGTCCTCGTCGTCGACGTCGTCGTCCGGCGTGATGCCGAAGCCGTCCTCGTGGAGGCCGGGGCCCCACTCCCGGTGTGCCTCGGACCAGGCCGCGGCGTACGCGATGTCTGGTCGCACCAACTCGAGCATGCCCGAGTATCTCGAGGAGACGCAGCCGTCCGCTACGGGGCCCGCGAGCACCGAGGGCGGCCCCGCTCCGGTCACGACGGGTCGGCATCGCCGACAGAATGGGTCGGTGCACCGACCGACGCGACCAGCAGTGACCGCTGAGCGGCGTGCGGTCGACCGGGACATCGTCCGCCTCGCGGTGCCGGCACTCGGTGCGCTCGTGGTCGAGCCGCTCTTCCTGCTCACGGACACCGCCCTCGTGGGGCACCTCGGGGCGACACCGCTGGCGGCCGTCGGGCTCGCGAGTGCCGTGCTGTCGACCGTGACCGGACTGCTGGTGTTCCTGGCCTACTCGACGACCCCAGCCGTGGCGCGGGCGCTCGGCGGTGGTGACCGTCGCGGCGCCGTGCACGCGGGCATCGACGGGATGTGGCTCGCGCTCGTGCTGGGGGTGGTGCTGGCGCTCGTCGGTTGGCCGCTCGCCGGACCGCTCGTCGACCTGTTCGGGGCCCCGGCCGAGGTGTCGGCTGCGGCGACCGCGTACCTGACCGTCTCGCTGATCGGGCTGCCCGGGATCCTGGTCGTGACCGCCTCGACCGGACTGTTGCGCGGGCTGCAGGACACGAGGACGCCGCTCGTCGTCGCCACCATCGGGTTCGTCGCCAACGGGCTGCTCAACGCCGTCCTCATCTACGGCGCGGGCTGGGGCGTCGAGGGGTCCGCCGCCGGCACCGTCATCGTGCAGTGGGCGATGGCGCTCGTCTACGTTCGGATTGCGGTGCGGGCCGCCCGGGCGGCAGGTGCACCGCTGCGCCCCGGTGCCTCCGGCGTCGCCCGGGCACTCCGGTCCGGCGCCTGGCTGTTCCTGCGGACTGCGTCGCTGCGGATCGCGATGCTCGCGACCGTCGGCACGGCGGCCGGTCTCGGGACCACGGGACTCGCCACGACGCAGGTCGGGCTGACCGTGTTCTCCACCCTGGCCTTCGCACTCGACGCCCTCGCGATCGCCGGACAGGCGCTCGTCGGGCACGGACTCGGGGCGCGGGACCCGGAGCGGGTCCGACTCGTGACGCGACGACTCGTGCTGCTCGGGATCGCCGGAGGCGTGCTGCTCGGGGTGCTGACCCTGGCCGTGAGCGGGCTGCTCGGGCCGGTGTTCTCGGACTCGCAGGCGGTGCGGGACGCCCTGCCCGTCGTGCTGGTGCTCATCGCCGTCGGGATGCCCGTCGCCGGGTACGTCTTCGTGCTCGACGGGGTGCTGATCGGTGCCGGCGACGCGCGGTACCTGGCCGTCGCCGGAGGCGTGAACCTCGTCGTGTACCTGCCGCTGCTCTGGTGGGCCGGTGGGACGCTCGCGGGGCTCTGGGCGGCGTTCGCCCTCGGGTACATCGGGGTCCGGGCGGTGACGCTCGGGGTGCGCGCGCACCGGCGCGGCTGGGTGGAACGGGCGTTGGCGCGGTGAGCGGGTCTCGTCCTCCTGCCGTGCCCGGTTCTCCTGTTGGGTCTTCAGCTGGTTCCCCTGCTGCGGCAGCGTCGTCTTCAGTGGCGTCGTCGGCCGTGCTCGCCACGGTCGGCATCGGGGTGCAGGGCGTCGCGAAGCTGCTCGTGACCGTCGTCGTCGGTCGGGTGTTCGGCACCGAGACCCTCGGGCAGACCACGGCGCTGCTGTCGCTGTCAGTGTTCGTCGCCCTGCTCTGGCCGAACGCCGCGGGCAACACTGCCTCCCGCTTCCTGGCGATCGCGCTGCGGGGTCGGCGCTCCGATGCCGCGGTGAACCGGCTGCTCGGGGTGTCCATGCTGGTGTCGAGCGTGGTGCTCGCGGCAGTGACCGTGCCGGTCGCGCTGGCCTGGGGCAACGGCCCCGGGATGGTGCTCGGCGGTGCCGCGGTCGTCGTCGGCTACGGCCTCTACTGTTACGCCCGCGGAGCACAGCTCGGCTACGACCGCGCACCGCGGGTCGCACTGTGGGACTCGGTGACGAGCGTGCTGGCGCTCGGGTTGCTCGTGTTGGCGTGCGTCGCGCGGCTCGAGCCGTTCGTGCTGCTGCCCCTGGCCATCGGCTACACGGTGTTCGCGATCGCGTGCTGGCCGCGGGGGAACGGCTTCGCTGCTGCTTCGCGCGAACCCACCGCCGGGGTGCTCGGGTTCGCGGCGTGGAACGTGCTGGCGGTGGTGACCTCGAACGGGTTGCTCCAGCTCACGATGATCTCCGCGCAGGTGAGCTCGTCGGCGCACGACGCTGGTGTCTACGCAGCCGCGTTCACCCTGGCGACGCCGGCGTCGATGCTCGGGCAGGCGTTGGGGCAGGTGCTCGTGCCCGCGTTCGCACACCGGACCGACGGCGCATCGTTGCGGTCACGCGGGGCGCTGCTGCTCGTCGTCGGGTTCACCGCTGCCTCCGCCGTCGTGTTCGGCCTGGTCGCGCTGCTCGCCGGGTGGTTCCTGCCGATCGTCTACCCCGCCGAGGGTGCTGCGGCCGTCGCCGACCTGCGGTACCTCATGGTCGCGGTGTGGGTGTTCACCGTCGGGCTCGTACCGGCGGCGTTGCTGCTCGCTGCTGGGCGGTCACGGCAGGTCGCTCTTGCCTCGGTCGCCGGGTTCGTCGTCGGCGCCGTGCTGATGGCGGTGCTCGGGCCGGTCGCGGGGGTCGCTGGCGGTACGACGGGGTTCCTGGTGGGGAGCGTGGTGAACCTCGTCGCCGTGGTGGCGCTGGGGGTGCGGCGGCGCTGACGGGCGGGTCGGCCGGGCCGCGTCCCGACGTGCTCGGTGTCCGCCACCAGGCCGACGAGTCCGGACACGAGGTCGGTGACGAGACGAGGACGACCGGTCGCACGCGACGCTGTCGTCGATGACGTCGCGGTCACGGCCGGGGCCGGACGGGGCCTTCACCCTCCCTGGGTGAGGCCGGTGACCAGGTTGATCGCGACCGCGACCACGAACGTGCCGAAGAAGTAGGACAACAGAGCGTGCCCCATGGCGACGCGACGCGACGGGGTGGACGACTGGGTGATGTTGCTCGCGCTGTACGCCATCCCGATCGAGAAGGCCGTGTAGGCGAAGTCGCTGTAGGACGGGTCCTCGTCCTGATCGAAGTCGAAGCGGTGGCGGTCGTCGATGTAGTACATCCGCGCGTACTTGAAGGCGTAGACGGTGTTGATGAGCGCCCATGCTGCGACGACCCCGAGGACCGCGAGGATGGCGGCCGCGGATCCCACCGGGTCCTTCTGTTGACTGCGGATGAGCGCGAAGACGACCAGTACCAGGCTGAGGAGGGCGGCGACGATGATGAGCGAGTCGACCAGCTTCCGTGATCGGTCCTCGTGGCGAGCAAGCTCACGGGTCCGCTGGGGATCAGCTGGCCATGCCTTGGACCATGCCCAGACGAGGAACACCGCCGCGGCGGTCGCCCAGCCGAGCAGGGGGGACAGGTCGGGGACGCCGAGCAGCGTGGTGATCGCCGCGATCGCGAGACCGACGCCGACGCCGACGGCGGCTTTCGTTGACAGGTGGGACATGGCACTTCCTTCCTGATCGTCGGGTTTTCGTCGGGGTGCATCGCTTCGGGGTCGCGGTAGGTCGGCTCACCCGAGGCCGGTTCGCGAAAGGGGGACGTAGAGGCCAGCGCGCTCGGCACGGACGGCCGCGAGCGTGCGCGATGTGGCGTCCAGCTTGAGCAGGATGTGCTCGATGTGCGCAGCCACCGTGCGGGGAGCGATCCTCAGCGCCCGGGCGATCTCGAGGTTGGAGCACCCCTCGATCACGTGGCCCAGGACCTCGAGCTCGCGCGGCGTCAGGCCGCGCAGTCGCGGGGCGGGGGAGAGTACGACGACCCCGCAGGCCACCGCGCTGAGGTCCCTCTCGCAGGCCAGTACCGTCACTCGCACGTAGTCCTCGGGCGACTGCCGGCTTCCCCGCGGCCACAGGAAGCAGGCGTAGGCCTGGCCCTCGCTGATGACATCCCGGGCGGCGTCGATCAACGCCGAGTCGGTGCCGAGGAGGTCGTCCTCGGACAGGCCCGGGAGTCGGGCGACTCCGTGGTCGGGGAGGAGGACCACGCCTGCGCCTGCGCCGGCCACGAAGGTCGCCGTCCCCGCGAGGGAGCGGACCGGGTCGATGCCCGACGCGAGCTTCGGCACGAACCGAGCGAGTCGTCGGCGGAGCGCCTGCGACGGTGGGGCTCCGCTCCGGAACAGCACCGTCACGAAGCCCACGTGTCGGCCGCCGTCCTCGAACAGGGCGACGGACAGCGCTTCGTGGAAGCCCGCAGGGAGGAGGCACTCGGCCCACGTCTGCAGGTCGTTCGGCGAGTAGGGCACGTCCGACAGGCTGGTGGGAGGCCGCTCGCGATCGGCTCCGGTCATCTCGATGTCACGTGCCATCTGGGGACCGCTCAAGTAGCGGACGCTCGACGCATCCAGGTCGGTGCTCGCGACCGACCTGTACCGGGTCCCACCCCGTTGGGCAAGTGCCATCCACGCGCCGTCGAAGGGGATGTGGTGGTGCAGCTCGTCGAGCAGTGCCTGGGCCCGCTCGTGGACAGGGCCGGGGCGCGCCGCGATCTCGGCGAACTGAAGCGCAGCAGTGCGTCTCACAGGACTCGACCACCTCAGGACCATGGAGGGCAGGAAGTACATGGAACGTCCGGAACCGTTGCTTCACGGCATACCACGCTCGGACCGTCCTGGTGCGCCCACGGGCAGGAGGACGCATGGGCATGTCTGCCGATGGTGCACGGTCGCCGAGCGACGTCCCATGGTCCGTGTCGCGTGGTCGACCCGGCCCGCGTCCCGTTCGAGTCAGAGCACACACGGAGGGAAGACACCATGAGAGCAGTCGTCTACGAGGGGCCGCGGTCGGTCACGGTGCAGGACGTCCCGGATGCACGCATCGAGCGCGCGACCGACGTGCTGGTCCGCATCACGACGACCAACATCTGCGGATCCGACCTGCACATGTACGAGGGGCGCACGAGCTTCGAGACCGGGCGGTGGTTCGGGCACGAGAACATGGGCGAGGTGATCGAGGTCGGCGACGGTGTCGACAAGATCGCGGTCGGCGACCACGTGGTCCTGCCGTTCAACGTCGCCTGCGGGCACTGCAAGAACTGCGAACGTGGGCTCACCAACTACTGCCTCACGGCACAGCCCGTGCCGGAGTGGGCCGGCGCCGCCTACGGGTTCGCCGACATGGGGCCGTGGGCCGGCGGCCAGGCCGAACTGCTGCGGGTCCCGTGGGGCGACTTCAACTGCCTCCGTCTGGGCGAGGACGCCGAGGAGCGGTCCTCGGACTACGTGATGCTCGCGGACATCTTCCCGACCGGGTACCACGCGACCGAGATGGCGGGGGTGAAGCCGGGTGACCAGACGGTCGTCTTCGGTGCCGGTCCCGTCGGTCTCATGGCCGCGCTGTCCGCCACCATCAAGGGTGCGAGCAAGGTCATGGTCGTGGACCGGCACCCCGATCGCCTCCGGTTGGCGGAGTCCATCGGCGCGATCGCCATCGACGACTCGAAGGTCGATCCAGTCGAGGCCGTCCTCGAGCAGACGATGGGACTCGGCGCGGACAACGGGTGCGAGTGCGTGGGCTACCAGGCGCACGAACCCAGCGGGGACGAGCAGCCGAACCTGACGCTCAACCGGCTGGTCCGGTCGGTGCGGTTCACCGGACGCATCGGGACCGTGGGCGTGTTCGTGCCGCAGGACCCCGGCGGTGCCGACGACCTTGCGAAGCAGGGGCAGGTCGCGTTCGACATCGGGCTGCACTGGTTCAAGGGGCAGACCATGGGCACCGGACAGGCACCCGTCAAGAAGTACAACCGCCAGCTCCGGGACCTGATCGCGGCCGGCAAGGCGACGCCGTCGTTCATCGTCAGTCACGAGCTGCCGCTCGACCAGGCACCCGACGCCTACGAGCACTTCGACGATCGGGACGACGGGTGGACCAAGGTCGTGCTCAAGCCCGGGAAGGCGGCCTGATCATGGCCGACGGGAAGGCGGCAGCGGCCGTCGGACTCGGCGTCGCGGGTCTCGCGGCGGGCCTCGTCGCCCGTTCGCTGGTCAAGAAGGACCGTGCGTCGGACGGAGACGCGTCGCACCCGGAAGGCTGGAAGGCCGTCACCGTGCTGGGCGATGCCGAGGAGTTCCGGGACGGCGGCTACCCGGAGCCCCTGCAGCGCCTGGCGGAGTCGCTCGAGGTCCGGATCGACCCGGCCCCCGGCGACAAGGGCTTCGAGGTCCACGCACGGGTCCGCGACGGGGTCGACCTCGACGCGGACGGAGACCCGGGCAGGGCGTTGCGCGGAGCCCTCCGCGACGCCAAGCAGGTGTTCGAGACCGGCGAGGTGCTGCGCGCGACGCCGCGGCCGCACGGTGAACGACCGCGCACGCTGCTCGGCGGCGCGGTGGACGAGGCAGAGGACGACGCGAAGGGCGAGGGTGTGCTGTGAAGGCGCTGTGCTGGACCGGAGTGAACGAACTCTCGGTGGAGAACGTCGAGGACCCCGGGATCCTCAACGCCCAGGACGCCATCGTCAAGGTGACCCTGAGCACCACGTGCGGATCCGACCTCCACCTCCTCGGCGGGTACGTCCCGACGATGCGGGCGGGCGACGTGCTCGGCCACGAGTTCATCGGCGAGGTCGTCGAGGTCGGGTCGGAGGTGCGGAAGCACGCAGTCGGCGACCGTGTGGTGGTCTGTTCCTTCATCAGCTGCGGGAAGTGCTGGTACTGCCGCAACGAGCTCTACTCGCTCTGCGACAACGGCAACCCGAACGCGGGCATCCCGGAGATGCTGTGGGGCCAGGCGCCCGGCGGCTGCTACGGCTACTCCCACGCGCTGGGCGGCTGGGCCGGGAGTCACGCCGAGTACATCCGCGTGCCGTACGCCGACCAGGGAGCGTTCAGCGTCCCGGAGGGCGTCAGCGACGAGCGGGCGCTCTTCGCCTCCGATGCCGCTCCGACGGGGTGGATGGGCGCGGACCTCGGCGGAGTCCAGCCCGGGGACACCGTCGCCGTCTGGGGTGCCGGTGGTGTCGGTCAGATGGCGGCGCGTGCCGCACTGCTGCTCGGCGCCGAGCGTGTCATCGTGGTCGATCGCTTCCAGGAGCGACTGACGCAGGTCGAGCAGGTCATCGGCGCGGAGACGATGAACTACGAGACCAGTGAGGTGACCGCCGAGCTCCGCGAGCTCACGGGTGGCCGCGGTCCCGACGTGTGCATCGAGGCGGTCGGGATGGAGGCGCACCGGGACGGCCCCGACTTCGCCTACGACCAGCTCAAGCAGCAGCTCCGTCTGCAGACCGACCGACCGACCGCTGTGCGCGAGGCCGTGTTCGCGGCGCGCAAGGGCGGGAGTCTCTTCGTGCTCGGCGTCTTCGGTGGCTTCGTCGACAAGTTCCCGCTGGGTGCGGTGATGAACAAGGGCCTCACGCTCCGGTCGGCCCAGCAGCACGGGCAGCGGTACATCCCGATGCTCCTCGAGCGCATGGCGCGCGACGAGATCGTCACGGAACACCTCGCGACGCACGTGATGCCACTCGACGACGGACCCGACGGCTACGCGATGTTCAAGGACAAGACCGACGGATGCGTGCGGGCGGTCTTCCGGCCCTGAGCGCAGCAGCTCCTCCGCCTCCGGTCGGCGATCGTCCGACGGACGGGCGCTCCCACGTCGTCACGACTCCACACCCGGCGCTCACCTGCCGGCGTCGTCCGGGGCACTGGTCGTGCCGAGCGCGCCGTCGTTCACGACGGCGCGTGCGGCTTCGGCGATGCGCATCTGGTTGGTGCGCGCGTACCGGCGGAGGAGTCGGAACGCGGCGTCCATGTCGATCTGGTGCGTGTGTGCGAGGAAGCCCTTGGCCTGCTCGATGATGACCCGGCTGTTGAGCGCGCGTTGCAGTTGCGTCTGCGCCAGCAGCGCGTGGTCGGCGGTCCGTTGCTGCAGGATGCTGATCGTGGCGACGTCTGTGAGTGCCCGGACGGCGACGGCGTCCTCGTCGTTCAGGGTGCCGGGGGTCTCGCGGAACAGGTTCATCGATCCGAGGGTGCTCTCCCGGAGGCGCAGCGGGATCGAGTGGACGGAGGCGTAGCCGGCCTCCTCGGACGCGGCAGCGAAGGCAGGCCACCGCCGCCGCATCTCGTTCACGTTCTCGACCGACACCGTCGCAGCGGTGGTGAACGCCTCCAGACACGGCCCTTCCCCGGCTTCGAGCTGCATGAGTCCGATGAGGTTGCTGCGTTCGCTGGTCGAGGCGATGACCTCGAGTTGTTGCCGCTGGTTGACGAGCATGATCCCCGCCGCTGACGCGTCGAACAGGTCGACGGCGTTGTCGACCAGGGACTGCAACAGGTCGACCACGTCGTAGTCGGCGACCAGGGAGTCCGTCAGGGTCACGAAGGTCTCAACGAGTTGTTGCTCTCGGGTTCGGGTCATGTCTGCTTCCTTCCCTACGAGGCAGAGTCGTCGCGGTCGTTCGCCCTCTGGCCCGTGAAGTCGACGGTCCGGGCGATGATGTCGGCGGAGAGGTCCATGACCGTGCGTCCCATGGCGAAGGCGTGGGCGCGGAGCAACAGGAGCGCATCCTCGGCCCTGACGCCGGTCTGTGCGGCGAGCATGCCGGACGCCTGGTACACCTCACGGCGGGAGTACTCGCTGATGTCGTCGCCCGCGGAGTCGCCGTCCGTGTCGCTGTCGGCGCGGGCGAGGGCTCGTCGGAGCACCTGACGAGCGGCGCCCTCGGCGAGCACCGAAGCATGCTCCACCGCTCGCGGTGGAAGGACGAAGGCCTCGTCGTGGTACAGGTCGACGGCACCGATGTCGAGGTCTCCGAGGCGCATCGGGAACGCGAACGCAGCGCCGAGACGCAGCTCGCGCATGGCAGAGAGCGCAAGGGGCCACGTGACCGTCGTCGCAGCCTGCATGTCCGGCTCCAGGACCGGTCGCCCGGTCGTCATCGCCTCCCAGCAGGGCCCCTCGCCCAGGTCGAGCTGGATCTCGTCCAGCTGTGCTGCGACGGCGTCGCTCGCGCACACCGTCTCCGATCCGATCGGATCACCGAGGGTCGAGATCGCCACACCCCTGATCGGCAGCGCGGCCAGGAAGGGGTCGCACAGGCCACCGTCGTCGCCGGCACGGAACAACGCTGCGGCAGCACCGACGAAACCGTCCCCGCTCACGCTGTCCCCCTCGCACAGGGTCCCGTCGGACGTGCACGACACTGCTGGATGTCCATGACCGACTCCTCTGGCACGAGCGCAGCACGTGGTCCGGGCAGCTACTGCTCGCGATCCTACGCTTCCACGACACCCATCGAGGGAGCCCCTGCTGGTCACGGTCACGTCCCTTGCGTCCGGGGTGACGCCGCTCTACAGTGGCCCTCAGCTGCCCCAGACCCTGGTTGCCGGAACCCTCGCGTTGCCCGCTTCCGACCAGGAGAGTCTTCATGCTGCAGCTCCTCCGCACGGCGCGCCACCGCTCCGACCCCCTGGACCACCGGTCGGGCGGCAACCCGAATGCCTGCCCGACCGGTCCCTCCTTCCCGGCGGCCGTCGGCCGGACCTCCTCCGCCGACCTCGGACCGGCCATGCGGGGCGTGCGTGCACGCCCCCGTCGTTCGACCGGGGCGGCTCGCCGCTGCACAGTGCTGCGGACGAAGCCGTTCGACGAGGTACCCACCACGAACTCCTCGCACTCACGCGCGAACCCCTCCGGAGCGCCTTCCACGCCTCCTGCACCCGCAGGACGCGCCCACCGGGCCACGTCTGAGGACATCGCGCGTGACGGAGGCGACGGCTCCTGATCCCCCGTCGCCTCCGGGGTCGCGCCGGACACCCTGCCGGCGCGACCCCTCCCCCCTCCTGAGCCACTCCCGTTGCACAGGGTCGCTACCTGGTGCGGTACCGCTGCACCATCGGGCAGGCGAAGGGGTCGCGTGCTGCCAGACCCACGCGGTTGAGGTACCGCACGACGATGGCGTACGAACGGATCAGGTTCGTCTCGGTGTACGGGACGTCGTGGTCAGCGCAGAACCGGCGCACGACGAGGCGCGCGGCGCGGAGGTTCGGGCGGGCCATGTTGGGGAAGAGGTGGTGTTCGACCTGGTAGTTCAGGCCGCCCATGAAGTGCTCGACCCAGCGCCCACCGTGGATGTTCCGGGACGTCAGCACCTGGCGGCTGAAGAAGTCCACCTTCTGGCCCGCCTCGAGGACCGGCATGCCCTTGTGGTTCGGCGCGAAGGCGATCCCCATGTAGAAGCCGAACACCGCCAACTGCACACCGAGGAACGCGAACGCCATGCCGACGGGCAGGAACCAGAACAACACGCCGAGGTACAGCACGAACCGCGTGAGGAACACGCTGCCCTCCGACCAGCGCCCCTTCACGCCTCGCCCGGTCACGTACGTCCGCACGGACTGCCAGTGCAGGTTCGCGCCCTCGAGGAGCAACAGGGGGAAGAACGCGTACCCCTGCACGCGTACCAGACCCCGGAGAAGACCCCGCTTCGCGGCAGCGTCCTCCGGGCGGAACGAGAGGGCCTCGAAGGAGATGTCCGGGTCCTTCCCGACGGTGTTCGGATTGGCGTGGTGGCGGGTGTGCTTGTTCATCCACCACGCGTAACTGACCCCCGCCAGGAACGTGCCGCCGTACCGGGCTGCGCGGTCGTTCCACGTGTGGGACGCGAACACCTGCCGGTGCGCGGCCTCGTGCGACAGGAAGGCGAACTGGGTGAACACCACTCCGAGGACCCCGGCGACGATCAGCTGGAACCAGGACGCACCCAACAGTGCGAAGGCTCCGCCAGCGAGGGTGAGGACAGCGATGAGGACGGCGAACACGGCACAGTAGTAGCCGGTCCGTCGTTCCAGCAGCCCCTCCGCCTTCACCAGCTGCAGCAGTGCGGAGTACGTCGACCCCGCCGTCGTCCCACCGACGCGCGGTCGTGTACGGATCAGCGGAGACGTCTCGTTCGACCGATCGTCGTTCGACATGCTGGCCCTCCCGGACTCGGCAACCATGACGGGTGCAACCGGGGACCGGGGCTACAGGGAGAGGCTACGACCCACGACAGGGGCGGTTGTCAGTTTCCACGGCGCAGCCGCGCGCACGGAGGGCACGCAGGTGCGGCGTGGGAACACTCGCTGCGCTGAGACCACCCGGACGTGCGGTCGCGACCTCAGGAGGTACTCGATGACGACCGGCCCGGCGGGCCTGGAAAGACGACCAAGCCGGTACCCGGGGCCGCGCCCCTGACCAGGTCCGCTGTCTGGTCGACCGTGAGGTCGGACGTGTCGATCCACCACCCTCGCCCGCCCAGGTCCTGCCGCATCGATTCGTCGAGCTCTCGGTACCCGTCGAAGGCGAACTGCTCGCCGGCAGGGCGTCCGGCGTCACGCCTGCGGCAGACGGCTTCGCCCGGTGCGAGGACGATCAGCCGGGCACGTTGCTCCGGGAGCTGCCGGAGCAGACGCTCGAGGTGGCGACCGTCCGGCAGGACACAGTCGACGATCACCGTGAACCCGGAATCCGAGGAGTTCCGCGCGATCGCACCGATGTTCCGGTAGCAGAGCTCCACCTGGCGTGCGGCCTCGTCAGCTGGCGCCCCGAGCGGCCAGACCGCGCCCGAGACGATCATCGCGTTGAGGTCGTCGGCACTGACGTGCACCGCTCGATCCAGCCGGCCGGCGAGGGCGCGGCTCACGGTCGACTTCCCCGCTCCCGGCATCCCGGTCACGACCCACACTGGATCGCCGGTGATCCGGCGCGCCCCGTCACCCTCACGCACCAACGGTCCCCGACCACGACCACCGGAGTGCGTCCGGGAGCAGGACGCCACCGTGGTTCGGCGCGTGCCCACCGTCGCCGACCACCAACCGGAAGTCCCAGCTGGCCCGTGCGAGTACCGATGCCGTGTCGAGGCTCTCGGCGAACCAGTTCCGGTCGGGTTCGTCCCAGTGCAGGTCACGGTGAGCCGCGTGGAGGAACACGCGAGTGGGGCGGTGCGCCTCGGCGGCGAGCAAGGCCGGGTACGGGTTGCCGCCCGGCATCTGCGCGAAGCTCGGGTTGAACGCGATCACCCGGCCGATGCCGTCCGGGCGCGACCACGCGGCGGTCGTCGCGGCATTGCCACCACCGCTGCCCCCGCACACCCCACGCATCATCGGGTCGTCTGCAACGCGGTAACGAGCCGCCACGACGGGCAGGACCTCCTCGAGCAGGAAGTCAGCGTAGGTCCCGTCGAATGCGTCGTACTCGGCGTTCCGGTGCTTGGTCGGTGTGCCGTCGACATCGACGACGCCGGGGTCGACGAACACCCCGATGATCGGTGGGAGCGACCCGTCCGCGGCGAGGTTGTCGAGGACGACTCCGCCTCGGACGTCACCGTCGGGGTCGAGGTACCACCACCCGTCGTTGAAGAACATGACCGCGCTCGTGTCGTCGGCCGAGTGGCCGGAAGGCCGGTGCACCCAGACCCTCCGCGTCGTGCCCGGGAAGCGGATGCTCGAATCGAGCCGGAGTTCGTCGACGGTCCCGGCGGCGACCCCCGGTCGGACCGTCGAGTCGGGGCCGTACGCGGAGGAGACGTCGCGCTGGTCGATCGGGAGCGAAGCGAACGGCACCGTCGGGGACACATTCCGACTGTACGACCACCACCACCGCCCTGCTGATTCGATTCGGTCCGGAGACGCGGCCGAGTGCAGCAGCCGCAGTGCGGAGCGCCGCTGGGCGATGCAGGCGAGGAAGGACGGATCAGGCTGCGCGAAGGCGAGTGATGCGTGTCCGGATACATGCATCGAGGTCGTCGAACTCATCGAGCGATCGCTGCGAGATCAAGCATCTGTCTGGCGAGCGGATCGATTGACCGTGGCGGCTGCCTGGCAACAGGTCGAAGTTGTTGTCACTTGAGACCGACAAGTGACAACAACGTCGTCGATGTCGCCACCTGGCCCGACCAGTTCGCGCAGTACACGCTGAGCGCGCAGGCGACCGACGCCGACCGACCACTACCGGAGCGCGCCCCGCCGTCGCGCCAGCAGCCCGACGACGAGCGCGACGCCCGCGAGGACGAGCCCGCCCACGCCCACCACGAGACAGAACAGCACGAGCAGGGCGAGGCCGATGTCGGCGTCACCGTCGTGTGACCACCACGACACATCGGCCACGAACAGGAAGGCGCCGAGGAACCCCACGGCGAGGAGCACGGTGCTGATCCAGTGGAGCGTCGCTGCGACCCTCATGTGCGAGCGGGCCCCGTCGTGTCCCCGATCCGCAGCTCCGACCGGAACGCCGCCGGCACGGGCTCGTCCCCCTCGAGCATCGCCAGGGCTGCACGGGCCGCAGCGCGCCCCTTCTGCGCGAACGGCTGCACCAGGGTGGTGAGCTGCCGGATCGGGGTGCGGTGCAGCAGGCTGTCGTCCACCGTGATCCCGTCGAACCCGACCACGCTGACGTCCTCCGGCACGCGGAGCCCGGCATCGAGTGCGGCCGAGATCACCCCGACGGCGAGCAGGTCGCTCTGCGCGACCACCGCGGTGGGGACCGTCGCCCCGGGAGCGAACAGGGCCTCGCCTGCGATGCGGCCCTCCTCGACGGAGCTGCCAGCGGTCTCGACCGCGACGGCGTCGGGGTAGACGCCCCGCACACCGCGCAGCCGTTCGAGGGTGGTGTGCGCGACGCCGTCTGCTTCGCGGGCGGCGTCGACGGGACCGCGACGCCGCGCGGCGTCGAACGGGAGCGCCACGATCGTGACGGCGGTGTGCCCGAGGTCGCGCAGGTAGGCAGCGGCCCGGCGCGAGGCCTCGCGGTTGTCGAGGTGGATCGGGACCGCTCCCTCGATGTCGTCCGCCTCGATCGCGACGACGGGGATCTGCCGTCGGCGGAGGACGGCGACCGCGGGGTCGATCCGGACGTTGCAGCCGACGAGCACCACGGCGTCCATGGGTGCGTCGACGATGGGGCCGGCACCGTGTTCGTCGTCGAGCGGGCTCCGGACGAGCAGGAGCGAGGCACCTGCTGCGCCGGCGACCTCGGCGATGCCGTCGAGGGTGAGCACGTTGACCGGATCGCGGAAGGCGTCGCTGAGACGCTCGTCCATCACGACCCCGATGACGCCGGAACGGCCCCGGCGGAGCGATCTGGCCCGCGGGTCCGGGCCGCCGTAGCCGAGCTCGGCAGCTGCGGCGAGGACGCGCGCCTTCGCTTCCTCGGAGACGGGACCGCTGCCGCTGAACGCGAGGGAGGCCGTCGACGGGGCCACGCCGGCCGCCCGGGCGACCGCGGCGAGCGTGGGCCGGGCCGGACGCACGCCGGGACGCTCGGCGGCCCCACGGACGGCTTCCGTCCGCGACGCGCCGGGTCCTGTTGCCGGTTCGTCCATCGCCCGTTAGCGTAGCCCGAACCAGCGGTCGAATCGATTCGACCGGCGCACGACACGCACTCGGCGACCAGCTCCGCAGCACGATGGGACCACCATGACGACGACGTCCGCCCGCACCACCCCGACCACACGGGCCTGGATCACCGCGGTGTTCGTCGTGTTCACCCTGTCCGGCCTCGACATCGCCACCTGGCTCGGCCGCATCCCGAGCGTCCGCGACTCCCTCGGCGCGAGCACGCTCGAGATGGGCCTGCTCGTCCTGGGCATGGCGGTCGGTTCGATCGGCGGCCTGACCTTCGCGGGTCACATCGTCGCCAAGCTCGGTGCCCGTCGGGGCGTGCAGGTCGCCGCGGCCTGCCTGGCGCTGGGGATGGTGGCAGCCGGACTCGCCGTGACGTTCGGCTGGGGCTTCGCCGCCATCTGGATCGCGCTCATCGCCTTCGGCTTCGGCAACGGCCTGTGCGACGTGTCGATGAACGTCTCGGGCGCCGCCGCCGAGAAGGCCGGCGGCCGCACGATCATGCCGCTGTTCCACGCTGCGTTCAGCCTCGGTACGCTCGCTGGCGCAGGCCTCGGGGCCCTCGCCGAAGCGCTCGACGTGCCGGTCGCCTGGCACTTCATCGTCCTGGTCGTCGTCACGAGCGCCGTGATGCTCGTCGCCGTCCGGGCGTTCCAGGACGAGCACCGCTTCGCTGACGCCGACCACGTCGCCACGGAGACCAGTCCGGTGCCGACGCAGGTCACCCGCTGGCAGGTGTGGGCGCAGCCGTCCACGCTCCTCATCGGTGTGATCGTGCTCGGCATGGCGCTGGCCGAGGGATCGGCGAACGACTGGCTGCCGCTGGCGATGATCGACGGCCACGGGCTCGACAACGCCGCCGGGTCCGCCGTGCTCACCGTCTTCCTCGCCGCGATGACGGTCGGCCGGGTCGCCGGCAGCCCCCTCATCGACCGCTTCGGGCGCGTCCCCGTGCTCCGGGCCAGCGCCGCGGTCGCGGTGGTCGGCCTCGGCATGCTCATCTTCATCGACGACGTGCCGCTCGCGATCGTGGGCGTCGTGCTGTGGGGGCTCGGCGCGAGCCTCGGCTTCCCGATGGGCATGTCCGCCGCGGCCGACGACCCGCGCACCGCGGCGCTCAAGGTCAGCGCGGTCGCGACGATCGGCTACGTGGCCTTCCTCGCGGGTCCGCCGATCATCGGGTTCCTCGGCGAGCACGTCGGACTCCTCGGGGCGCTCCTGGTGGTCTTCGTGTTCATCATCGCGGCGGGCCTGGCCTCGGGTGCGGCACGCGAGACCGGCGCCGCCGCCCGGCCGACCCGTCGGGGCGGCGACGAGCAGGGCGGAGGCGAGCCGCGCCTCCAGGCCGACGACGCGACCGCCGGTGCCGACGCAACGGACCTGCGCGGGTCCGACCGCGCTGCCGACCGCAGGTAGGCTTCCCGGCGTGCGTCTCGTCATCGCCCGCTGCTCCGTCGACTACGCGGGCCGGCTCTCCGCCCACCTGCCGCTCGCGACCCGCCTGCTCATGCTGAAGGCCGACGGCTCCCTGCTCGTGCACTCCGACGGCGGCAGCTACAAGCCGCTCAACTGGATGAGCCCGCCCTGCTCGATCGAGATCACCGAGCCGGACGACGAGCAGTCGAGCGCCGGGATCACCCAGGTGTGGACGGTCACCCAGAAGAAGACGCAGGACAAGCTGATCGTGTCCCTGTACGAGGTCGTCTCCGACGAGTCCCACGACCTGGGCGTCGACCCGGGCCTGGTGAAGGACGGGGTCGAGGCGCACCTGCAGCAGCTCCTGGCGGAGCAGATCGAGCTCCTCGGCGACGGCCACACGCTGGTCCGCCGTGAGTACATGACGGCGATCGGCCCGGTCGACATCCTCGCGCGGGACGACGCGGGGGCGAGCGTCGCCGTCGAGATGAAGCGCAACGCCAACATCGACGCGGTCGAGCAGCTGACGCGCTACCTCGAGCTCATGAACCGCGACCCGTTGCTGCGGCCGGTCCAGGGTGTGCTGGCTGCGCAGACGGTCGCCCCGCAGGCACGGACCCTCGCCGAGGACCGCGGCATCCGCGTCCTGGTGCTCGACTACGACGCGATGCGCGGGATCGAGGGCGGGCACACCCGCCTGTTCTGACGGGCGGCACGCGATCTGCGACAGGACACGCGTCGACCGACGCGCGTCACGTCGCACGACCGGTGCCGGCCGGCGCCGACCGGGAGGCACGGCGCACCCCGCCACGCGCGCCCCGGTCCGCCCCGTGGTCGCGTCCACCGCCCCGACTAGGCTGGGCAGGACATGACCAGCCCGTTCAGCGCCATCCTCTTCGACCTCGACGGCACCATCAGCGACTCCGCCCCGGGCATCCTCGAGAGCCTCACGCACACGTTCCAGCGGGTCGGCGTCCCGGTGCCGGACCACGCGACGCTCATGTCGTTCGTCGGTCCGCCGATCATGGACACGTTCCGGATCGCCATGGGGATGGACGCCGACCAGGCCGAGCACACCCTCGCGGTCTACCGCGAGCACTACCTCTCGCACGGCGCCCTCGACTCCGCGATGTTCCCCGGCATCGACGTCGTGCTCCGCACCCTGCACGAGGCCGGCCTGCCGATCTCCACGGCGACGAGCAAGCCCGAGACCCCGGCGACGTACATCCTCGAGCACTACGGACTCACCGGCTCCATCGACATCATCACCGGCGCGAGTGACGACGAGGTGCGGTCGTCGAAGGCCGACGTGGTGCAGGAAGCGCTGCGCCGACTCGACGCCCGCGGGTTCGACGTCTCGCGTCCCGTGCTCGTCGGGGACCGCAAGCACGACGTCGAGGGTGCGGCCGTCCACGGCGTCCCGGTCGTCTTCGCCGGGTGGGGCTACGGCTCCCCCGACGAGGCCGAGGGGACCCTCGCGACCGCCGCCACGCCGCTCGACCTGCTGCCGATCCTGCTGCCGTGACCCGCTCCGTCACGCCCGGCCTGCGCGGCGCCGCCTGGTTCCTGCCGGCGGCGATCGTCCTCATCGCGCTGAACTTCCGCGGTCCGATCGTCGCGACGGCCCCCGTGATCGGGGACGTCCGGGTCGACCTCGGCCTGACCGCCACCGTCGCCGGGCTGCTGACGACGATCCCGGTGCTCTGCTTCGCCCTGGCGACGCCGTTCGCCAGCTGGGTGATCGCGAAGGCCGACCCGGAGCGCGCGGTGTCGCTGTCGCTCGTCATCGTCCTGGCCGGCACCGTGGTCCGCTCGATGCCGTCGGCCGCGGCGCTGCTCGTCGGCACGGCGGTGATCGGCATCGGCATCACGATCGGCAACGTCGTCATCCCGGTCGTGATCCGCCGCGACACCTCGCCGGAACGGGTCGGACTCGTGACGGGTGTCTACACGTCGGCGCTCAACGTGGGGTCGATGATCACCTCGCTCGGTACCGCCCCGATCGCCGCCGCGTGGGGGTGGCCGGTCGCCATCGCCGTGTGGGCCGTCTTCGCCGTGATCGCCGGCGTGGCGTGGACCTCGGCCGTCGGTGCGCGCGCCGCGTGGCTGCGCCCGAGCCGGTCCGCCGCCGAGGAGCCCCTCCCGGTGACCGGTCCGATCGACCAGGTGCTCGACACCGGGGCGCTGCGCACCGTGCGCGCCGAGCGGGCCGCGCAGCAGGCCGCCGCCGAGCCCGTGCGACCGGCTCGACGCCTCATCACCTGGGGGCTCACGCTCGCGTTCGGCGGCCAGGCCTTCTCGTACTACGCGCTCACCGCCTGGATCCCGACGCTCCTGCACGACGAAATCGGCTTCTCGAAGGCGTCGTCGGGTGCGAGCTCGTCGGTGTTCCAGATCCTCGCCGTCGTCGGGGCGCTCGGCGTCCCCGTGCTGGCGGCGCGCTGGCGGCCGCGGGCGATCATCGCGCTCGTGGCGTTCCTGTGGCTGGCGATGCCGCTCGGCCTGCTGTTCGCCCCGCAGCTCTGGTTGCTGTGGTCCGTGCTCGGCGGTGCCGCCCAGGGCGGTGGCATCACGGTGATCTTCATCGTGATCGTGCGGATCGTCTCGAGCGACGCCGACGCCCGGCGGATGTCGGCGTTCGTGCAGGGCGGCGGGTACCTCATCGGTTCCGCGGGGCCGCTCGTCGCCGGCTCGCTGCACGGTTCGACCGGTGACTGGACGGCGCCGTTGCTCGTCGTGCTGGTCGCCGTGCTCACGCTCGGGTTCGTCGGGACCGTCGCCGCACGCCGGGTGCCGTAGCCCCTCGACCGCGCGGGCCCCGTCGCCCGCCAGGCGCGGTCGCCGTCGGCCGGTCGGCGCGATCGGTGCGATCGGCGCGGCCAGCGCCGCAAGCGCTCAGCGCGGACGCCTCGAGCACCTCGCGCAGCGTCATCGGACGCTGCCCGGTGACCCGCTCGACGTCGCCCGACACCTGCGCGAGCGCACCCTCGGCGATCGCCGTGTACGTGCTCACCCAGGCATCCGCCTGCCACGGCTCCGGCTCCCACCGCGCCCGCGAGGCGTAGGCCTCGTCGAGCGTCTCCGGGTGGTACGTCACGGTCCGACCCCGCACCTCGGACACCGTCGCCGCCGCCTGCGCGAGCGTGATCGCCTCGGGGCCGGTCAGGTCGTACGTCCGGTCCGCGTGCGCCGACGGGTCCCGCAGCACCGCCGTCGCGACCCGTGCGACGTCCGCCCGGGCCACCGCCGCCATGGCGCCGTCGGCCGCCGGGCCGCGGATCACGCCGTCCTCGCCGACCAGGTCCTCGACGAAGTCGAGGTAGAACGAGTCCCGCAGGAACGTGTGCGCCATCGCGGTGGCCCGGATCGCCTCCTCGGTCGCCCAGTGGTCGCGTCCGAGGGTGAAGGTCGCGTCCGCCGCAGCACCCGCGAAGGACGTGTAGACGACGTGCTGCACGCCCGCTGCCGCGGCGGCTCCGACGAAGGTCCGGTGCTGCGCCAGGCGGTCCTCGGCCTCGGCGCCGGACACCATGAACAGCAGGTCGACTCCCTCGAGCGCCGCGCGGCTCGCGGTGGCATCGCCGTAGGTGGCGACGGCGACGTCGGCCCCGGGGAGCTCCGGCGCTCGGGAGGCGTCCCGCACGATCATCCGGAACGGCACGCCGTCCGCGGCGAGCGCGCGGGCGACGGCACCGCCGATGTTGCCGGTCGCGCCGGTGAGTGCGATGGTCATGGTCGCTCCTGCTCTGTCGGGTGCGGTGGACGCGTGGTCACGTCCGGACGGTCCTGGAGGCGCGGGTCACCGTGGGTGCGACCCGCGCCGCGTTCACGCCGTCGACCTCCACCGCCCAGCGGCGGGCCTCCTCGTGGTCGCGTCCGTGCCGCATGTGCCGACCGACCAGGCGGTCGACGCGGACGGCGTCGTCGACGGTGCAGAACCACGTCTCGGTGAGGAGTGCGGGGAGCTCGGTCCACGGCGTGGTCTCGTCGAGCAGGTAGTTTCCCTCGGAGACCACCAGCCGGACCGTCGGCGGGACGGCGATGCTGCCGGCGACCGGCTCATCGACGCGGCGGTCGAAGTCGGGCGCCCAGACGACGGGACCGCCCACCCCCTCGGTACCGGGCCGTGCCGCGTCCCGGTGTCCGGCGACGAGCCGGCGCACGAGCGCGACGTAGCCGTCCGCGTCGAATGTGTCGATCGCGCCCTTGCGGTCGTGGCGTCCGAGCGCGTCGAGGGCGGCGTTCGCCAGGTGGAAGCCGTCCATCGGCACCTGCACGGCCGTCCCGGCGCCGAGGGCGTCGTCGACGGCCACCACGATGCGCCGGGCCAGCGTGGACTTGCCGGCGCCGGGCGCGCCCACGATGCCGAGCACGGCCCGGGGACCGGCGGCGGCGAGTCCGACCGCGCGGGCGACCGCCTCGTCGACGGTCATCTCGGGCGCGGTCACGTCCTCATCCTGGCAGACCGGCCCGACGGACAGAGCGGGCCGACCGACGGGAGCGGTGGTTCACTTGCCGCATGGTCGATGCGACGAAGGCGTTCAGCGGGTTCTCGGTGCGTGACGTGCCCGAGGCGAGGGCGTTCTACGAGGACGTCCTGGGGGTCCGGGTCCGCGAGGACCACGGCATGCTCTTCCTGCAGCTCGGCGACGGACACGAGGTGCTCGCCTACCCCAAGGGGCCGGCGCACGAACCGGCCGCGTTCACGGTGCTCAACTTCCCGGTGCCGTCCGTCGACGACGCCGTCGACGAGCTCGTGGCGAAGGGCGTGACGTTCCTGCGGTACGAGGGGATGACGGACGAGAAGGGCGTGAACCGGAAGGGCGGACCGCTCATCGCGTGGTTCACCGACCCCTCGGGCAACGTCCTCAGCGTCGTCGAGGAGTAGCCCCGCCGCGTGGGCTCAGCGGGAGAGCGCGCCCGCCCAACCGAGGGCGATCGGCACGATGAGGCCGTGGCGGTGGTGGGGCAGGTCGGCGATCGGCAGCCACGCCGCCTCGTCGGTGGAGCCGTCGAGCTCGGACCGGAGCTCCCCGCCCGTGATCGTGACGCGGAACACGACCTGCACGGCCTTCATGGGTCGACCGTTCGCATGGATGCGGCGCCCGACGGGCACGATGTGGTGCCGCACCCCGAGCAGCGCGCCGACGGTGGCCTCGAACCCCGTCTCCTCGCGGACCTCACGGACGACGGCCTGCTCGACGGACTCGTCGAACTCGACACCGCCGCCGGGCAGCGTCCAGGTACCGGCCTCGGGGAACCGCAGCTTCGCCAGGAGCACCCGGTCGCCCTCGGTGATCACGCCGTAGGCGGCGAGCCGGGTGTCGTAGTCCGTGTACTCCATCCGCCGACCTTGCCAGCAGGCCGGTGCGGGGACGTTCAGCCGCGCCGGTCAGGACAGCGTGGTGGCGGCACTGCTCGTCGGGACGGCGGCGGCAGCAGCGGCCCATCCGACCCGCATCCGCGCGACCGCCCGGTCGAAGCCGGACAGCGTCTCGGCACCGTCGCGGAGCATCGACTGCAGCTGGAGCCCCTCGTACAGGGCGACGAGCTGCTCGGCGGCGTGCCGGGGCGAGGTCCCGCGCGGTTCGCGGCCCGCGACGACGTCCCGCACGAGGGCGAGGGTGATGTCGTCGAACGACCCCGTGTACTGGTTGCGGAACCAGCCGGCGGCCGGGTGCGCGGGGTTGGACGCGGCGCTGAGCAGCGCGGTCCGGAGCCGGACGAGTGCGGGGTCGTCGAGCCCGGCCTGGAGGCGGGCGCGGAGGTACGCGACCGCTCCGGAGCGCTCGGCGACGACCCAGAGCGCGCGACGGCTGCCGTTGTTCCAGCGGTCCGTCACGGCGACGACGAGGAGTTCCCACATCGGGTACACCCGGCGGACGTCGGCCTCGGCGACCCCCGCGTGCGCGGCGACCTCGGCGGGGCCGACGGTGTGGAAGTCGGACGCGCGGTACGCCTCGATGGCACCCGTGACGATGCGGGCGCGCAGGTCGGCATCGGTCTCGGGCATGCGGTCGATTCTCCGGTGCGCACGACCGCCACGCGACCCGCCCGTTCTGGGGACGCCCGGCCGGGGGCCCCTCAGCCGCGGTCGAACGTCAGCGTCTCGTCGTCCTCGGCGGTGACCCGACCGGTCCGCGCGAACCCGGCCCAGACCGCGCGGAAGGCCCCGCCGCGCCGCTCGACCTCGGGCCAGTCCCGCTCGGGGAGGAACCGACTGCCGGCCCACGCCTCGCGACCGCCGAGCAGCAACGGCAGGTCGCTCATGTGCACGGCGCCGGTCGGCCTCGTCGTCGCTCCCCGCAGCAGTCGGTACGAGGTGGCGCGCCCGCCCGCCGCCCGGTGTCGCGCGGTGAACCGGCGGACGTCGCGGCCGTAGATGACCTCGGACAGCGGCCGCACGAGCAACCACCGGACGACGGCGCGCACGATCCGCGACGACACGAGCGACCGGAGTCCGGGGACGAGGGCGACGTACGTGCCGGCCTCGTCGGAGGCGGACCCGATCAGGACGTCGACGTCACGCGCGACCGCACGCCACGCCGCGTCGACGTCGCGTTCCGCGGGCAGCGGCGCGTACCCGTACTGCGTGCCGAAGGGCATGCCGCCGGCCAGCCCGTGGGGCGCGGCGGCACGGGTCGCGGCGGCCTGGCGCTCGAGCAGGACGTCGAGCGGTGTCTCCGGCGTGACCGTGCCCACCGCCGCCGTCATCGCCCGGTTCATCCGGGCCCGCCCGCGCGAGAGCCCGAGCGGGGCGCTCTGGATGACGACACGGCGGAAGAGTCCGGCGGCGCCGTCGCTGATCATGAGGTGCGCCGCGGCGTCGCCGCCGGCGGACTGGCCGGCGACCGTGACGAGGTCGGGGTCGCCACCGAACGCGGCGATGTTGCGCCGTACCCAGCGGAGGGACTCGAGCAGGTCGAGGAGCCCGAGGTTCGCCGGCACCGTCACGCCGTCGCCGAGGAAGCCGAGGACCCCGAGTCGGAAGGTCACCGACACGAACACGACGCGCTGCTCGGTCACGAGCTCGCGCGCGTCGTTGATCGGCAGGTCGCCGCCGCCGATGACGTAGGAGCCGCCGTGGATCCACACCACGACCGGCAGGCGTTCGTCGGGCTGCACGTCGGCGGGCGCCGTGATCGACAGGTGCTGACAGTGTTCGTCGGCGACGAGGCCCTCGACCGGTCGGAGCAGCTGGTCGGCGAACTCCGCCACGGGTTGCGGGGCGACGGGTGACGGCGTGTCCGCCGGGAACGGCTCCGCGAACACCGGCACCGGCTCCGGCGGCGCGAACCGGTCCGCCCGCGCGTACGGGATCCCGAGGGCTCGGACCACGCTCCCGTCGACGACGCCGGTGACGGGTCCGGCGGGTGGGTCGAAGGTCCGGGAGGCGGTGGCGGGCACCCGCTCACGGTACCGAGGCCGCCCGGGCGGGAGCACAACACCTGCGTGCACGAGGACATCATCGCGATGGCGTCATCGTTCTCCTGTGCTGATTCGTGAATCGCGGATCAGTGCTGCGCGGCTCGATGCCGATTGAGGTCGGTGAACACAGCCGCGCCAGGAGTGGAAGGTGGTGGGAGCACGATCGGCGGGCCGCAAGGAGGCGCGGCCCGCCGATCATGGTTCGGGAGTGGTGAAGTCCCAGGGCCTCAGGTCCTGTCCTGAGGGGCACCGTCACCGGGGTCAGGCCCGGTGACGGTCATCCGGGGTCCGGCCGGCACGCACCGTGTGTGCGAGCCCGTGCCGGCCGGACCCTGAACTCGTCAGGCGTTGTCGGTCTCGTCACCCTGCTGGCGGCGACGACGGACGATCAGCAGCCCACCACCGAGGGCGAGGAGCATCAGCGCCAGACCGGTACCGGGGCCGACGAGCTCCGTACCCGTGAACGCCAGCTGACCGGGCCGCGGCGTCGTGCCTGCCACCACCGGGTTCGCCGGCGGGTCCGGGACCACCGTCGAAGTCGACGGCGTGGAGGTCAGCGACCCGCCACCCGGGAGGTCACCGGTCACCGTGGCGGTGTTGGTGAGCTTCCCGGAGCCAGCGGCGAGGTCGGCTGCGACCACCGTGTAGGTAGCGGTGCAGATCTCCGAATCGCCCGGCTCGAGGGTGACGTCATCCGACGGGCAGGTGACCGAGGACAGCTTCCCGTGACCGGAGAAGTCGCCTTCCTCGACCGTCGGGTCGGTGACCGTCACGTTGCCGGTGTTGGTCACCAGGAACGAGTACGTGACCTTCTGACCCACCGTGGTGATCTTGGTGACGTCGGCGGTCTTGACGACCGTCAGAGCCGGCTTCGGGTCGGTCACGACGACGACCGTCGACGGCGGGGTCGGCGGGATGCTCGTGCCAGGCGGCGAGTCACCGGTCGCGGTAGCCGTGTTCGACAGCTTGCCGGAGTTCACGTCCGCCTGCGTCACCGTGTAGGTGGTCGTGTACGTCACCGACTCGCCCGGCTGCAGGGTCACCGTCGCCGGGTACGTGATCGGTGCGAGCTGGCCGGTGCCGGAGAACGCACCTTCGTCGACGCGCGGATTCGTCACGGTCACGTTGCCGGTGTTGGTCACCAGGAACGAGTACGTGATCGTCTGCCCGACCTTCGCTGCTTCCGCGTCGGAGCTCTTCACGATCTTCAGACCCGGAGCCCGGGTGATCGGAACGTTCGAGCTCGACGGGATCGACACGATCGGGTCACCAGTCGGCGGGTTCCCGCCGGCGGTCGCCGTGTTCGTCAGCGAGTCGGAGTTGTTCACGTCCGCCTGGGTGACCGTGTACTCGGCCGTGCAGGTCTCCGCTGCGCCGGCTGCGAGGGTCGTCTCGGGGCAGGTGATCTCGCCGAGTTCGCCGGTGCCGGAGAAGTCGGTGTCGTTCACCACGACGTTGCGGATGGTGACGTTGCCGGTGTTGGTGACCTTGAACGAGTAGGTGACCTTTTGGCCGGCCTTCGTGATCTCCTTCACGTCGGCAGACTTGACCACCGACAGGCCCGGCTGCGCCGGGACGGGGATGGTGATCTCCGACGGCGGCGTGGTGACCGGCGGAGTGTCGTCCCCGGGCGGGTTACCGGTCGCGGTCGCGGAGTTCCGCACCGACCCGGCGTCCACGTCGGCCGCGGTCAACGTGTAGGTCGCGTCACAGACCATGTCCCGGCCGGCGGCGAGGGACGTCGCCGGGCACTCGATCGCGGAGAGGTCACCGGTGCCGGTGAAGTCGCCCTCGTTGATGGTGATGTCGTTCATCGGCAGGTTGCCGGTGTTCGTCACGGTGAAGTGGTACGTGATGACCTGCCCCGGTCGGAAGCTCTCCGGCCCGGACGGGTCCGCCGACTTCACGACGGTCAGCCCCGGACGGGCAGTCACGGCCGGCGTGCTCGTCGACGCCGGAGGGGACGTCACCGTGCCACCGGTCGGGGAGGTGCCGGTCGCGGTCGCGGTGTTGTCCACCGAACCCGATGCAGCGTCCGCGGCGGTGATCGTGTACGGGTTGTCTGCAGCGCACGTGGTCGATGCGCCCGGAGCGAGGGTCGCCGCCTCACAGGTGACCGCGCCGGCCTTCGGGTCGTTGACCGCCACAGCGTCCACGGGAACGTCACCGCTGTTGGTGACGGTGAACGTGTACTTGATGGAGTCACCCGCGTCGGTGATGGTGTCACCGTTGACGTCGACCGGCGTGCCAGCGCGCTTGACCAGGGTCAACGCCGGCGACTCGAACGTCACCGTCGTGTCCGCGGGCGGGTTCAGCCCGTTCGTGGTCACGTTGTCCGGCCCGTTCGTGTAGCTACCGGCCGTGGTCGCGGTCACCGGGACGGTGATCGTGCAGGAGGTCTCACCGGCAGCGAGGTTACCGTCCGTGATCGCCAGCGACGTGGCCCCAGCTCGGGCCGAGGTGTCTGCATCGCAGGTGCCGCCGACGGCGCCGCCGGTCGCGGTCAGCCCTGCGGGCAGGGCGTCGGTGAAGCTCCACCCGGCCTTGGAACCGAGCTCGCTCGTGTTGGTGACCGTGAAGGTCAGGGTCGACGTGCCACCGGTCGGGACGACGGCGGGGCTGAACGACTTGTCCAGCTGCGGGGTGACGTCGAGGATCCGGATGTTGTCGAAGGAGTGGTCGTTGCCGAACGACTCACCACCGACGTTGATCATGCGGATACCGACCGAGGAGCCGGAGAACAGGACGGCGCCGTTGGACGTGTAGGTGCCCACGTTGGCGGTCTGCGCGGGGCGGTTCCCGAGCGCCGGCGCGGTGATCGCTTGTCCGGTCGCGCACGCGTCGATCGGGCTGCCGGCATTCGTGGCGGATCCGCCCTGATCGAGGAGCTGGAACTGCAGCACGGGGTGCGCGGCCTGCGGGAACGTGCAGTTCAGCGCTGCAACGTCGACGCTGAAGGCGAGGAACCGGTTGCTGGCCGTGAACGGAACGTTCGTCGCCGTCTGGAACTCGACCAGGTTCGGGCCAACCTGCGGCTCGTTGGACGTGTAGGCGCTGTTCGCGAAGTTGTTCACCGACGCCGCAGCGGACTGCCCCTGGTACAGGCCGAGCACCTGGGACAGCTGCTGAACACTGTTCCAGTTCGCCTGACTCGGCGCGCCAGAGGACTCCTGCCGGCAGATCTGCACACCGCGCGCATCAGTGGTCGACTGCGCCGCGGATGCGATCAGACCGTTGCAGTAGTCCAACCAGCGCGCGTTCGCCGTGTACTTCTGACCCGACGCGCCGGTGTACTGGTTCAGGGACTGCACCGGTGACACGGTGGCGTTCTGGAAGTCCTCGGAGAACACCGTCGTCCCGGCGGTCGGCGTGCCCGGATTGCCGGGAGCTGCCTGCGCGGGCGCAGCAGGTCCAGCAAGCAGCGCCGTCGCCGTGAGCGTCGAGACCGTCAATGCGAGCGCGCCGACTCCAGCGACGACTTGCAACGGCCGCGACCGCAGCGAGAACACCCCCCGCCGCTTCGTCGTGCGCGGTGAGCGGCTCTGCGCTCCTGGCCAGTGCAGATTCACGTTGATCCCCTTGATCGATCCGATACCGCAACATCGCGGCGCACTCCGGTTCGAGCGCTTCTCGGTCATCAAAACCTGAGAGCAACCTTGGAACTAGGGGATGGGGTCTGATTCCCCCCTAGCGGTCGACCTTTCCACCCTGGTCGATGGAGTCCGTGTGCCTCGGGCAGGGGGACGTGCGTGGCAATGGTTTCGTCGAGTGCGTTCGCGTGGGAATCTGTGAACGCTATGTGTGGGACGACAGGTGATGATCAGTGAACCCAACCGACCTCCCTTCCGCTGTTGACGAGGCCGCTCGGACAATCGGTGTCGACGCCGCCGCCGCGCTCATCGAGGACCGGTGGGATGAACTCGCTGCGACCGCCCCTGACCACCTGCTCGCGGCGATCAAGATCTTGCCGAGCGAAGCAGTCATCCGGAACCCGGGTCTGCTCGTCGCGGCGCACCACCTCTCCCACGTCGTCGCCGGCGGCGATCCCGGCCGGGTGCACCCGGCGTTGGAGCATCCCCCGGCAGCCCCGGTTGGGCAGTCGGCATTCCAGCGGTTGATCCAGATGACTGCGGACTCCGCCGCCGCCCGCACCCGCGACGACTCTGCCGAAGCGGCCCGGATCGCGGAAGACGCCCTCGCCCTCGCTGCCGCCGCACCGTTGAACGAGGTGGCGGACATCGCGAAGTCGATGGCGCACCTGCGGATGCAGTGGGCCCGTTCCCTCGACGCCGCAGCCGTGCCTCGCGCGGCCGTGGAGTACGAACGCGCCTACGACCTCGCCCGCGCCACCGGACAGCCCTACATCGCCCGCCGCGCCGCCGCATCGTCGGCATGGCTGCACGCCGAACGCGGTCGAACCGACATCGCCACCACCTGGGTGCAGCGCGCGTACGGGGAAGGCGTCACCGACAGCCGGTACGACGCCGCGCTCCTCGTCACGGAAGCGCTGATGCGCGTCGACCGGGACGACCTCCCCGGCGCTGCAGTGCTCCTCGACGAAGCCGAGACGCTCGGGCTCGGTGAGTACTGGGCGCCAGCGATGTGGGTCAGGTCCATGTACGCCCACAACGTCGCTGACGCGGCCGTCACGGAGTCCCGCCTCGAGCTCCACCTCCAAGCCCACCCCGTGCTCCGCTCGGCTGGCGTCGATGGGCGCCTCGCCCGCGCCGCCCGCGTCCGGGTGCTCCTGCTCCGCGGCCGCATCCTGGACGACCTCGACTCGCTCGTCGACCTGTCCGGCTCCGACCGCGTCATCGCAGCGGCGATCGCACAGGTTCAACGCCGCCACCGGGTGGCGCTGGACTTCTCCGCCCCCGTCACCGAGGACGGCATCGAACCACGCCTGCAGTCCAACGCCCTCCTCATCCATGCGGCCGCCGCGCACGCCCTCGGCTACACCGAGACCGCCACCCACGCGTTCACCCGCGCGGACGCACTGATCCAGCACGCCGGCATGCACGCCAGCTACGAAGCAATCGCCCCAGCAGAGCTCGAGCAGCTCGTCCAACTCACCGGCGGTGACACCCGCACCGCAACCCGGATCGGCTCCGCTCGACGCGACCTGCACGAGCTCACCCGCCGTGAGAACGACATCCTCGCGCTGCTCACCACCGACCTCACTGCCTCCGAGATCGCATCGACGCTGTTCATCAGCATCAACACGATGAAGAGCACGACGAAGTCGGTCTACCGGAAGCTCGACGTCAACTCCCGCGCGCAAGCCGTTGACTACGCTCACCGCGCCGGGCTCACACACGGCCGCCCCACTGAGCGCTAGCGGCGAGATTCCACCTCGCAGCGACACATCTCCACCCCGACACCGAACACGTCCGCGGCAGGGTTCGCCGTACCGTTACTGACGGAGGGCCTGATCCCCTTCCCGCCGGCGCCCGAAGCCTCCGCCCCTGAGCGGTGTCGCACGGGCGCCGGCTCCCTGTCCGGGGGCGGAACGAACCAACATGGGGGGGCGCTCCGCCCCCACCCGCAGACCACCCGTCAGGACGGCAACCGCTCCCCCGCAGCACACTTCGCCGTCGCCCCATCCTTCCCCTGCTCCCGGACGAGCACCTTCCCGTCGGCGTCGCGGATCTCACACGTGACTTCCCCACGCAGCGGTGCCGTCACCGTCACGCTCGGTGAGCGGCCCCCGTCAACGGTCTTCGACCACGACTGCTTCCGCACCGTGTCCGCGAAGTCCACCGCCCCAGCACCCGGCTGCACCGTGTGATACCTCACCGCCCCGAGCTGCTCGGCCGACGTCGTCACCCGGTACTCAACCGTCGAAGAAGCCGCCTGCGCCGAGCATCCCGTCAGCGCCCCGACCGCAGCGACAACGACTACAGCAGCGACCGAACCCGACCTCACGAAGTTGCTCATGCCACCACTGCACCAGATAGCCGCGAACGGCCGCGTCCGGCGACAGATCGACCCGCATCATCCAACCGGACGACACCGTCTCAATAGCCGATGGGTCAACGAGACACGACCTTGCTGGATGTCGCGGCGATTTCCGCGGCGACGAGTTCGGCGTTGACGGCCAGCGCTGCCGTCGCTCCGGTGCCAGCAGCGATGGGGACCAGCGCGGTCGGGTTCGCGGCGTTCCCGACCGCCCAAATGCCAGGGACGCTGGTTCTTCCTGCCGCGTCGACGGTGGTCCACGGCCCGAAGGGAGACTCGCCCTGTTCCGCGCCGAGCTGTCGCAGGAGGCCGTCGTTCGCTTCGAGGGGTGGCTCTGCGAACACGACGTCAACCGCCGCGGTCGTGCCGTCGTCGCGATCACCCTCGGCTGAGGTCTTGAATCCGATGAGCCTCGGGCGAGGCCAACCGCCGCGGCGGCTGTTGCCTGGTCAGTGGCGATCGTGCTGCTGTTCGGTGTCGCCGCGCCGGGATGGCTCGTTCTGGACGCGGCCTTCAACTCTCCCCTAGCCCTCGAACCGGGCGGAGGAAACTGCCGTCGCGATCCGCACCGTTTCGCAGGACCGAGGTGAGCCCTGACGTCCATTGCGCCTTGGTCCTGCGACCAATCAGGATCAGCGGTCAGGCTGGCTCACTGGCTGCTCGTCCCCAGCACTGTTCGTCGTCGCCCGTCTTGGTGGCCGCTGCGGCTTCCCCCCACGCGATGCCCTATCGAGCTGACCGCCCACGGCCGACAGGAGCTCGTCCTCATCGACCTCGAAGCCAGAGTCACGATCTCATAACGGCGTTTTGCGTCAACGCGTTTGACGCTCCTACCGTCACATCAATCGATTGACGCTCATCGTCAATCGGTCGACGCGAAGGAGCGGACATGTTGACGATGAAGGACATCGCCACCCAGGTGGGTGTGTCCGTATCGTCGGTGTCGCTCGTGCTGAACGGCCGTGACGCAGGACGTGTCAACGCCGTGGTAGCTGCGCGAATCCGGGAGCTCGCCGACACGTTCGGTTATGTTCCGAACCAGCTCGCGCGTTCGCTGAAGTCGAAGCAGACACGGACCATCGGCGTCGTGTCCGATCGAGTCGCCACGGTGCCGTTCTCGAGCGCAATGCTCGCCGGCGCCCAAGAGGCTGCGTGGCGGCACGGATATGTCCTCATGCTCGTCGATACCGGTGGAAACGAGGACCTACAAACGCCGGCGGTGCAGTCGCTGCTGCAGCGCAACGTCGACGGGCTCATCGTCGCGGCAACCTTCCACCGCGAGCTCACGGTTCCGCAGGTGCCGGCGACGACGCCGGTCGTGGTGCTCGACGGTCGACCTGAGGACGCCGGTCCGAGCGCTGACTTCGTCGTGCCGGATGAGGAGCGCGGCGCGTTCGAGGCGGTAACGCACCTCATCGAGGCCGGGCACCAGCGCATCGCTTTCTGCACCGTCAGCGCCTACCCGGTGGCTGACGCGCTGCGCACCCGCGGCTACCTCCGCGCCCTCGCCGAGGCGGGGCTGCCAGCCGATCCCGGACTGCTGGTGACCGCGGTCGACGCGGCGACCCCCGACGCTATCCCGCCGGCACGTGTCCTGCTCGACCGGCCGGCGCCCGAGCGCCCCACGGCGGTGTTCTGCTTCGGGGACCAGATTGCGATGGGCTTCTACCAGGTGGCTCGATCGCTCGGCCTGTCGATCCCGAGTGACATGTCGATCGTGGGGTTCGACAACCAGGAGTTCGTCGCCGCGGCACTCGATCCCGGCCTGACAACCGTCCAGCTGCCTCACCGGGCAATGGGCGACTGGGCCGTCGAACGTGTCCTCGCCTACATCGAGGGCGCGACGGAGCGGGGAGCCGACCCTGTCGGGCTTCGCATGCACTGCCCGCTCGTGGTGCGCGGCTCGGTCGCACCACCGCGCGATCCGCCCTGATCCCGGATCGAGCGCCACCTCTCTTCTCGCCCCTCACCCGAACACGACGTGCGCGGCACGTCGTGGTGGTCGAGCGCGCCCACGCGTGCCCGGCCGCGACCTCAGCAAAGGAGCTGCACCATGCACCGCACCACTCGCCGACGGGCCCTCCGGACCGCCGCCATCGCCACGATCGCACTCGCTGCAGCCGCCCTCACCGGCTGCAGCGCCTCCGGTTCCGGATCGGACGGCAAGAACTTCACGATCATGCAATACGAAGACAAGACCACCGCCCAGGGCCAGGGCTGGCAGCTCGCGTTGCAGATCTTCAAGAAGAAGCACCCCGATGTGGACGTGAAGTTCCAGACGACGAGCTTCGACGGATTCCGGAAGAACGCCAAGCTCGTGCTCGGCGGCAACAAGGTGCCCGACGTTGTCGAGTTCAACAAGGGCAACGCCGACGGTGGCCAACTCGCCAGCCAAGGGCTGCTCGAGAACCTCGACGACGCGGTGAAGAAGTACAAGTGGGAGGACAAGGTCACCGGATCGATGCAATCGTTCGCCAAGTACGACGAGCAGGGCAAGGCCGGCTCCGGCAACTGGTACGGCATCCCGAACGTCGGCGAGTACGTCACCTTCTACTACAACAAGGACAAGTTCCAGCAGGCCGGCATCACGGCCGAGCCGAGGACGATGGACGACTTCGTCGCCGCCCTGGAGAAGCTCAAGGCCGCCGGCATCACCCCGATCTCGTCGTCGGCGGCGGTCAATCAAGGCTTCAACCAGATGTGGATCTGGTACTCGCTCGTCTCCGCGGCGGCGGACCGAAAGGACATCGACGACTTCATGTTCCTCAAGGGCAAGGTCGATTTCTCGAAGGACCCGTGGAAGACCGGCACACAGCAGTTCCAGGACTGGATCGACAAGGGCTACGTCGGGAAGGACCTCGGCGGCCTGAACTTCGAGCAGGCGAACGTCAACTTCCTCAGCGGCAAGACGGGCATGCTCATCTGGAACAACGGCGTCTTCGCCCGGGTGAAGGACCAGGCGTCGTTCAAGTGGGGTTCGTTCACCCTCCCCGGAGCGAACATGACCATGGGGTCGTCCGGTCACCTCTGGGGCGTGCCGGCGAAGGCGGCGAACAAGGACCTCGCCTACGACTGGATCAACACGACCCTCAGCCCGGAGGTCCAGGACAAGATCGGCGAACTCGGCGGACTGCCGCTTGCCGGTGACACCGCGAAGATCTCCGACCCGGTGACGAAGGCGTACACGAAGCGGTTCGACGAGGTTGTCCGCGACGACACCCTCACCTTCTACCCGGACTACCCCGTCCCGGGGTTCCTCGACTTCATCCAGAACAACATGTCGGCGATGTCGAACGGCAACGAGACCGCCGACGAGTACTTGTCCAAGCTCCAGTCCTTCTACGACGACGGCAAGAAGACCGTCGACCAGGGCTGACCCGACACCGAGTGAGCGGGCACCGGCCGGTGCCCGCTCACCCCAGGAGATCGTCATGACCACCTTCGCGCTCCGCCACAGACGCACCCGCCAGCACTCCTACTGGTGGTACCTCGTGCCGATGATTATCGGCACCCTCGCCGTCGTCCTCGTCCCCTTCGGGATGAACGTCTGGTACAGCTTCTTCCAGTGGAAGGGCGGCCTCGCCCCGATGCGCTGGTACGGCCTCGGCAACTACGTCGACCTGCTCGCCGACGCCCAGTTCTGGCTGGCATTCAAGAACTCCGTCTTCATGATCGTCGGCATCGTCGTGGTACCGACCATCATCGGACTCGTCCTCGCCGCGATGCTGTTCGACTTCCTCGGCAGGGAGTTCGGCCCGAAGGTCGCCGCAACCCTCCGTGCGATGTACTACCTGCCGCAGATTCTGCCGATCGCGGTCGCCGGCTTCGTCTGGAGCTGGGTCCTCGCGACACAGAACGGCCTGCTGAACAGCGTCCTCGCCGCCTTCGGAGACACCAGCCCGCCGGACTGGCTCGGTAACCCAGACATCGCCATCTACGCGGTGATGCTCGTGCTCGTCTGGCTGCAGATCGGATATCCGGTCGTCGTCTTCATGGCGGCGTTGCAACGAGTGGACCCTGAGCTCTATGAGGCCGCCTCGCTGGACGGCGCGGGCTGGTGGCGTCGATTCACGGCCATCACCCTGCCGCAGATCCGGCCCGAGGTCTTCGTCGTCGTCATCACCGCGACGGTCGGCGCGCTCAAGGTCTTCGCGCCGATCCTTATCCTCACCGGCGGCGGCCCGGAAGGGTCCACCGTCGTGCCGTCGTATTACTCGTACCGGAACTTCTTCGAGCTGTCGAAAGTTGGCTACGGGTCCGCCATCGCGACGGTCATGTCGATCGTCATCTTCGTCATCGCGGGCGTGCTCATGTGGCTCCAGCGCCGCGACACGGAAGGGAAGGACGCCTGATGAGCTCCGTACTGTCCACCATCAAGCAAGCGCCGGGTAGCCCCGGAGACCAGCCGGATGTTCCGACGGAGCGGCCCGCAAGGCGCACCCGGAAGCGCGGCGTCACCCGGTGGGTCGTCCTCGCGGTCGCGGTCGTGTTCGCACTGTTCATGCTGGCGCCGCTGCTGCTCCTCGTCCTCAACGCGTTCAAGTCCGGCGCGGACTACTCCGCGCACGGACCGCTCTCGTTGCCCGAGCGGTTGAGCACCGAGGCCTTCCAGCAATACCTCTCGCTGGTCAACTACCCGCGGGCGCTCCTCAACTCGGTAGTCATCTCCGGGCTCGTCGCCGTCCTCGGCACAGCGCTCGCACTCGTGACGAGCTACGGGATCGGCATTGGCCGGATCCGAGGGCGCACCTGGATCCTCGCAGTGTTCCTGCTTGCGACCATGCTCCCGCAGGAATCGCTGATCTACCCGCTCTTCTACGGCGCGCAGGCGACCGGCACATTCAACACGATCTGGAGCGTGGTGATCGTCTTCACCGTGCTGCAGGCTGCGTTCGGCACGTACCTGCTCTCCAGCGTGATGAGCACGATCCCGCAGTCACTGCTCGAAGCCGCGGCGCTCGACGGGGCCGGGCGGTTTCGGATCCTCTGGTCCGTGGTGTTCCCCGTCCTCCGGCCGACGTTGTCGGTTCTCGTCGTGTTCTTCTTCGTCTGGACGTGGAACGAGTTCTACATCCCGCTCGTGCTCCTCACCGACCAGTCAGCACAAACCGTGCCCATCGCTCTGGCGACGCTGCAGGGGCAGAACAGCATCAACCTGACCGCCCTGAACGCCGGCTCACTGCTCTCTCTGCTGCCGACGCTCGTCTTCTTCCTCATCTTCCAACGCACCCTCAGCCGCGGCGTCACCGTCGGCGCCGTCAAATGACCACCGCACCACGAACCGGAGGCTCCATGCTCCCCGCACTGTCCGAACTCGCACCCCAGCCCGGCGTGCGCTCCCGATCGATCAACGCCGAGAACCGGACAGGAGCGTTCGGCGGCGGCGCGTCGGCGTCGTCCGACCTCGGTCCCGGCCGGAAGGGCAGCGCCTGGGCGGCGCTGCCGGCCGGCGGCACGCTCGACCTTGTCGACATCGACGGCCCCGGGGTGATCCGGCACATCTGGATCACGGTCACCGACCGCACCGAAGCGGGACCCTTCGTCCTGCGGGACCTGGTGTTGCGCGCGTGGTGGGACGGCGAAGAGGAACCGAGCGTGGAGGTGCCCCTCGGTGACTTCTTCTGCAACGGCTTCGCCACCAGAGCATTGGTGACCTCGGAACCGATCACGGTCGCGCCGACGGGCGGTATGAACAGCTACATCCCAATGCCGTTCCGTCAACACGCACGCCTGTCGCTGACGAGCGAGCACGGCGCCGACCTGTCGCACGTCTTCTTCCAGGTCGACCTGACCACCGGCGACGACGTCCCCGCCGACACGCCCTACTTCCACGCACAATGGCGACGCTCGAACGGCACAACGGCACTCGGCGAGGACCACATCGTCCTCGACGGCGTCCGCGGACGTGGCCGCTACCTTGGCACCTACGTCGCGCTGGCCTCCCTTAGCCGGTTCTGGTGGGGTGAAGGTGAGGTGAAGTTCTTCGTCGACGGGGACGACACGCTCCCGTCGCTGTGCAGCACCGGCCTCGAGGACTACGCCGGCGGCGCATGGGCCTTCCAAGACGAGCTCCGAGCGAACCCCGAACCGGTGCCGCTCACCTTCAGCGCACCGTACTTCGGGTACCCGTTCTGCAGCAGCCGGGACACGACCGGCGCATCCGAGTTCATCCACGCCGTCGCGCCGATGCACGCCGTGTACCGCTGGCACCTGCCCGACCCGATCTGGTTCGAGGAAGACCTGCGCGTCACGGTCCAGCAGATCGGCACCTGGGACCACGGCCTGTTCGAACGCTCCGACGACATCAGCACCGTCGCGTACTGGTACCAGACCGAACCACACGCGCCGTTCCCGACCCTGCCCACCGCTGCCGCTCGTATCCCGAGGTGACGGCGGTCCGGAACCAGGCGAGCAGGCCGATGGAGACGATCGTCCTCGGTGAAGCCCTGATCGACGTCATCGACCGCGCCACGGGGCGCGTCGAGCACCCCGGCGGCAGCCCGATGAACGTCGCGGTCGGGCTCGCCCGACTCGGCGTCCCGGCACGCCTCGTCAGCGCACTCGGTGACGACGACCGGGGGCGCGCTATCCGAACCCACGTCGGTGCGAGCGGCGCCACGGTCGACGCGACGAGGATCAGCCGGACATCGACGGCGATCGCCTCGATCGACACGGCGGGAGCCGCGTCCTACGCGTTCGACCTCGACTGGCGGCTCGGGCCCGTGACCGTCCCCGCCGGGACACCGCTGCTGCACACCGGGTCGATCGGTGCGGTCCTCGCCCCGGGGGCAACCCACGTCCTCGAGACCGTACGCTCTCGCCCGGCCGGAACCCTGGTCTCGCTCGATCCGAACGTGCGGCCCTCCATCACACCGGACCGGGCGGCGGTCCTCAACGTGCTCACTCCGCTGCTCGCCGAGGCGGACGTGGTCAAGCTCAGCGACGAGGACGCCGCCTGGCTCTGGCCCGGACGCGACGTGGACGCGGTCCTCGACGGCCTCCTCGCAGGCGGTGCCGGGCTCGCCGCGGTCACCCTCGGCGGAGCGGGATGCATCATCGCCTCGCCGATCGCTCGATCCCGGTGGGCAGCACCCCCGGTGAACGTCGCCGACACGATCGGGGCAGGGGACTCCTTCATGGCAGGACTCTTAGCTGGTCTGCTGGCCGAGCAACACCGCGCGGAATCCGCCGACGCGGCCCAGCTGGAACGGCTTGCCAGATTCGCGCTCGCCTGTGCCACCATCACGGTGAGCCGCCCCGGAGCAGACCCGCCCTACCGCGAGGAACTACTCCTCGAGCAACCTCCGGGCATGCGCACTCGCCCCGGACCAGTGACGTAGCTCGGTCACGCTCGGTTCCAACCGGCGTCGGGGAGGTGAGCACTACCCCAGTGGCGCTCTCGAGCAGGATGCACTGCCCGCCCAATCTTGCCGAGGAGATGCGGAAGCTCGTCGTGCGCTCGCGCAGGATGAAGCGAGGCGGTGCTGTCCTGCGTAGCAGCGGGCAGGCGTGAGCCAACACAGCGCTGGACGATACCGTCGCAATCGCTTGCAGTCAGTGGGTACAGGGCAGCTCAACGGGTCAGCGCTCGAGGTTTCAGCATGGGCACCGACCGGGAACGCCTTATCGCCCTTGCCGAGCAAGCAGTCGCGGCCGAACGAGGTGTCGTCCCCGGAAGCGTCCTGTATGAGTGGGGCGACTACTACGGCGATTAGCGACAGCCCCTCACCGTGCACTTCGACGTCATCACTCCTAGCGGCATCGAGCATCGACGCCACTTCCGTCTCTAACGCATCATCACACGTCGCCAGCCGGGTCCTGGAGCAGCTGCGTAACCGGTAGACACTGCTCTGCCAGGCTCGTCGCATGATGGCTGCAAAGGCGCCGGCCGACCACGCGCCGAACCGTGTCGGAATTGGAGGTATCGGACACATGGGGAGCGCACTCTTGCGCCGCCTCGCCGGCGCAGGGTGGTCCGTGTCGGTACACGACCGGGACATCCGCCATGCAGCCGACGCGGAAGCAGTGGGCTGCGGATGGCAACCCGATCTCGCCGCCCTGGTGAGCGAGGCGGACGTGGTCCTGACCGTCCTGCCGGACGCCGCCGCGACTGAGTCCGCGATGACCGACCGGGTGCTCGCGGCTGCCCGTCCCGGGACCGTCTGGGTCGACCTCACGTCCGGCGACCCGGACACGACACGACGATCCAGGAGCAGGGCAGACCGCTACGACATCGCCCTGGTGGCCGCTCCCATGGGTGGGTCCCCCGACGATGCCGAGCACGGCACACTCCGGCTGTTCGTCGCGGGACCGACGAACGCCGTCGAACGGGTCCGAGCCGTCCTGACCACGATCGCCGGCGATGGCGGTGTCCGCACGGTGAGCGAGGACCCCGCGGACGCGCAGACGGTGAAGCTGCTCGTGAACGCGCTCTGGTGCGCATCCGCCCTCGCGACCAGCGAAGCGCTCCTCGTCGCCCAACACGCCGGCATCGCATCTGAGCACATGCAGGAGCTCCTCCGCGGAACTGCCGCAGCGAGCACCTTCTCCGACAAGCACCTCCCCCGGTTCCTCGCCGGCGACGACCTCGACACCTTCGGCATCGACGGTCTCGTCACCGAGCTGCGGACAGTCCGGGCGATCGCCGGCGAAACCCACACACCAGTCCTCGACGCGTCGCTCCACCAGTACGACGCCGCGCTCGCCCGGTTCGGACCTACCCTCGGCGAACTCCTCGGCGTCCGACTGCTCGAGATCCAGAACCATCGGACGCTCCGCACCGCGTGATCCGTAGACGCTATTGAGATGACCCTGACGACTCGTCGTCGCTCACGGGCCGCTCGACTCGGTGCTGGCGGCTTCGGCGCTGCCGTTCAGCAGATCCGTCGATGGGTGCAGCGCTTGGGCGAGCTCGGCTTCTGACGGCAGTGCGGCCCGCACCGCCGGAGGGAGCAGCTCGTAGCTGGCGACGCCGATCGGGTTCCGCTGGCCGGCGAGGGAGTACCGGACGACGGCGTCGTTCTTGTCAGCGACCAGCAGCAGGCCGACAGTGTCGGCATGCTGGTGCCGGCGCAGCTTGTCGTCGACGAGGGCGACGTAGAAGCCGAGCTGTCCGAGGTATTCCGGCTTGAACTTCCCGGTCTTCAGTTCGATGACGACGTAGCGGAGCTGTTCGACGTGGAAGAACAGCAGGTCGACGTAGAAGACGTAGAAGTCGTCACCGTCGACGTCGAAGTGCACTTGCCGGCCCACGAACGCGAAGCCCTCGCCGAGTTCGCGGAGGGTGTCGATGATGCGGTCGACGAGTGCCTGCTCGAGGTGGCGTTCCTTCGCGTCCCCGTCGAGGGCGAGGAAGTCCAGCACGTACGGGTCCTTGGTCAGTTGCTGCGCCAGGTCCGACTCTCCCGGCGGCAGCGTCGCCGGGAAGTTCGACGGCGCCGCTTCCAGCCGCGAGTGTGCGTTGGTTCGAATTTGGTGCTCGAGCACGTTCCGGGACCAGCCGTGCGCCGCTGCCTGTTCGGCGTACCAGTTGCGGAGCTCGTGGTCGTCGAGCCGGTCGAGGAGGACGGTGATGTGCCCCCAGGGCAGTTGTCCAACAGGCCGTTGGACAACTGCATCCGCCGCCCACTCCCCCGCGAACCGACGCATGTAAAACAGGTTCGCTCGCGAAAATCCCTTCATCTCCGGAAACTCCCCGCGCAGATCCGTCGCGAGCCGGCCGATGACGTTGCTGCCCCACCCCTCGTTGCCTTGGCGCTGCAGGATGGTCGCGCCGATCCCCCAGTAGAGACGAATCAGTTCCGTGTTCACGCGGCGCTGCGCAGTGAACCGAGCGTGAGGCTCCTGCGCACGCGGCACGGGGCTCGCCTCGAGCGGCTCGATCATCTCGTCCACGCGCCCTCACTCCCGCTGGCGACCGCACTGGGCACGCCTGCCGTATCACTTCCGATAGTATTTCTTCTCGGAATCGGTTTGCGGTGTTGGAAGCCAGAAGCAATTGATGGCGACACTCGGTTGTGAGCCTGAATCCTCAAGGGGGAGTCCCGCCCACAATCGCTCGCTGAGGTGTGATCCTCAGACGTCAGAACTTGACGACGATGAGAACGATCTCGATAAGAGCGATCAGGACGAGCAGCATCGACCCCCAGAACCAAGGGGCTGCTCGCCCGCGTTCCACATGTGCTTTCCCTACACCGTCCGTCCCGATCGCTAGGCGAGCACTACGGATGAAGAGGCCAGCAGCGATGGCCAGCAGCACGAGCGCTGACCCAAGAAAGAACCGAACGGCTTGATGAGTCGACCACCGATGCCGCCGATGGCAGCGGAGATGCCGCATTCGAAGCCCTCCTCTGACCGCGTTCGCCAGTCTCGTCCGATGATCGTTCACCGAGACGGCTGAGCCGCCGGAGGTAGGCGAGCATCCACGCGAGTGACCCCATCTCACATCAGTGGTCCAGAACATCGTGCCGGGTGACCGGCGCCGGACGCCAGGCGCTGGGCGGGCCCGCCCCGCGCCTCCGCGTCAACCCCGTCCCGCGACGGGTCGCAACGAGCCGGACGCCGCGAACGCCGCGACGAACAGGACGGCGACCAGCCAGAGCGCGCCCAGCGCGCCGACGTGCTCGGCGAGGGCACCCACGACCGGCGGACCCGCGAAGTTGGCGAAGTACCCGATCGACGCGACGACGCTCACCCGGGCCGCCGGGTCCGGACCGCTCCGGGCGGCGGCGGACATGCCGAGGGGGAAGCCCATCGAGACGCCGACCGCCCACAGCACGACGCCGAGCAGTGTCAGCCACCAGCTGTCCCCGACGATGAACAGGACCGCGCCGACGATGCCGAGGGCGGTCGTCCAGCGGATGGTCGCGACGCGTCCCAGGCGGTCCACGACCGGCCCGGCGAAGACACGTGTCGCCGCCTCGGAGACCGCGAAGGCGGTGAAGAACAGCGCACCGACCGCGGCGCTCTGCCCGTGGCCGTCCGTGGTCGCCAGCGCGAGCCAGTTGTTCGCGGAGCCCTCGCCGAGCTCGACGCCGAGCATCACGACGCCGATGAGCAGCAGGCGGACGTCGGCCCACCCCCGCGCCCACCGTCGGAGGCGCTGCCCCCTGGTGAGCGTCGTGTCGGGCGCCTCGGCGCGGCTGCCGTCCGGGATCCCGCGCATCGCGAGGACGCCGACCACGAGGACCACGACGGCCTCGCCGACGAGCTGGGCCGACGGGGCGATCCCCAGCCACGCGCACAGGGCGGCGATCCCGGCGCCGAGGGCCGCGCCTCCCGACCATGCCGCGTGCATGAGCGGGAGCAGCGTGCGTCCGGCGAGCGCCTCGATGGCCGTGCCCTCGATGTTGGCCATCACGTCCAGCGCACCGATCCCGGCGCCGGCGACCACGAACCCGAGCGACGCCAGCGCGGCGGAGTGCAGCGCGGCGGCCACCCCGACCAGGGTGATCGCCGCCGGCACGAACACGACGACGGCGCTGAGCGCACGACGGCTGCCGAGCCGTCGGAGGAGCGGGGCGGCGCTGAGCAGGCCGCCGACCGACCCGATCGTCACCAGGCCGAGCATGAGCCCGATCGTGCCGACGTCGACACCGAGCTCGGCGCGGAGCTCCGGCAGCCGCGGACCCCAGGCGGCCAGGCTCACGCCGCCGATGGCGAAGGCCGTGATCGTGGCGTTCCGCCACCCGGCGAGCTGTCTGCGGTCCCCGTCGACCGACGATGTCGTCATGCGTCTAAAACTACACAGCGGGTGGTTTTTGGGGTAGCGTCGTCCTCGATCTCGCCGTGGAGCATCGCTCCTCGACGGGCCGCGACACCAGCCAGGACCGAAGGAGCCCCGAGCAATGCCCATCACCTCTGTGCAGCTGTACTCGCTGCGCGACGCCATCGCCGAGAACCTCGACGAGGCCATCGCCCGCGTCCGCGAGATCGGCTACGAGAACGTCGAGCCCTACGCGTTCGTCGAGCGCGCCGCCGACCTCGAGCGTGCGTTCGCCGCCACCGGCCTGCAGGCACCGTCCGGCCACGTCGCCGTGATCGACGCCGAGGACACCGCCCCGATCTGGGACGCCGCGGAGCGCCTCGGCATCACGACGGTCATCGACCCGTTCATCCCGACCGACCGCTGGCAGACCGCCGACGACGTCGCGAAGATCGCCGAGCGCGTCAACGAGCTCACCGCCGAGGCCGCATCGCGTGGCCTGAAGTTCGGGTACCACAACCACCAGTGGGAGTTCACGAACAAGGTCGACGGTCGCACCGTCTACGAGCTGTTCGTGTCGCAGCTCTCCCCCGAGACCGTCCTCGAGGTCGACACCTTCTGGGCGACCGTCGGTGGCGCGGACGCCCCCGCCGTGCTGCGCTCGCTCGGCGACCGCGTCGTCGCCATCCACGTCAAGGACGGCAAGGTCGACGGCGACATCCGCACCGCGCTGCCCTCGTCGGAGAGCGCCCTCATCGTCCCCGAGGCGCTCCAGCGCGCGTTCGAGAACCAGACCCCGGCCGGTCAGGGCGACGTCGACGTGACGAGCATCCTCGCCGCCGCGCCGCAGGCCATCCGCGTCGTCGAGTTCGACGCGTACAAGGGCGACGTCTTCGAGGGCATCACCGAGTCCCTCGAGTGGCTGAAGGCCAACGACAAGTGAGCCGCGTCGGGATCGGCATCATCGGTGCCGGCAACATCTCCACGCAGTACCTGGAGAACCTGACGAAGTTCGCCGACGTCGAGGTCCGCTTCGTCGCCGACGTCCTGCTCGACCGTGCGGCCGAGCAGGCGGCGTCGTACGGGGTCGGCGCGTCCGGCTCGGTCGAGGAACTCCTCGCCCGTGACGACATCAGCATCGTGATCAACCTGACGATCCCGGCGGCGCACGCCGAGGTCGACCAGCAGATCGTCGACGCCGGCAAGCACGTGTGGAGCGAGAAGCCGATCGCGACCGACCACGACTCGGCTGCGGCGGTGCTCGCCTCGGCCGCGTCGAAGGGCCTGCGCGTCGCCACCGCGCCGGACACCGTGCTCGGCGCGGGCATCCAGACGGCGCTCCGGGCCATCGCCCGCGGCGACATCGGCGAACCGCTCTCGGCGACGACGCTGTTCCACGTCCCCGGGCCGGAGGCCTGGCACCCGAACCCGGACTTCCTGTTCGCGAAGGGCGCCGGACCCCTGTTCGACATGGGGCCGTACTACGTCACGACCCTCGTGCACGCGTTCGGCACCGCCACCCGCGTGCAGGCCGTGTCCTCGAAGTCGCTCGACCGCCGCACCATCGCGTCCGGGCCCCGCGCCGGCGAGACGTTCCCGGTCGAGGTCCCCACGCACCACGCCGCGCTGATCGAGTTCGCCGGTGGGCAGTCCGCCCAGTCGACGTTCTCGTTCCAGCACGCGCTGCCGCGCATGGGCTTCGTCGAGATCAACGGCACGCTCGGCACGATCTCGCTGCCCGACCCGAACACGTTCGAGGGCGCGTCGCAGCTCTGGCGCTACGGGCAGGACGAGCCGGAGTCCCTCGAGGCCGTCGGCTCCACGTGGGGTCGCGGCACGGGTGTCGTCGAGCTCGCCCGGGCGATCGCCGAGGACCGGCCCGAGCGCGCCTCGGGTGCGGTCGCGCTGCACGTCCTGGACGTCCTGCTCGGCATCCGCGACGCAGCAGCGTCCGGGTCCGCCGTCGACATCACGTCGACCGTGGACGCGGTGCCGCCGCTGCCGGAGGACTTCGACCCCGCCGCGGCGGTGCTGACCGCGTAGGGGTCCGCCGGCCGAGCGCCCGTGCGGGTGCTCACCGGTCCGCTCGCGCCGCGTTCCGGCGCACGTCGATCGTCGGGTACCGCTCCGGTACCCGACGATCGCTGCGTCCGGGGTCGTTCCCACCCGCAGCGGGACACACGCCGGATCCGCGGAGCAGGATGGCGCCATGAGCAGTGGCGCGTTCCGGACCGGGTTGCGTGTCGTCCGCGCACGGCGCTCGGAGTTCGTCGACGCCGGTCGTGTCCGGCGCCGGACGCTCGTGTGCGGCGTCGTCGCAGCGTCGGTCGGCACGGCGGTCACCGTCGCGGACGTGCTCTGGAGCGTGCTCGACGGTCCGTCGGTGCTCGACGTGCTCGCCGTGGTCTGCTCCGCGGTGGCCGCCGGGACCTTCGTCGCCGCCTTCGTGCGCGTGACCCCGCGCGGTACGGACGACCGTCCGACGACCCCCTCGGGCGACTGGCGCCGTCACGAGCGGATCGGACGACAGTTCGCGGCCCGGCCCCCGGCGATGCTCCCCGAGGACCGGGACGCCGTCCTCGAACACGCGGAGCGCACGACCGGGGCGTCGGTCGTGCTGGCGGAGCGCGCGGTGTGGATCCCCGTCGCGTGGGTCGCCGCGTGGGTCGGGATCCTCGCCGGCACGTCCGCCGGCACCGACCAGGTGACGCTCGTGCTGCTGCCACCGGTGTTCGCCGTGCTGCAGTCGGCGTCGTTCATCGCCGCGGTGACGGGCGCCGGACGCGCGGAAGCGGCGCGTGCACGGGCGGCGGTGCTGCCTGCGCCCGAGCCCGTCGACGATCCCCGTCGACGCCACGGCCGTGCCCCGCAGGGCTCGAAGCTCGCGCTGCCCGACGACTCGCAACGGGACCGGCCGGCCCGGATCTGACCCGAACACATCCGAGCCGGCCTTCCCCTGATCCCGTTACTCCCGTTGTTCGGAGCACCGGTCGGATCGGATTGGGTCGGGTTCGGCATGTGCCCGCGTCGAGGTTCGGGTCGACGACGCGGGCACACCCTGTAACGGGTCGAGAACGACCGGACTCATTCGGAGCCCCCGTCCGGGGGGTTTGGTCAGACCAACGCGGTGAAGGACGCGTCCCGCACGAGGACCGTCGTCGCGTCGCCCGCGACCTCCTGGTCCGGGTCGCTCGACAGGCCGAGTGACCAGCTGCCGCCACCCGGACGCTCGGGGAGCGTGAACTCGACCGTGGTGTCCGAGGCGTTCAGCAGCACGGCGACGGTGTCGTCACCCTGCTGGAGCACGAGCGTGACCGCCCGGTTGCCGCCGTCCGCCCAGTCGCCGTCCTCGAAGCCCGCGGCGTCGGCGCGGAGCACGGACACCGTCGCGTCGGAGTCGCCGGGCGCGGTCCGGAACCACTCCGGACGCAGGGCCCGGTGCGCACGACGGAACGCGATCGCGGACCGGGTGAAGGCCAGCAGGTCCTGGTCGGCGGCCGCCCAGTCGAACCACGAGATCTCGTCGTCCTGGCAGTACGCGTTGTTGTTGCCGCCCTGCGAGCGGGCGATCTCGTCGCCGCCCAGGATCATCGGGATGCCCGCGGAGAGCAGCAGCGTGCCGAGGAAGTTCCGGCGCTGGCGGTCACGGTAGTCGTTCACCGCACCGTCGTCGGTCGGGCCCTCGATGCCGCCGTTGAACGAGGTGTTGTTGCTCTCGCCGTCGTTGTTGTCCTCGCCGTTCGCCTCGTTGTGCTTCTCGGCGTACATCGTCAGGTCGGCGAGCGTGAAGCCGTCGTGCGCGGTGACGAAGTTGACCGAGCAGAGCGGGGAGCGGCGCGAGCCCTCGTACACGTCGGGGGAGCCGAGCGTGCGCTGCACGGCGTCGCCGAGGGTGCCCTCGTCGCCACGCCAGAACGCGCGCAGGTCGTCGCGGTACTTGCCGTTCCACTCGGACCAGTCGGCCGGGAACCCGCCCACCTGGTAGCCCGCGGTGTCCCACGGCTCGGCGATCATCTTGACCTCACGGAGGACCGGGTCCTGGTGGATGATGTCGAGGAACGCGGAGTGCTTCTCGGCCTCGCCGTCCTGGCGGGTCAGGGTCGTCGCCAGGTCGAAGCGGAAGCCGTCGACGTGCATCTCCTCGACCCAGTAGCGGAGCGAGTCCGTGATCAGCCCGAGCGCGGACGGGTGCGAGACGTTGAGGCTGTTGCCCGTGCCGGTGGTGTCGAAGTAGTTGCCCTCGTCGCCCTCGACCAGCCGGTAGTACGAGGCGTTGTCGATGCCCTTGAAGGACAGCGTGGGGCCCATGTGGTTGCCCTCGGCGGTGTGGTTGTAGACCACGTCCATGATGACCTCGAGCCCGGCGGCGTGCAGGGCCTTGACCATCTCCTTGAACTCGGTGACCTGCTGGCCGGCCGTGCCCGAGGACGAGTACTCGTCGTGCGGGGCGAAGAAGCCGATGCTGTTGTAGCCCCAGTAGTTGCGGAGGCCCTTGTCGGCGAGCGTCGAGTCCTGCACGAACTGGTGCGTCGGCAGCAGCTCGACCGCCGTGACGCCCAGGTCGGTCAGGTGCTTGATCGCGGCGGGATGCGCGAGACCGGCGTAGGTACCGCGGATCTCCTCGGGCACGTCCGGGTGCTGCTTCGTGAAGCCCTTGACGTGGACCTCGTAGACGACGGTGTCGGCGGAGGGGGTGTGCAGGAGCGCGTCTCCACCCCAGTCGAACTCGCGGTCGGCGACGACGGACTTCGGCATGGCGCTGGCCGAGTCGGTCTCGTCGATCTGCTCCGGGTCGTCCATGTCGTGGCCGAACAGGGCCTGGCCCCACTCGTACGAGCCGTCGACGGCGGTGGCGTAGGGGTCGAGCAGCAGCTTCGCGGCGTTGTGGCGGAGGCCGTTCGCCGGGTCCCACGCACCGTGCACCCGGAAGCCGTAGCGGGTGCCGACGGCCACGCCGGGGACGACGTCATGGAAGGTGTAGCCGGTACGGTTCCGGAGCTCGGTGCGGTGCTCGGTGCCGTCGTCGTCGAAGGTGCAGAACTCGACGCGCTCAGCGGTGCTCGAGAACAGGGCGACGTTGGCGCCTCCGTCGACGAGCGTGACGCCGAGCGGGGTGCGCGTGGAAGTGGTCATGGTGCCGTTCTACCGGCCGGTCGCTGTGCCGCCGGTCCGCCGACGTACCCCGCAGGCGTCGAGGTGCGCAGGACGGACGAAGCACGTCGTGCCGGTGCCGTTCAGTCGGCGGGCGGGACGATGCGCTCGAGCAGCCGGAGCACCCGTTCACCGTCGACCGCGTCGGGGTCGAGCAGCCACTGCACCTGCAGCCCGTCCGACGCGGCGATGCTCAGCGAGGCCAGGTCGACGGGGTCCAGGTCACCCCGGATGCGGCCGGAGGCCTGGTCGGCCTCGATCAGCGCGGCCAGGTCGGCCCGGAGGCGGGTGAACCGCTCGCGCATGAACTCCCGCGTCGCGGGGTGGCCCTCCTGCACGGCATCGGCAGCGAGGGTCGTGTAGAGCTGCACGAGTCCCGGCACGTCGCGGTTCCGCGAGGCGCTGTCGCGCATGTCGCCGATGGCCGACTTCATCCGCTCCGGAGCGCTCTGTTCCCGCACCTCGTGTTCGCGGTAGACGGCCAGCAGGAGTTCGTCGCGACTCGGGAAGTAGTGCCGCAGTGCGGCGTGGGTGATGCCGAGGGCGTCCGCCACGGACCGCAGGGACGACGCGTCGACGCCGTGGTCGGCGACCATGCGGATCATCTCGTCCAGGATCTGCGCGCGCCGCTCGGCACCCTTCCGGTACCCGCCGCGTCGCGGCGGGGCCACGTCGTCGTCGGCGGGGTGCGTCATCCTGCCAACTTACCGCTGGAAGGTTTTTTCCGGGAGGCGCGTGGCGGCCCGTCCGCGCCGGCTCCGGTCAGGAGTCGTTCGGCTCCGCGTCGCCCTCCGGGTCGACGGTGTACTCGTCGACCGGGGTCGGGATCCCGTCCGCCAGCGCCTCGGTGATCTGCGCCAGGCACCGGGCGAGGACGTCGTTCTCGTCGTCCGAGAGGTGGTCCATCACCTCGACCACGGCTTCGTGGAAGCGGGCGTAGGACGCGTCGATCTTCTTCGCCGCCTGCACGGTCGGCTCGAGCACTTGGGCACGCCGGTCCGTGGGGTGCGGCACGCGGACGAGGTAGTCCCGTTCGGCGAGGCCGTCCACGATCTTCGTCACCGACGCGTTCGACACGTTGAGCATGACCGCGAGGTCCTTCGGCCCCATGGCCCGGCCGTCGCGGTGCGCCTGCAGCATGTAGCGGACGGTGAGGAACTCGTTCTTCGTCAGACCGCTCTCGGAACGGGCCTGCTCGAGTTGCTGCTCCTCGGCGTGCTGGAGCCGGAGCAGGGCGTCCACGGCGACCTTTGCGGCACGCGACCGGGGTTCCCGGGCGTAGAGGTGCATGTGCTCACGACGGACGACGGTCAACGGCATGTGTCGGGTGGTCTCTCTGCCTTGCGGACGTGCGGTACGACTGCAGTTCTACGCCGGGACGGAGAAGAAGTCCGCGTACGACGGCTCGGAGCGTCCGGACAGGAGCGAGGGGTCCTGGATGCGGCGCTCGACGTAGGCGTCGATGACGGCGGGGTCGGTCAGGCCCACGCGGGTGTGGGTGCCGCTGAGCCGTGTCTGACGCGGCATCCCGGTGTACGTGCTGTGCATGCTGAATCCCGCCTTCCTGCTTCGCTGCTGTCCTGATCGGACGGTCGCAACTGTTTCACGAAGTGAACGATCAGTGCAACGAACTATTCGCGTTCTGTACGGTTAGCGCACCGAACTACACCGGTGTCATCCGGTGGACACGGCAGGATGGGGACGCCCCGACGACGAGGAGACCCTCCGATGACCTACACCGCAGCCGACGACCGCTACGACGCCATGTCCTACCGCCGGACCGGACACTCCGGTCTCGACCTCCCGCTGCTGTCCCTCGGGTACTGGCACAACTTCGGTGACGACGTGCCGTTCGAGCAGCAGCGCGCGATCAGCCGCCGCGCCTTCGACCTCGGCATCACCCACCACGACCTCGCGAACAACTACGGCCCGCCGTACGGTGCCGCCGAGGTGAACTTCGGCCGCCTGATGCGCGAGGACTTCCGGCCCTACCGCGACGAGATGGTCGTCTCGACGAAGGCCGGCTGGGACATGTGGCCGGGGCCGTACGGGCAGGGCGGCGGGTCGCGCAAGTACGTGCTCGCCTCACTCGACCAGTCCCTGCAGCGGACCGGCCTCGACTACGTCGACGTCTTCTACTCGCACCGGCTCGACGCGTCGACGCCGCTCGAGGAGACCATGGGGGCGCTCCACGCCGCCGTGCAGCAGGGCAAGGCGCTCTACGTCGGCATCTCCTCGTACGACGCCGACCGGACGCGCCAGGCCGCCGCGATCCTGCGCGACCTCGGGACCCCGCTGCTCATCCACCAGCCGTCGTACTCGATGCTGAACCGCTGGATCGAGGACGAGGGACTCCTCGACGCCGCCGGTGAGCTCGGCTTCGGCGTCATCGGCTTCACCGCCCTGGCGCAGGGGCTGCTCACCAGCCGGTACCTCGACGGGGTGCCCGCCGACTCGCGTGCCGCCGCCGGGAAGTCGCTCGACGCCGGGACGATCACGCCGGACGTCGTCGACCACCTCCGCGCCCTGAACGCCCTGGCCGAGGAGCGCGGCCAGACCCTGGCGCAGCTCGCCCTCGCCTGGGCCCTGCGGGACGAGCGCGTGACCTCGCTCGTGATCGGGGCGTCGCGCGTGGAGCAGCTCGAGCAGAACGTCGCCGCGCTCGACAACCGCTCCTTCACCGCAGAGGAGCTCGCCCGGATCGACGAGCACTCGCGCGGCGTCCTGGACGTCGACCTGTGGTCCGGCGCGCGCTCGGGGCAGGTGAGCTGACCGGTTCCGAGCATCTTCCGAGCCAGCTCTTGGCACTCCTGAGGGTCGAGTGCTAGAACGGTTGGCAGTTGAGTCGAGGGGACTCAACCACCACACCGAAGGAGTTGATTCCGATGACGATGAACTTCGACCCGTTCCGTGAACTGGACCGACTCGCCGGCTCGCTGCTGGCCGGCGCCGGCCCACGCTCGATGCCGATGGACCTCTACCGCTCCGGCGACCACTACGTCCTCGACGTCGACCTGCCGGGCATCGACCCGGGCTCGGTGGACATCGACGTGGACGGGTCGGTCCTGACCATCCGCGCCGAGCGGACCCTCGGTGCCCCCGAGGGCTCGCAGTGGATCACGCGTGAGCGCCAGCCGGGCACGTTCGTCCGGCAGCTCACGCTGGGCGACGGGCTCGACGCGGAGCGCATCACCGCCGGGTACGACAACGGCGTGCTCAGCGTCACGATCCCGGTGAAGGAGTCGGCGAAGCCGCGCAAGATCGCCGTCACCACCGGCGGAGGCCGCGAGCAGCTCGCGGTCGGCGCCGGCGACCAGTAGGGGGCGCCGTGCTCGCCGCCGTCGACGCCCTCGTCGCCGCGCTGGTCGTGACGCTCGCACTGACCCTGTCGAGTCTCGATCGGCGCAGTGCGGTCCTGCTCGGAGCGACGGGCAGTGTGACGGGCGAGTTCCTCACGTGGGTCGCTGCGCCGCACGCGTGGGAGCACTCGCTCCTGCTGCCGTGGATCGCCGCCGTCGCGGGGACCGTCCTGCTCGTCGCGGGCTGGAGCGCCGCGCGGGCGTACTGGGACGTGTTCGAGTCCCCCGGCGCTCCCGAGGACACCGACACGGCGTCCTTCGCCCTGGCCGGGGAACCGGACCGGTCACACCGGTGACCAGACCGACGGAGCCGGGCCCGATGCACCTCGTGCGTCGGGCCCGGCTCCGTCGTCGTCTCACTCCTTGTTGAGCTTGTCCTGCACAGCGCCTGCCGCCTTCTCGACGATGTTCGGCAGTTCGGTCGTGCCGTAGAACCGCGAGTCCGGGTGGGTGGGCGGCGGCATCGGCACCGACGAGGTGGGTCCGTCGTGGTACGAGTACTCGCCCTTCCCGTCGAACGAGGGGCCGCTCGCCCACGGGCCGTCGCCGGCCTCGGCGCCGTCGGAGAAGTTCAGGTACTGGTAGCTGAACTCGGTGTGCTCCTTCGACTGCGGGAACTTGTTCGGCACCGGGAAGTCCTCGATGCCCTTCTCGCGCAGCTCCGCCGCCGCCGACGCCCACATGTTCTGGTGCATGGTGTCACGGGCGATGAGGAAGCCGAGGAGGTCCCGGACGCCCTTGTCGTCGGTCATGTGGTAGAGCCGCGCCGCCTGCACGCGCCCCTGCATCTCCGCGTTCTCGTTCGCCGTGAAGTCGGCGAGCAGGTTGCCGCTGGCCGTGATGTACGAGCCCTGCCACGGGTTGCCGTTGCTGTCCACGGGGCGGGCCCCGGCGCCGGCGACGATGGCGTGCTGCACGTCGGTGCCGCCGACGATCGCCGCGACCGTCGGGTCGTCCTGCAGGGCGTCCTCGGTGATGCCGAGCGGCGACTTCTCGAGCAGCTGGGCGATCATCGTCGCCAGCATCTCCACGTGCCCCATCTCCTCGGCGCCGATGCCGAACACGAGGTCGCGGTACTTGCCGGGCATGTGCATGTTCCAGGCCTGGAACTGGTACTGCAGCGCGACGGAGATCTCGCCGTACTGGCCGCCGAGCACCTCCTGCAGCTTGCGGGCGTAGACGGCGTCGGGCTTCTCCGGCGTCGCCTTGAACTGGAGTTCTTGCTTGTGGAAGTACAAATCGTGCTCCTTCTGCGGATCGGTTCGTCTGAAACGTTCTGCGGGTTGCACGCGTGATGGTCGGCCGACGACTCTGAGTACCCGTACGGACTGGACGGATGACGCGGTCGGCGTGGCCGGATCACGCGGACGGCTGGATCGCCGGCTGGTCGCGGTCCCCCGCTGCAGCCGGGAGGCGCGGTGCGGGCCCGCCCCGCACCTCCCGGCCTCTCGCCCCTCGGTCCGGCGGCCGGTCGCCTTTCCTCCTGGGGGATGAACGCCTTCCGCCCCTGGTCCGATGCGTGGTGGTCCCCGCTTGCCGATGCTGGTGTCATGGAGACCTCGACCAAGCACACGATCGCCACCCTGTTGACCTGCGCGGCCATCGTCGTCGTCACCGCCATCGCGCTCGTCGCGATGTCGCCGACCCCGTGACCGCCGGTCCGCGGTCGCGTGCGATGATCGACCCGTGACGGACCGGCGCGCGTTCATCCGGCCGCTCGCCGGGCGGTCGATCGTCATCGACGTGGCCTGGGCGGTGCTCGCCGCGTTCGTGTTCCTGCTGCCCATCGACCTCGAACTGCAGCACGCGAGCCTGCTCGCGGTCCTCGCGGCGGCCGCGGCGATCGCCCTGCGGCGGGTGTCGCCGACCTCGGCGATGGCGATGGTCGTGGTGCTCGGGACCATCCAGGTGGGCGGCGGCGAGCGCCCGTCGCTCGTCGACCTCGCGATGTTCGTCGTCATCGGGACGACCGCCGTGGTGGGCACCCGCGGCGAGGTCGTGGCCTCCGGCGTGCTCGCGCTCGTCGCCGGTGTCGGAGCGACGCTCTACCTCGCCTCGACCGGCTTCCGGTTCCTCGTGCTCATCAACGGACCGCCCGACCAGGCCTTCCTCGCGATGGCGGCGCCGTCGACCGCGCTCCTCGGCGTCTGGGCCGGCGGGGTCGCGCTCCGGGCGTTCCGATCCCGCGACCGCGAGTCCGAACGGCGGGCGGACGCCGAGGCCGCGGCATTCCGCGCCGAGGCCGTCGCCACCGAGGCGGCCGCCACCGCCACCCGGGCGATCGACGTCGCGGAGTCGGAGCGCATCCGCGCAGACATCGCCCGGGACGTGCACGACGTGGTCGGACACTCGCTCGCCGTGATCATCGCGCAGGCCGACTCCGTGCCGTTCCTCGACGACGAGGCCCGCATCCGCGAGGTCAGCGCCACCATCGCCAGCACCGCGCGGAGCTCCCTCGTCGAGGTCCGGCAGGTCCTCGGCCACATCGACGGCTCGGGTACGGACGCCGACCCCGGGTCCCTCGACGAGATCGTGCAGGGCATCCGCGAGGCCGGCGTCGAGGTGGACCACAGCCGACGCGGCGCTCCCGTGGTGCTCGGGCCGGACAGCGGGACGGCGGCACGCCGTGTCCTGCAGGAGATGCTGACCAATGCCCTCCGGCACGGCGCACCGGGTCGGCCGGTGACCGTCCGCGAGACGTGGCGGAGCGCCGACCTCGTGCTCGAGGTCGAGAACCTGGTCGTCGATGCGTCCTCGCCGGTACCGAGCACGCGGGGCTCCGGCCGGGGCCTCAGCGGCATGCAGTCGCGGCTCACCACACTCGGCGGGTCGTTCGACGCCGCCGTCCTGGACGACGTGTTCTCCGCACGCGCCCGCATCCCGTTCGACGTCCATGGGGGGACCATCCGATGACCGAACCGATCCGCATCCTGCTGACCGACGACCAGGCACTGTTCCGCGCGGGGCTACGCGTCGTGCTCGACGCCCAGGACGACATGGTCGTCGTGGGCGAGGCCTCCGACGGCGCCGAGGCCCTCGCACTGATCCCGGACCTGCGCCCCGACGTGGTGCTGCTCGACATGCGCATGGCCGGCATGGACGGCGTCGAGACCGTCCGGCAGCTGTTCTCCGGGGCGGTGCCGGGCCCACTCCCCCGCGTCGTCGTGCTCACCACGTTCGGCCTCGACCCGGCGGCGGCGACGGCGATCCGCCTCGGTGCCAGCGGCTTCCTGCTGAAGGACACCACGCCGCCGTTCCTCTTCGCAGCGGTGCGCGCCGTGTTCGAGGGCAGCTCGGTGATCGCCCCGAACGACCTGTCCCAGCTCTTCGGCGCCGACGTCGAACGGGCGCCGGCGCCGCAGCCGCACGAGTTCCAGACGCTGACCGACCGGGAGCGGATCGTCTTCGGCTGGGCGTCGCGCGGCCTGTCGAACGCGGAGATCGCGGCGAAGGAGTTCGTCACCGAGTCGACCGTGAAGACGCAGATCTCGAGCATCCTCGGCAAGCTCGCCCTGCGCGACCGGGTGCAACTCGTGGTGTACGCGCACGACCACGGGCTGGCCGGGGCTCGGGGCGAGGCCTAGCGGCGTCGGACCACGCGGTCGAGCCACTCGGCGAGCATGGACCGCTCGGCCGGCGACAGCGCGTCGAGGTCGGCCGTTGCGGCGCGGAGGGTGATCGCGGCGCTCGTCACGGCGTGGCCCGGCCGGTTCGCCGCGTCTCCGTCCACGGCGTCCGCCGCGTCCGCTTCGCGCGCTGGGGCCGCCGCCCACTCCGGTGACGGCACGAGGATGCGTCCGAGCACGGCCTCGAGCGCCTCACCGGCCAGGGCGGGGTCCCGGTCGTCGACCGGGGCCGACAGGATCGCCAGGACGGCACCCGTCCCGGCGGCGTGCACGAGGTCGACCGCCCGGCGTTCCGGGACGGCCAACCGGCCGGCGACCGCGACGCGGTGGATGCGCTCGGCGAGCAGGGCCGTCCCGGCGCGGGCAGCCGCCGACCGTCTGCCGCGAGCGGGGTCCGCGAGCAGCACGAAGAGGTCCGGGTTCGCCAGACCGAACGCGATGGTCATGTCCCAGCCGGTGCGGAGGTCCTCGACGGGGTCGGTGTCCGCCTCGCCGGCAGCCCGCACCGCCTCGGCCTTCACGGCCGCGAACGTCGTCATCGCGTGCTCCGCGACGGCCTCGAGCAGTCCGTCCTTGTCGCCGAAGAGCCGGTAGATCGTCGGCGCCTGGACGGCAGCGGCCTCGGCGACCGCGCGGGTGGTGACGGCGGACACGCCCTGCTCGCGCAACAACGACGCCGCGGCCTCGACGACCCGCGTCCTGGTCTCGTCGCGCACCGTTCCCTGGTCGATCACGGAACAACGATAACAACCCGCTGGTAGCGCTGTGTTACCGTTGCTACCACTAATCAGTTACCAATGATACGGAGCCCACCATGATCGTCATCACCGGCGCCACCGGCGCCCTCAACGGAGCCACCACGGACCACCTCCTCGAGCACGTCGATCCAGAAGAGCTCGTCGTCGTCGCCCGCGACCCTGCGAAGGCCGCCCGCTTCGCCGACCGCGGGGTCGAGGTCCGCCGCGGCGACTACGCCGAACCGGAGACCCTGCCCGCGGCGTTCGCCGGCGCCGACCAGCTCCTGCTCGTCTCCTCGAGCGACCCGACCGCCGATGCCGTCGCCCTGCACCGCGCCGCCGTCGACGCAGCGGTCGCCGCGGAGGTCGGGCACGTCCTCTACACGAGCCACCAGGGCGCAGCGCACAGCTCGCCGTTCCGACCGGGCGCCGACCACGCGGCGACGGAGGACCTGCTCCGCGCCTCCGGTCTGCGGTGGACGAGCCTCCGGAACGGCTTCTACGCACACAGCACGACGTGGCTGATGGGTCCGTGGCGCCAGACCGGCACCGTGTCCGTGCCCGCGGACGGGCCCGTGTCGTGGACGGCGCGCGAGGACGCGGCCGAGGCCGCCGCACGCATCCTGCTCGACGGACGCCCCGCCGACGGGCCGCTCACGCTCACGGCACCGGAGGCCCCGACCTTCGCGGACCTGGCCCGCCTCGCTTCCGAGACGACCGATCGTCCGGTCGGGTTCGAGGTGCTCGGCGAGGACGCCTGGCGCGACCGCGCGGTCGCGAGCGGGCAGGACCCGCACATGGTCGGTTTCCTGCTCGGCATGTACCAGGCCGCGGCGGCCGGGACGTTCGCCGGCACCGATCCGCTCCTCGGCGGGCTCCTCGGGCGCGCGCCGCGGAGCGTGCGCGACCAGCTCGCCTGAGCGCGGCCCGCGCAGCGTGCACGACCGCTCGGGCGAGCACGACCCTCGGCGCCTGCGACGAGCTCAGCCGAGCGCGGCCGCCTCGTCGAGGACCGTCGCGACAGCAGCGGGGTCGTGCGCGGAGCGCCCGAGGAACAGGCCGCGGATCCGCCCCTCGCCGCGGGTGAGGAGACCCGGCCCGGCACTGCCGCCGTAGACCACCCGGGACCCGGCGAGTCCCGGTCGGGCGGCGAGGTGCTCCTCCACCCCGGCGAGGACGTCCACGATGTGGTCGTCGGGCGCCGGAGCCGGGGCGCCGATGGCCCAGACCGGCTCGTACGCGACGGTCAGCGGTCCGACCTGTCCGGCCGCTGCCGCCGTCGCGACGGCCCGGTCGAGCTGTGCCGTCACGACCGCGGTCGCGTCCGGGGCGGAGGAACGCGTCACCTCGCCGACGCAGACCAGGGGACGGAGGTGGTTGCGGTACGCGGCGTGCACCTTCCGCGCGACGTCGTCGTCGGTCTCGTGGAACAGGGAACGTCGTTCCGCGTGGCCGATCTCGACGAGGTCGACGCCGATCTCGCGGAGCTCGGCCCCGGAGACCTCGCCCGTGTACGGCCCCGCGTCGGCCCACGACAGGTCCTGTGCGCCGAGGAGCACCGGGGCGTCACCGAGCACCTCGCGGACCGGCACCAGGGCCGGGAAGGTGGGGACCACGAACACCTCGACGGCGCCGGACCGGACCGCCGGGTGGCGTCGAGCGAGGTCGCCGACCGCGGCCGCCCAGGTGAGCGTGCGCGCGTGCGAGAAGTACATCTTCAGCGACACCCCGACGGTGATCACGGGGCGACGGCCTCGACGATGAGCGCGAACGACCGCGCGCCGGGGTCGGCCGTCCCGACGGCCTGCTCGGCGTGGGTGCGCGCACGGCCCTTCCGTGGCAGCAGGTCCGCCGTGGCGTCCGCGGCCTCGCGTGCCGCGGCGACCGCCGCCGCCCAGGCGTCGGGCAGCGGCGTCCCGGCGTCGATGCGGTCGCGGAGGACGTCGTCGAACGGGACGAGGGCGTCGACCATCGTCTTGTCGCCCGGGACGGCACCGAAGGCCAGGACCGCCTCGGTCGCGGCGTGCACCGCGCCCTGGACGGTGGCGGCCGTCGGACGCTCGTCGTCCCCGACCACGCGAGCCAGCGCCTCCAGGGCGGCGCCCCAGATCGCACCGGACGTGCCACCGGCCTTGTCGGACCAGGCGTCGGCGGCGATCCGCAGGACGGTCCCCGCGCCCGCACCGCGCCCGAGCGCGTCGGCCACGGCGTCGTCGGCGGCGTGCGCCCCGCGCTGCATGCCGATGCCGTGGTCGCCGTCGCCGGCGACGGCGTCGATGCGGCCGAGTTCGTCGGCGTGCTCGTCGACGACGGCGCGGACGGCTGCGAAGCCGGCACGCACGCGGGCGGCGGCGACGCGGGAGTCGTCGCTCGCCGGGCCGATCGCCCGGGCGGCCTCGTCCGCCGCGGCCACCGACGGGTCGACGCGGTCCTCGGCGACCGCGCCGCCCTTGCGGTACGCCGGGGTGTCGGCCGCCGCCGCCCACAGGGCTTCGAGTTCGTCGTCGAGCCAGAACAGCGTCAGCGACACACCGGCCATGTCGAAGCTCGTCACCAGCTCCCCGACCTCCGGTTCCACGACGACCACGCCGGCGTCGGCGAGCAGCCGCTGCACCGCCCCGTAGACGACGAAGAGCTCCTCGTACTTGACGCTGCCGAGCCCGTTCAGGACCGGTACGACCCGCGCACCCTCCGGGCGCACACCGTCCGGCAGCTCGTCGAGGAGCCGGGCCACGAGCAGTTCTGCCAGCCCGGACGCGGTCGGCACGTCGGTCTCGTCGATGCCCCGCTCCCCGTGGATGCCCATCCCGATCGCCATGCGGCCCTCCGGCACCGTGAAGAGCGGTTCGTCGGCGCCGGGCAGGGAGCAGCCGGAGAACGCGACGCCGAACGACCGGGTGCGGTCGTTCGCCCGCGTGGCGACGGCCGTCACCGCGTCGAGGTCGTCACCCCGCTCCGCGGCGGCACCGGCGACCTTGAAGACGCAGAGGTCGCCCGCGATGCCGCGTCGTTCGTGGGCCTGGTCGGACGGTGCACTGACCACGTCGTCGGTGACGCGGACCGTGCGGACCCGGATGCCCTCCGCCTCGAGGGTGCGCGCCGCCGCGTCGAAGTTCAGCACGTCACCGGCGTAGTTGCCGTAGCTGAGCAGGACACCGCCGCCGTGCTCCGAGGCCTTCGCCACCCCGGCGACCTGCTGCGCACTGGGGCTCGCGAACAGGTTGCCGAGGGCCGCGCCCGCAGCCAGGCCGTGCCCGACCAGACCGCCGAAGGCCGGGTAGTGCCCGGAGCCGCCGCCGATGACGACCGCGACGGTCCCCTCGGGGCTAGTCGTGGCGCGGGCGACCCCGCCGTGCACCTTCCGCACCCACCGTGCGTTGGCGGCGACGAAGCCGTCGGTGGCCTCGTCCGCGAAGTCCGCGGGGTCGTTGAACAGTCGGGTCATCGTCGGTCTCCCTGGGTGCGCACGTGCGTGGTGTCGAGCAGCTCGTCGGCCTTCGCGCCGCGGAAGAACTTCGTGCCGAAGATCATCGCGGCGGCGACGAACGCCAGGACCCCGAGCGACACGATGCCGAACGCCCCGCTGTCCGTGGGGACCACCTCGTTGATCGCGGTGCGCATGATCGGCGCGACGAAGCCGCCCAGGTTGCCGAGCGAGTTGATCAGGCCGATGCCCGCGGCGGCGGCGGCACCGGTCAGGAACGCCGTCGGGTAGGCCCAGGTGATCGGGCCGACCGCCAGGAAGCTCGCGACCGCCAGCGTGATGAACAGGATGCCGAGGACCGGTTGCCCGTTCGCGCCGGCCCACGCCGACCCGAGGATCGACAGGCCCGTCGTGACGTAGAACAGGGTGCCCCAGCGACGGCGACGGCCGACCGTGTCCGCCCGCGACCCGACGAGGTAGCAGGCGACGAGCCCCACGAGCCACGGGATCGCCGCGACGAGCCCGACCTGCCAGCCGACGTCCTGCCCGAGCAGCGCCGACACCTGCTGCGGCAGGTAGAACGTGGTGCCGTAGACGGCGACCTGCAGGCAGAAGTAGATGATCGTGAAGTACCAGACGCGGCCGCTGGCCATCGCCTTCCATATCCCCGTGGGTCCGTCCTCGCTGCGCGCCGTGTCCTCGCGGGCCATCGCGGCGGTGAGGGACTGCTTCTCCCCCGGCTCGAGCCACTTCGCCTGCTGCGGACTGTTCGTCAGGAACACGAGGGCCGCGATGCCGGCCAGCACGGCGAGGACGCCCTCGCCGGCGAACATCACCTGCCAGCCGTGGAACGGGGTGGCCTGGTCGCCGAAGCTGATCAGGCCGCCGGAGAGCGGGGCACCGATCATCTGCGAGAACGGCTGCGCCAGGTAGAAGATCGCGAACATCCGCACGCGCACCTTGTTCGGGAACCACTCCGACAGGTACATGATCACGCCCGGGAACAGCCCGGCCTCGGTCACGCCGAGGATGAACCGCAGGACGATGAACATCGTGTCGTTCGTCGTGAAGGCGAACAGCGCGGCGACGATGCCCCAGGTGATCGCGATGCGGGCGAGCCAGAACCGCGCCCCGAGCCGCTTGAGGAGCAGGTTCGACGGGATCTCGAAGATCGCGTAGCCGATGAAGAAGATGCCGGCGCCGAGCGCGAACGCGGCGTCGGAGATGTTCCGGTCGACGCTGAGGGCCTCTTCGGCGAAGCCGACGTTGGTGCGGTCGAGGAAGGCGACGAAGTACAGGATGACGAGCATCGGCATGAGGTGCTTCGTCGCCTTGGCGATGGCTGATCGCAGCCCGGGGTCGTTCGTCGACCCGAGCGCGGGGGCAGGGGGAAGGGACACGGGTTCGCTCCTTTGCGAGCACGGTGCGGTTCTCGGGGTGTCCGGCGGTCGGGCTGTCGACCGGTCGGACGGGAGGCGCGGGTCGCGTCGCACGGTCGGCGCACGCCCCGCGGGCGGCTGGCCCTAGTGCATGTACAGGCCGCCGTCGACGTTCAGCGTCTGGCCGGTGACGAACCCGGCGTCCTCGCTGATCAGGTAGGCGATCGCGGCGGCGATGTCCCGCGGAGTACCGATGCGCGGCAGCACGCCGTCGGCGGCCATCTCGGCCTTCCGCTCCTCGGAGAGGGTGCCGCCCATGATGTCCGTGTCGATCGGGCCGGGGGCGATCGCGTTGACCGTGACGCCGCGCGGGCCGAGCTCGCGCGCCAGGCCACGGGTCAGGCCGATCACGCCGGCCTTCGCCACCGTGTAGGGCGTCTTGCTGAACGTGCCACCGCCGCGCTGCGCGGAGACCGAGGACAGGTTGACGATGCGCCCGTACCCGCTCCGCACCATCGACTCCGCTGCCCGCAGGCTCGCGAAGTGCACGCCGTCGAGGTTGATCGAGAGCACCCGGTGCCACTCCCCCTCGGGCAGGTCGAGGTAGGCGTGCGCCGAGGAGACCCCGGCGAGGTTCACCAGCGCGGTGACCTGGCCGAGCCCGGCCTCGATCGTGTCGAACGCGGTGCGGACGGCGGACTCGTCGGCGACGTCCGCGCCGACGCCGACCGCTCGGACGCCGTGCTGCTCGTGGATCTCGGCGGCGACCTGCTCGCTCGCCGACTGGTCGAGGTCGATGATGCCGACGTCCCACCCGGCCTCGGCCAGGTGGTGTGCGGTGGCGCGCCCGATGCCCCGGGGCGAGGCGGCACCGGTGAGGACGACGGTCCTGCTCTGGACGTTCTCGCTCATGGTCGTCCCCCTCAGTGGATCGGCGCCGGGCCGAGCTCGTCGAGGAGCTTCTGCATCGCCACGTACGCCCGGTTCCGGTAGGCGACGAGCTCCGGCGTGCGGTCGGCGGGCACCTGGAGGTAGCCCGCGCCGGACTTCGTGCCGAGTTCACCGGCGTCGACGTGCTGCTGCAGCGACGGCGGGGTCGCGAAGCGCTCCGGCCAGCGGGTCTGCAGCGACTCGAAGCAGAACGCGTAGACGTCGAGCCCGGCCATGTCCGCGATGGCGAACGGGCCGAAGAAGGGCAGGCGGAACCCGAAGGTGGTCCGGACGATGGTGTCGATGTCGTCGGGGCTCGCGATGCCCTCGTCGGCGATCTTCGTGGCCTCCTCGAACAGCGCGTACTGCAGGCGGTTCAGGACGAACCCAGTCGAGTCCTTCACCCGCGCCGACTGCTTGCCGGTCGCGGCGACGACCGTCTCGCCGACCGCGATCGCGTGCTCGTCCGTGGTCGGGTGCGGGATGAGCTCGACGCCGGGGATGAACGGTGCCGGGTTCGAGAAGTGCACGCCGAGGAACCGCTCCGGGCCCACGACGGCCTCGGCCAGCGACTCGATCAGGATCGTCGACGTGTTCGAGCCGATCACGGCATCGGGGCGGGCGGCCTCGCTGATCCGGCGCAGGGTCGCGTGCTTGATCTCGAGCTTCTCCGGTACCGCCTCCTCGATGAAGTCGGCCGTTGCGACCGCTTCCTCGATCGAGGCGGCGGCGCTGAGGTGCGCGTCGACGCGCGAGACGGCGTCCGCGGGGAACAGGCCGTCCGCGACGAACTGCTCCGTCTCGGTGATGAGCCGGGCCCGGTTGGACGCGGCGATCTCGGCGGACACGTCCGCGATCCGGACGGTGTGGCCGGCGAGGGCGAGGACCTGGGCGATCCCGCCGCCCATGTAGCCGGACCCGACGACGGCGATGTCGAGGGTGCTCATCGGTGGACTCCTTGCTTCGTCGCCCCGACCACGGAGGTGGCCAGGACGGACCGGATGTACTGCTGGTTGGTGGCGCAGACGCCGAGGCTGTCCCCGCCGTACTGCTCCGTCATGACGATCCCGCGGAACCCGTCGGCGACGGCGTCGCGGAGGACCTGGCGGTAGTTGATGAGGCCCGTCTCCATGGTGCTCGGCACGCTCGTCGCCCAGCTGCCGTCGGCGGCCTCGTCGCGCGTGTAGTTCTTCACGTGGAGGTAGTTCGTGTACGGCAGCGTCTTCGCGAACAGCTCCTTCCAGTCCTCCACCGGCCGGTGCAGTCGGATGAGGTTGGCGACGTCGGCGTTGAGCCCGACGGTGTCGAGGCCGATCTCCTCGATCAGGCGCACGGCGCTGTCCGCGGTTCCGAGGTACGTGTCCTCGTAGAGCTCGAGCGCCATCGGCAGCCCCACCGACGCGGCGTGCTCGCCCAGCTCGCGCAGCCGCGCGACCGCGGCCCGACGGACCTCGGGGTCGTCCGGGTCCTTCGGCCCCTGCGCCGTCCAGAACCACAGGGCAGCCCGCTGCGCGTCGTTGAACGGCTGGTGCAGACCGGTCGAGAAGACCTGCATGCCCCACTCGGCTGCCGCATCGATCGTGCGGTGGGCGTAGGCGAGGTTGTCCTCCTCGTGCCCGGGCTGGACGATGCTCCTGCGCTGCAGGTGCACCGAGGGGATGCCCACGCCGTGCGCCTTCGCGATCGCGAAGAGCTCGTCCCGTCGCGACCGCTCGAGGTCGGCCGGGCGGATGTGGCTGTCGGCGAGTTCCGCGAGCGAGAAGCCGACGGCCTCGATCTGCGCGAAGACGTCGTCCCAGACCTCGGGGTCCGCGTCGTGGAAGGCGACGCCGTCACGGGTGACCGGAGGGAACCCGTGCAGGCACGTGGCGATCGGCCAGGTGTCGGACGTCCACGACTCGGGGTTCCAGTCCTGGTCGACCCAGTCCTGCGGTGTGCTCACGGGATGCTCCTTCGCATGATCGGTTCAGCGCTGAACCTCTTTCCTATAGGAAAGATACTCGTGCTGCTCCGGAACGCAACCCCTCCCGGTCAGCCGGTGTGCGTGGCGTCGGCGCGCGACCGGACGCGCACGGCCTCCAGGTGTGACCGCATCGCCGTCACGGCCTCCGACGGCCCCGTCGTCAGCGCATCGAGGATCGCCCGGTGCTCCGCGACCGCGCGGGCCGTGTCGTCACCGCCGCCCTCGACGATCTGCCGCATCCGGTGGACACGGGTCGTGATGATCTCGGACATCTCCTCGAGGAACGGGTTCCGCGTGGCGTCGAACAGCACCTGGTGGAACTGCCAGTCGCTCCGGAAGAAGCGGGCCATGAGCTCCTCGGGCGCGTCCTCGGCCCCGATGGCCGCGACCTCGTCAGCCACCGCCGCCTGCTCCTCGAGCGCGGCCGCGAGCCGCGAGCACAGCGACGCGACGTCACCGCGGGCGGCGAGTTCGACGGCGCCGCTCTCGATGATGAGGCGCGCGTCGAAGAGCGCCTCGAGCTGGTCGCCGGCGAGCGGGGGCGCGACGCGGTAGCCCTTGTTCGCCTCGCGGGTGACGAGGCCGGTGCGCTCCAGCTGCACGAGCGCTTCGCGCACCGGGGTCGGCGACACCCCGAGCGTGCGGGCCAGCCCGTCGATCGACAGCCGCATGCCCGGCTCGACGTCGTGACCCATCAAGACGTCGAGCACCCGGTCGTAGACGCGGTCGCGCAGACCGAGCTGCGTGATGCGCTCGGTCCCGAAGCCGGGCACGGTCGTCGACATGTGTCGATCCTAGAGAATCGACGATCGTGGGACCGCGCGAGTGCGAGCGGGCGACCGCGAGACCGCATGCCCGCGCACCCCGGCGCGCGGATCAGTAGAGCGCGTCGATCCCCCGCAGGTCGCCGAGCCCGAGCGTCCGCTGGCCCGTCTCGCACGTGGTCGCAGCCGGCTTCATCACCAGCCCGCTGTTCTGCGCGGTGTGCCCGAGCCCGAACGCGTGCCCCCACTCGTGCGTGGCCACCCCGCGCAGGTCGAACCGGGGGCCCGAGCACGTCGTGGCGGTGTTCCACTGCTGGCCGGTCGTGTACCGCTGGTCGACCTCGACGGCGACCCCGGACCGCGACCAGACGCAGGTCACCGCGAGCGTGCCGGACGGCAGCGACCCCCAGCCGACGACGCTGGCGCCGCTCGACGTGCCGCACCCTCCCGCTGCGGTGACACCGGTCGCCTGGGTGGTGTTCCCGGCGAAGCGTTCGGATGCGGACGACGTGACCTTCCTGCCGCACGTCGCGATCGCGCCGGTCCACGCGTCGGCGCCGGACCGGATCGTCGCTGCACCGGACACCTTCTGCCCCGTCGGGTTGTACCGCCACGTGACCGGCGCGGACCAGTGGAACCCGAGCCGGGTGAACGTCGTGTTCGTGCAGCTCGAGGGCTTCGACGCGGTGGCCGCCTGCGGGGTGGCCGTCAGTCGCGACCGGAGGGCGTCGCGCTCCTGCCGGACCGCCGCGGCGGACCCCGTCCACGCGTGGTCCACCCGCACGGCGAGTCCCGCGCGCCCGGCGTTCGTGATCGACACGTCCCCGTCGTCCGCCGTCCCGGACGCGGCGACGGGCAACGCCGACACGGTGGAACCCGGTGCGGGGACGGCGAAGCGTCGACCGTCGGGCAGCACCACGGTCCCGGTGGACACCGCGCACCCGGTCGCGAGGTCCGCGACGGTGATCCGGTCCCCCCGACAGGTGGGCGCCGCCTCGGCGCGCTCACCGACCACCGGCGAGGCGACGATCGCCGTCACCACCATCCCGAGCACGACCGCGCCTGCGGTCACGGATGCCTTGCGCACGTTCCGACCCTCCTGGTCCGTCCAGCCGCAGCAGTCCGTTGCGCGGCGCAGACAGTGTGCGGAGCGCTCCGCCGCCGGGTCAACCCCCCGAACTGGCCGGTCCGGACCGCGTCCCAGCGTGTAGTCCGGCAGGATCGCTGCATGGGATCACCGTCCGTCGTCGTCATCGGGTCGGGCATCGCCGGCGCCGCCACCTTCTTCGCCCTGGCACGACGGGGCGCGTCCGTCACGCTCGTCGACGACGGCGCGACCGGTCAGGCCACCGCGGCGAGCGCCGGGATCCTGCAGCCCTGGTCGTCCGCGATCGAGGGCCCGTTCGCCGACCTCTACGTCCGCGGCGCGGCGTACTGGCCGGAGGTCCTCGCACGCCTGGCCGAGGTCGGCGTCACGCGCACCGGCCACCGACGGAGCGGGGCGCTCGTGGTGAACGCGGACCCGGCGGAGGTCGACGCGGCCGAGGCCCGCGTGGAACGACGGCGCGCCGCCGGACCGGACGTGGTCGGCCGGGTCGAGCGCATCGGTGGGGACCGTGCCCGCGCGCTCTTCCCGCCGCTCGCGACCGGCCTCGACGCGCTCTGGATCGAGGGCGGCGGGCGCGTCGACGGCCGGACCGTGCGGGACGCGTTGCTCGACGCGGGAGAACGCCTCGGCGGGGTCCGGCGCCGGGGACGCGCGGCACTGCTCGGCGCCGGACGCGTCACGGTGGACGGCGCCGTGCTCGACGCGGACGCCGTCGTCGTCGCCGGCGGCGCGTGGACGTCCGCCCTGCTCGCGGAGGTCGGGGTCCGGGTGCCGGTCGCCCCGCAGCGAGGCCAGATCACGCACCTCGCGCTGCCCGGCGTCGACACGACGCACTGGCCCTCGGTGCACCCGCTGTCCCACCACTACCTCGTGGCGTTCGACGGCTCGCGGGTGGCGGTCGGAGCCACGCGCGAGACCGGGAGCGGCTTCGACGCGCGCGTCACCGCAGCCGGCCAGCTGCAGGTCCTGCGCGACGCGCTGTCGATCGCACCGGGACTCGCGGACGCGACGGTCCTGGAGACCCGCGTCGGCCTGCGACCGCTCGCCGACGACGCGATGCCGGTCGTCGGCGCGGTCCCCGGTCACGCCGGGCTGTTCGTGGCGACGGGCTACGGGGCGGCCGGCCTCACGATGGGGCCGTTGCTCGGCGACGCCCTGGCCCGGCGGGTCCTCGGCGAGCCGGCTCCCGAGCTCGACGCGCTCCGGCCCGTCACCGTGGGCGTCGCTCCCGACGAGCAGGCACCCGCGGCGTCGCGGACCTAGCGGGTCCGCGCGGGCGCATCACGCCAGACGCGCCGCCACGAACTCGACCATCCGCCGGACCAGCAGGGCACGGGACGGAGCACGGCGGTACTCGTGCCCCTCGCCGGCCAGCTCGAGGTACTCGACGTCGTGGGACCGCTCGCGCAGCGCGGCGACGACCTGGTGCGCCTCGCCGATCGGCACGTTCGTGTCGAGCTCGCCGTGCACGACGAGCAGGGGGGCGGCGACGTCGTCGACCGCCCGCATCGGGGAGAGCGCCGCGAGCAGGTCCGCGTCGTCCTCCGGGTGCCCGTACTTCGTCGCCGCCGCCGAGGCGATCCACGGCTCGGTGTCCCGGTAGAAGGTCGCGAAGTCGCTCATCCCGCACACGGCGACGCCCGCCGCGAAGACGTCGGGCGTGAAGGCGAGGGACGCGAGCGTCGCGTAGCCGCCGTACGACCGGCCCTCGACGGCGACCCGCGAGCGGTCCGCGTACCCGTTCGACACGAGGTACCGCGCGCAGTCCACCACGTCGGCGAGGGCGTTCCACCGCAGGCCGAGGTCGTCGGCGTGCACGAAGTCACGGCCGTACCCGGAGGACCCGCGGATGTTCGGCGCGAACACGGTGACGCCCGCTGCGGCGAGCGCCTGGTGCTGCGGGGAGAACGTGGGTCGCTCCTGCGACTCCGGTCCGCCGTGCAGGTGCACGAGCGCTGCGCGCGGGCCGGGAGGAACGTCCCGCGTCGTGACACCGGCCTCCGCCGCCGGGACGGCCGGCTCCACCGCCCGGTACAGCCACCCGGTCAGCTCCAGTCCGTCGCGCGCGGCGAACCGCTCGAGCGTCGGCTCGACGAGCTGCACCTCCGGCAGCGCGGGCACGTCGGTCACGCGGCTCCAGGTGAGTGCGTTCGTGTCGAGCCGCCACAGTTCCCGGGGTCGCGTCGGCCCCTCGACGGCGAGCAGGACGCTCCGCCCGTCGCGGCTCAGCACCGGGTCGGTGACGACGTACCCGGGCAGGTCCGGCACCGGGGTGCGGGAGGCGTCGTGGGTGTTGAGCAGGTCGAGTTCACTGCGCCCGTCGACGTTCCAGACGAGCAGCAGCGTGCGGCCGGCGTCGTCGGCGTCGAGGTACTCGAGCTCGGCGTCGGCGCGCTCGAGGATCCGTCGGGGTGTGCCGCGCCACCCGTGCGGGCCGACCGGCTGGGCGACGAGCCCGCGGCGGGGCAGTCCGGCCTCGGTGGCGACGTAGGCGACGAGCGGGCTGGTCTCGCTCGCGGGCGACGGGCGGAGGAACGCGATCTCGGCGGAGCCGTCGTCCGGGTCGGTCAGCAGCGCGTGGCTCTCGTCGGTCAGCCGGTCCACCACGACGACGAACTCCTGGCCGCGCTGCCCGTCGCTCAGGACGACGAGCCGTTCCTCCACCGACAGGTCGAGGACGTGGATCAGCTCGCCGACGGCCAGGTCGTCGCGGTCGCCGGACACCGGGTCGACCAGGTACGAGCGGGCCGGCTGGTCGGGCTCGGTCGAGGGCAGCGTGATCACGACGCGGTGGCCGCTGCGGCTCCACGGCCCGAGCTCGGCGTGCTGGTACCGCGACCCGGCGATCTGCGCGGCGTCGGAGCCGTCCGGCCGGACCACCCAGACCTGTTGCTTGACACCGCCGTCGGTCGCGATCGCGACGGCGAGCCACTCGCCGTCGGACGACCACGTGACGCGGACGACCGGGTCGTCGGACAGCCGGATCCGGACCGGCTCGGGCAGCGCGCCGTCGACGACGACGTCCTGCACGAAGACCTCCGGCGTGCCGTGCCGGTCGCTCACGAACGCCACCCGGCGGGCGTTCCGGGTCATCGTCGGACCCCAGGACCCCCAGGCGGCGGTGAGCTGCTCGCCCAGGGCGACCGCGGCGGTGGTCGTGACCGAGCGACGGACGTCGGCCGGCGGTCCGACGCGGTCCGCGCCTCCAGACCGGGGTGCTCCGACCGCACGGGTGCCGTTCACCGCACTCCCTGGTGCTGCAGCCACATCTCGATGAGGCCGAGCTGCCAGAGCGCGTTGGCGCCGATCTCGGTGCGCGTGCCGTTCGGGTCCTGCAGCATCCGCACGACCGTACCCGGGTCGAACAGTCCGCGCTCCCGCGCCTCCGGCGCGTGCAGCGCCTGCCGGACGCGCTCCAGGTACGGACCCTCGAGCTGCCGGATCGCGGGGACCGGGAACGATCCCTTCGTCCGGTCGATGACCGCGTCCGGGACGATGCCGCGCGCCGCGCGCTTCATGACGCCCTTCCCACCGTCGGCGAGCTTCTGCTCCGGCGGGATCGTGGCGGCGAACTCGACGAACTCGTGGTCGAGGAACGGCACGCGGGCCTCGAGTCCCCACGCCATCGTCATGTTGTCGACGCGCTTCACCGGGTCGTCGACGAGCATGATCGTGGTGTCGCTCCGGAGTGCCGCGTCCACGCTCGTGTCCGCGCCGGGCCGGGCGAACTCCGCGTCCACGAACGCCGACGGGGTGTCGTCGTCGCTCCGCCAGCGCTCCCCGAGCAGCGGCTGGAGCGCCGGCCAGCGGCGGTCCATGAACACCGAGCGGTAGGCCTCGGCCGCCTGGTCCCGCGGGGTGGCGGCGAGCGGCGGGTACCAGCTGTAGCCGCCGAGCAGCTCGTCCGCGCCCTGCCCGGACTGCACGACCTTGACGTGCTGCGAGACCTCCTGCGAGAGCAGCCAGAACGCGACGCAGTCGTGGCTGACCATCGGTTCGCTCATCGCCGCGACGGCACCGTCGATGCCGGCGAGCAGCCGCGAGGACGGGATGGCGATGCGGTGGTGGTCGGTGCCGAAGTGGCGTGCGACCGCGTCGGAGTACTCGAACTCGTCGCCGGACTCGCCGCCGGCCGCCTCGAACCCGATGCTGAACGTGGCGAGGTCCTGCTGGCCGGCCTCGGCGAGGAGCGCGACGACGAGCGACGAGTCGATGCCGCCGGACAGCAGCACCCCGACGGGTACGTCGGCGACCATGCGGCGCTCGACGGCGGTGCGGAGCTTCTCGGTGAAGCCGTCCTGCCAGTCCTGCTCGCTCCAGTCGGCACGGGCCGGGTCCCGGGCGAAGCGGGGCTCCCAGTAGGTGGTGTCGCTGAAGGCGCCGGACGGCTCGACGACCCGCACGGTCGCCGGCGGGAGCTTGCCGACGCCGGACAGGATGGTGCGCGGCGCCGGGACGATCGAGTGGAAGGTCATGTACGACGCGAAGGCGACCGGGTCGATGGACGTGTCGACGCTGCCGCCGTCGCTCCCGTTGCCTGCCAGGACCGCCGGCAGGGAGCTCGCGAAGCGGAGCCCGCCCGGGACCTCGGCGACGTAGAGCGGCTTGATGCCGAGTCGGTCGCGCGCGAGCACCAGCCGGCCGCTGGCGTGCTCCCAGATCGCGATCGCGAACATCCCGACGAGGTGCTCCACGAAGCCGGTGCCCCACTCGGCGTAGGCGGCGACGATCACCTCGGTGTCCGAGGTCGAGTCGAAGGTGTGCCCCTTGGCGTGCAGTTCGTCGCGGAGCTGGCGGTAGTTGTAGACCATGCCGTTGTAGGCGATCGTCAGGCCGGCACGCGACACCACCATCGGCTGCGCCCCCGCGGTCGACAGGTCGACGATGGACAGCCGACGGTGGCCCAACGCCACCGGGCCACGGGCCCAGAGCCCGTCGCCGTCGGGGCCGCGGTGCCGGAGGCACCCCGTCATCCGCGCCACCGCACCGACGTCCGGCGCCGTCCCGTCGAACCGGATCTCGCCGGCCAGTCCACACATCAGCGCGCTCCCTGCGTCGGTCGTGCTCCGGTGATCCACGTGTCCTTCGCGCCGCCGCCCCGTGACGAGTTGACGACCATGCTGCCCTCCGGGGCGACCCGGGTGAGCGCGACGTCGGCGAGCCGTGCGTCGTCCGGACCGGTCCCGGTGACGTACACGAAGGCCCGGAGGTCGACGTGCCGGGGGTCGAGCCCGGCCGGGCCGATGACCGGGTGCGACGAGAGCTGCACGACCTCCTGGCCGACCCATCCCGCCGGGTCCGCGGCGATCGCACGGCGGCGTTCGGCGACCTCGGGGGCGCTGGCGCTCGGGCCGATCAGCACACCGCGGCCGCCCTCGCCGTCGACCGGCTTCGTCACGAGTTCGCCGACGCGGTCGAGCACCGACAGGCGTTCGCCCTCGATGCTGGTGCGGTAGGTGGGAACGGACTCGAGCATGGGCTTCTCCTCGAGGTAGTACCAGATCAGGTCGGGGACGGAGACGTACATGGCCTTGTCGTCGACGAGCGCGTTGCCCGGCGCGTTGGCGAGGTACACGGTGCCGGCCGCGGCGGCGTCGAGGATGCGGGCGCCGAGGCCCGGTGTCCGGTCGCCCTCCGACTGCCGGTCGCCCTCTGCCGGCCGGTCGCCGTCGCGCTGCCGGTCGCCCTCCGGCCTCCGGGGGTCGCTGGTCAGCGCGCTGACGTCGCGGTCGATGCGCAGGTAGAGCGCGTCCAGGACGTCTCCGGTCGCCGCCTCGACCACGCGCCCGTCGCGGACGTCCAGGTCCGACCCGGTCAGGAGGCGCATCCCGGCCCCGTCGGAGAGCCGCCGGTGCTCGTACCAGGCGCCGGCGCCGGGGCCGTCCGACACCAGGGCGACGACCGGGTCCGGGTTGCCGGTCACCGCGGTCGCGTTCGTCCGGAGGGTGTCGCGCAGCTGGTCGAGCACGGTGTGCGGGTCGCGCAGGGCGTCCGGACGCGGCGCGTCCGGCACCACGTCGTCCATCATCTCGCGGAGGGCGAGGCCGTACGCGACGCCGGAGGGCGACCGGACGTTGTCCTCGAGGACCCGCCACCCGCCGAACTCGTTCCGGACCAGGTCGAAGCCCATCACGGGCGCCCGGACGGCCGACGCCGGCAGTCGGACGGCGTCCGGGTCCCAGCCGTTCGCCCCGACGAAGTCCTCCGCGTCCATCGCGCCGTCGGCGACGATCCGCTGCGGCCCGTACGCGTCGCGGAGGAAGAGCTCGATCGCGCGGGCGCGCTGCGCGAGGCCGGCGGCGAGCTGCGCCCACTCGTAGGCGCTCACGGCGCGCGGGACGAGGTCGCACCCGAAGACCTGGACGCCGCCGTCCACCACGAACCCGACCTCGTGCTCGCGGGTCCAGACGTCGCGGGCGGCACAGCGCTCGATGGTCGTGTCGGCGTCCCAGCCCCGGAAGAACGCGGCGAGTTCGCGGAACGCCGGCCGGGGACGGGCGCCCGGCCCGACCGCCTCGTCGCCCGCGCGGACCCGGTAGGCCGGGATGGTCACGACCGGGTGCTCGTCGCGTCCGGACGGCGTGCCCGCCGTGTCCTCGACGACCTGCGCCACCACGTCGTCGAGCTCGCCGCGCTCGGCGTAGGCGGTGCGCTGGCGGTCGGTCGAGTTGCCGCGGGCGAGGGTGTCCTCGAGGAGTCCGGTCACGGTGGCCCAGTCGCCGAGTTCCTCGAGCTCGGGACGGAGCCGCGACACCAGCTGCCGCACGGCGGTCTCGGCCGGCAGGCGTTCCGGGTGCTGCCCGAGGCCGAGGAGCTCACCACTCAGGCCACTCCGTGCCGCCTGCCACATGGCTGCGCGGTGCACGGGTTCGCTGCGGGGCTGCCACTCGCGTCCCGACCCGACCGCGACCTCGGCCTTCCGGACCGCGGCGCGGAACAGCCCGGCGATGAGGACGGCGTCGTCGACCACGGGGGTGGCGTCGCAGACGCGGAGCTCGAGCGTCGGTGCGTGGGACGACGGCCGCACGTCGAAGTACGCCATCTTCCTGTCCGCGATGACGCCGGACGCGATGAGGTCGTCGAGGACGCGGTCGTACTCCGCGGCGCTCTCCACCCGACCGAAGCTGCCGGCCGACGGCCAGCGCTGCCAGATGATGCTGCGGAACGACGCGTACCCGGTGTCCTGGCCGTTCCAGAACGGGCTCGACGCGCTCAGCGCGAGCAGGACCGGCAGCACGGGGGCGACACGCTGGGCGATCTGGACGGCGAGGTCGCGGTCGCTCACACCGACGTGCACCTGCAGCCCGCAGATGAGCTGTTCGTCGACGAGCATCCGGTACTGCTCCTGCATCCGGCCGTACCGACCACCCGAGGTCAGCTCGAAGTCGGCGTACTCGGAGCGCGGCGCCGTCCCGGCCGCGGCGATCGTGACGCCGGCCGGCGCGATCGCCGCGCTCAGTTCGCTGCGCAGGTCGACGATCACGCGACGCAGGTCGTCGAGCGTCCGGACGACCGGGGTGTTCGTCTCGATGGTCGTGCGCTGGAGTTCGGCGCCGAACCGGTGTGCGGGCAGTCGGGGGAGAAGACGCGGGGCCTTCGCGGAAAGTCGTCCGGACTCGAGGTCGATGAGGTGCAGCTCTTCCTCGGCGCCGAGCGTCAGCTCTGCACTCATGTACGGAACCTACTGGCACGAGCTGTGGTCGAGCGGCCTGTCGGCGCAGATGTTCCAAACCCGAAACACATCCACGGGGTACACCCGCGCTGTGAACCGCGCGGTCGCACCACGTAGGAACGAGGGATGCCGACCACCGTGTTCTGCCTCCACGCCCTCGGGTCGAGTTCCGAGGAGTTCGTCGGCCTCCGCACCCGGCTCGCCGGCACCCTCGACCTCGTCGGCATCGACCTGCCCGGCTTCGGTCGGTCGTCCGCCGTGACCGGCACCACCGTCGAGGAGATGACCGAGCTCGTCGAGCGCGCCATCGGCCGGAGCGGTGTCACCGAGTGGGCGCTGATCGGACACTCCATGGGCGGGAAGGTGGCGTCGGTCGTCGCGTCCCGCACCGTCGACGGGTCGAACGGGCTCTTCGGCCTCCGCGCCGTCGTCCTGCTCGCCGCGTCGCCCCTCTCCCCCGAGCCGATGGACGACGAGCGACGCGCCCAGATGCTCGGGTGGGCCGCGGACGGCGAGATCGGTCCGGACGAGGCCGAGACCTTCGTCGACGCGAACACCGCGTCACGCCTGCCCCTCGAACCGCACACCCAGGCCGTCCACGACGTGCAGCGCACCGCCCCGCAGGCGTGGACCGACTGGCTCGTCCGCGGCAGCCGCGAGGACTGGTCCACCGCGTTCCCGCCGAACCCGGTCCCCGCCCTCGTGCTCGCCGGTGCCGAGGACGGGGACCTCGGTCCGGACGCCCAGCGCGACCTGAACCTGCCGCACTGGACCGCCGGCGAGTTCGCCGTCGTCCCCGGCGCCGCACACCTGCTGCCCTGGGAGCAGCCCGACGACGTCGCCGACCGCATCCGCGACTTCTGGCGCCGCCGCGTCGACCACGGACCCGTCGTCCCGACCGAGACCGCCCGCGTCATCGCGTCGCCCCGCGTCAGCGCCCGCACCCGCGGCATCCTCGCCGTGCGCGCACTGCCCGACGCGCCCGACCGCGAACCGCGCGCCCTGAGCCGCGCCCAGCTCGACACGCTCCGTGCCGTCGCCAGGGTCGTCGTGCCGCAGCCCGGCGACCGGCACCTCGACCTGGCGCTGCGCGTCGACGACCAGCTGGCCGACGGACTGGGCGACGGCTGGCGCCCCGACGGTCTGCCCGCCGACCTCGACGCCTACCGGGCGGCACTCGACGCACTCCAGGCCGAAGCCGCACAGGGCGACGAGCACCTCGCCGACGTGCTCGCGACGGTCGACGCCGGCGCGTACACGCCGGCGGTCGGTGGCCTCGACGCCGCGCAGCTGCAGGCGTGGGCGGAGGACGCCGGCGTCGACCTGGCGAAGCAGTGGGTGGCGCACCCGGCCACGATGGCCGACATCGACTACGACGGCTTCGCCAACGGCGGCGACGGCGTCCGCAAACAGGGCTTCCTGCTCCTCGGAGCCGGACAGCGAGAAGCATGGGAGCCGGCAGGAGCCGAACGATGAACCTCGACGGACAACGACGGTACGACGAGGACGAGGTCGTCGACGTGGTGGTCGTCGGCACCGGGGCAGGTGGGGCACCGCTGCTGGCGACCCTGGCACGTCGTGGCCTGCGGGTCGTCGCGCTCGAGGCCGGGCCGAACACCGAGCCGGGCGACCACACGCCCGACGAGGTCGAGGCACCGGGCGACATCAACTGGATGGACGAACGCATCAGCGGTGGCAACGCGCCGACCGCGTTCGGCCCGAACAACAGCGGCACCGGGGTCGGTGGCTCCACGCTGCACTGGGGTGCCTTCACGCCACGGCCGAACCGCCACGACATCCGGCTCCGCACGGACAGCGGGCAGGGCGAGGACTGGCCGGTCGACCACGACGAGCTCACCGGCTGGATCGAGCAGGTCGAGCACGACGTGGGCGTCGCCGGCCCCGCGCACTACCCGTGGGACCCGGAGCGCCGCTACCGGATGGGGCCGCCACCGCGGAACGCCTCGTCGGACATGATGATGCGCGGCGCCGCCGCCGTCGGGATCACCGCCACCGACGCCCCGGTCGGACTCACCACCGAAGACCGGCACCAGGAGCACCACGGGCTCCGCCAGGCCTGCGTCTCGTGCGGTTCATGCCACCAGGGCTGCCGGAACGGTGCGAAGGTGTCGATGGACACCACGTACCTGCCCGCCGCCGTCGCCTTCGGGGCCGAGATCCGCGCCGAGGCGTTCGTGCACGGCATCGAGCTCGACGCACGCGGCGAGGTCGAGGCGGTCGTCTACCGCCAGGGCGGCCGCGACCACCGGCAGCGGACCCGGGCACTCGTGCTCGCCGCCGGCGGCATCGAGACCCCGCGGCTGCTGCTGCACACCGGGATCGCGAACAGCAGCGGACAGGTCGGCCGGAACTTCACCGCGCACGGTGCCACCCAGGTGTGGGCGACGTTCGACGAGTCGATGCGCTCCTACCGCGGCTACCCGTCGTCGATCATCACCGAGGACTTCGTCCGTCCGGACGGCGCCGACTTCGCCGGTGGGTACCTCATCCAGAGCCTCGGCGTGCAGCCGCTGACGCTCGCCACCTCGCTCGTGCGCGGTGGCGGCCTCCGCGGTGCCGCGCTCGTCCGGGCGCTCCAGGACTACCCGCGGATGGCCGGGGTCGGCATCAACGCCGAGTGCCTGCCCTACGACGACAACCGCCTGGTGCTGACCGACGAGGTGGACGCCCACGGGGTGCCGAAGGCCCGCGTGACGTTCTCCCCCGGGTCGAACGAGGAGGCGATCGCGGCCCACGCCGTGCGCACAATGACGTCGATCGTCGAGGCCGCCGGCGGGACGGACGTGAAGGTGCTCGACCGCACCGCGCACACGGTGGGCACGGCACGCATGGGCACCGACGCCGCGACCTCGGTCGTGGACGCCGTCGGCCGCTCGTGGGACGTGCCGAACCTGTGGATCGTTGACAACTCGGTGTTCCCGAGCTCCCTCATCGCGAACCCGGCGCTCACCATCATGGCGCTCTCGCTCCGGACCGCCGACCGCATGCTGGCGGGCGACGTCCGCGCCGACCGCGAGGCGGCCCTCGCGGTCGTCTGATCGGAGGGCCGGCCGTCGCGGCGGCGGCACTCCGCCCCGCGTCGGCTCCGGAGCGTGCGGCAGCGCGGGCGCCCGCGTCGATGCGGGGTCAGCCGCGGGTCCGTGCGAGCCGGCGGTTGAGTGCGCCGTTCAGCAGCGCCACCAGCAACCCGACCGCGAACACGAGCGTCCCGAAGCACAGCACCTGTGGCGGCATCCCGGCCTTGGCGGCGCCGTACACGAACAGCGGGAACGTGACGGACGGACCCGCGACGAACGACGTGATCACGTAGTCGTCGATCGACATCGCGAGCGCCAGCAGCCCCGCGGCGAGCATGCCCGGGGCCAGGAGCGGCAGCGTCACGAGCCGGAAGGCCTGGAACGGCGTCGCACCGAGGTCGCCGGCCGCTTCCTCCAGCACCTTCGACGTCCCCGCGATCCGCGCTCGGAGCACCACCACGACGTACGCGACGTCGAAGGCCACGTGGGTGATGAGGATGGTCCAGAACCCGGTCCCGAGCCCGACCGACAGGAAGAACGACAGCGAGGCCGAGCCGACGACGATCGACGGCGCCGCGATGTCCGCGAAGACGACGGAGCTGACGACCCCGCGCCCCGGGAACCGGTAGCGCTCCAGGGCGAGCGCCAGCGGCAGCCCGATCGCCACGGAGAGGACCGCCGCCAGGAACGCGACGAGCACGGACGTACCGAACGCCGCCCCGAGCCCCGACACGTTCCAGAGGTTCTGGTACCAGTACGTGGTGAACCCGTTCCACGCGAAGGTGAGCCGGTTGGTCGGGGCGTCGTTGAAGGAGTACGCGACCATGTAGACGATGGGGACGAGCGTGATCGCGATGACCACCCAGTACACGATCGCCAGCCACGGCCCGCGGCGTGTGGCCCCTCCGCGGCGGCGGCCCGCTCGCGGAGCGGTGCCGGAGGTGACCGGTGCGACGGGTGCGGTCGACCCCGGACGGGTCGGTGTGACGGCGGTCATACGAGGTCCTCGAGGTCGTCGGTGCCGGACACCCGGGCGTAGATGAACAGGATGACGCCGAGCACGACCATGAGCACGGTCGAGAGCGCGGCGGCGACGTTGTACTGCTGGTTGCCGGAGTAGGCGTCCTGGATCGCCTGGCCGATCGTGTACGTGTTCGTCCCGCCGAGGAGCGCGGAGTTGACGGGGTCACCGACGCAGTCGATGAAGACGAGCAGGACGCCTGCGAAGATCCCGGACCGGGACAGCGGCAGCGTCGTGTGCCAGAAGGCGCGGACCTTCCCGGCGTACAGGTCGTTGGCGGCCTCACCCAGGCGCGGGTCGATCCGCTCCAGTGCCGCGTAGATCGGCAGCACCATGAACGCCAGGTCGTTGTAGGCGTTCCCGAAGATCACCGCGCCGGACGTCCCGAGGACGTGGAAGTCCTTCCCCGCGAGGCCGAGGGCCTGCAGCGTCGTCACGACCGGCCCCTGGGACGCGAGCACGAACGCCCACATGTCGGTGCGGATGACGAACGACACCAGGAAGCTGACGAAGACGAGCATGAGCAGCGGGTTCTTCCACCGCGCCGACACCCGGAACGCGATGAAGTACGCCACCGGGTAGCCGACGACGATCGTCGCGATCGTGGCTGCGAGGCCGTACCAGAGCGACCGCAGCAGGAACGTCAGGTACGGCACCTGCGGGTCGACGAACAGCGACGAGTAGATCCCGAAGTTCCACGTGAAGGTGTAGCCGTCGTCCGGGTTGCCGGACATGAGCGACACGACCAGCCCGGACACGAGCGGGATGACGAAGAACACGCAGAGGTACGCCGTGCCGACGATGCCGAGCAGGAAGGGCACCCGCAGCCGGCGTCGGCCCGGCCCGGTCCCGACCCCGGCGATCGCGGCGGTCCCCACGGCGGTCACGACTGCACCACCGCGTTGAAGATGCCGTTCCACTCCGAGTACTCGTCGTAGTTCTCGAACACCCGGAACTCGTGGGAACGGTCGAGCACGTCCTTCGACGGGAAGACGAGCGGACTGTCCGCGACCGTCGGGTCCTCGAGGACGTCACGCACGTACGCCTCGGCCCCGGGGACGGGGCAGACGTAGTTGACGTAGTCCTCGACGATCCCGGCGATCTTCGGCGTGTAGTAGAAGTCCATCCACGCGAGCGCCGAGACCGGGTTGGCCGCCTGCCTCGGGATCATGAGGTTGTCGTGCCACATCATCTGGCCCTCCTCGGGCGTGACGAAGCGCAGGTGCTCGAACCCGGACTGCTGGGCCTGGAACACGTCGCCCGACCACGCCTGCGTGATCCAGGTGTCACCGTTCTCGAGCTTGTTGATGTAGCTCTGGTCGTAGAACCCGGTGACGCTCGGGCGGAGCTTCCGCAGCCAGTCCTGGGCCGTCCGCCAGTCCGACGGCGTCGAGGTCTCGGGGTCGATCCCGTTCGCGAGGAGTCCGAGGGAGCCCAGTTCGGTGTTGTCGCTCATGAGTCCGACGCGCCCCGCGATCGCCGGGTCGAGGAGGTCCTGGAACGACGTGATCTCGCGGTCGACGTACTTCGGGTTGTAGGCGAGTCCGGTGAACCCGGTCTGCCAGACCACCGAGTGCTTGTTGTCCGGGTCGTACGTCGGGTCCGTGACGGAGTCGCCGGCGTACTTCGCGACGTTCGGCAGCCGGGAGTGGTCGAGCTCGCACACGAAGCCGTTCTTGATCATCTGGGTCAACTCGAACCCGTTCGTCATGACGACGAGGTCGTACCCGGTCGAGCCCCGTGCCCGGAGGATCGGAGAGACGGTCGCGTAGAAGGTCGCGTTGTCCTGGATCACGGCCTGGTAGTCGACCGCGATGCCCGTCGCCTGCTCGAAGAGCCGCAGCGACTCGGACTTCCCCTTGTCGGAGTCGATGTAGAGCGGCCAGTTCGCGAAGTTCAGGTGCTTCGTCGGCTTCGCGTCGGCCCAGAAGCGCTCCCAGTCCACCTCGGTGCCGGCGAGCGACGCTGCCGAGCCCTTGATGCTGCAGCCGGCGAGCAGCGCCGCCACCGCTGCGGCCCCGCCGCCCGCCAGGAACCCACGGCGGCTGACGCGCGCGGACGTCAGTCCGCGTGCCAGGTCCGGCCTGCTCACGCGACCGCTCCCACGGTCGCCGGCTCGGACGCCAGGCGCGGCTCGCCCTGGTCGGTGACGGTCGCGTCGGACGCGGGGTGCGCCTGCAGGCCGAAGCCGTGGTCGACGCCCCACGTCAACCAGACCTCGGTCCCGGTGGCGAGGCGCGGGCCGCCCTTCGAGTTCTGCGCGAAGACGGAGACCCGACCGGCACCCGGGACGTCCACGAGGTACTGCGTGCTCACGCCGGAGAACGAGACGTCGACGACCCGTCCCGGCCCGAGGATGTTCCGTCCGGCCTCCGGCGCGGGTTCCGCCGTGCGGATCTTGAGCTTCTCCGGACGCACGCCGACGACCACGCGTCCGGTGGTGGCGACGGCGCGGGCGGTCGGGACCGAGAGCGTGCCGGCAGCGGTGGCGACGACGAGGAGCTCGCCGTCGGTGCCGCGGACGTCGCCCTCGAGGAGGTTCGACTGGCCCAGGAAGTTCGCGACGAACGCGGTGCGCGGGAGCTCGTAGAGTTCCTGGGGGGCGCCCATCTGCTCGATGCGGCCGCCGTTCATGACGGCGACCGTGTCGGCCATCGTCATCGCTTCTTCCTGGTCGTGCGTGACGTGCAGGAACGTCAGTCCGACCTCGGCCTGGATCGACTTCAGCTCGAACTGCATCTGGTGCCGGAGCTTGAGGTCGAGCGCACCGAGCGGTTCGTCGAGCAGCAGGAGCGCGGGGCGGTTGACGATCGCGCGGGCGAGGGCGACACGCTGCTGCATGCCACCGGAGAGCTGCGCCGGCCGCTTCGACGCGGAGTCCTCGAGTTCGACGAGTCGCAGGGCCTCGGTCGCCTTCCGTACCGGGTCCGGGATGCGCCGTCGCTTCAGCCCGAAGGCGACGTTCTCGAGCACGCTCATGTGCGGGAACAGCGCGTAGTTCTGGAACACGGTGTTGACGGGCCGCTGGTACGCCTTCGTGTCGGTGACGTCCTGGCCGCCGATCGTGATCGTGCCGCTCGTCGGTTCGTCGAGCCCGGCGACGAGTCGCAGCGTCGTGGTCTTGCCGCAGCCGGACGGACCGAGCAGGGCGAAGAAGGACCCGGCGGGCACGGTGAGGTCGAGCGAGTCGACCGCGGTGTGTCCGGGGAAGGACTTCGTGATCCGGTCGAGCCGCAGATCGGCTCCGGATTCGGCGAACGTGCCGGTCATTGCCATGGTGCCTCCTGCTGCTGGTGCGCGGGTGGGGTTCGGGGTCAGCCGATGTAGGACATGACGTGCTTGATGCGGGTGTAGTCGTCGAACCCGTACTGGGACAGGTCCTTGCCGTACCCGGAGTGGCCGAAGCCGCCGTGCGGCATCTCGGCGACGATCGGGATGTGGGTGTTGATCCACACGCAGCCGGCGTCGAGGTCGCGGGCGAACCGCATCGCCCGACCGTGGTCGGTGGTCCACACCGAGCTCGCGAGCCCGTACTCGACGTCGTTCGCCCACCGGAGCGCCTCGTCCTCGGTCCGGAAGCGTTGGACCGTCTGCACCGGGCCGAAGACCTCCTGCTGGACGATGCGGTCGTCCTGGCGGAGGCCGGACACGATGGTCGCCTCGTGGTGGAAGCCGCGGTCGCCCACCCGCGCGCCGCCGGTCTCGATGCTGGCGTGGTCGGGGAGCGTGTCGAGGAAGTCCCGGACCCGGGCGAGCTGGTCGGCGTTGTTCACGGGACCGAAGGAGGGACGGTCCTCGTCCGGGCCGGTCCGGGCGTTCGCCCGCGCCTCGGCGACGAGGGCCGCGACGAACTCGTCGTGGATGCCGTCCTGCACGAGCAGCCGGGTCGCGGCGGTGCAGTCCTGCCCGGCGTTGAAGAAGCCGGCGGCGACGATGCCGGCGACGGCGGCGGGCACGTCGGCGTCGTCGAAGACGATCACCGGGGCCTTGCCACCGAGCTCGAGGTGCGTGCGCTTGAGGTCGGTCGCGGCGGCCCGGGCGACCTGCATGCCGGCACGCACGGAACCGGTGATCGACACGAGCTCCGGGGTCGGGTGGTCGACCATCGCCGCGCCGGTGGATCGGTCGCCCAGGACCACGTTGAGGACGCCCGGCGGCAGGAACTCGGCGGCGACCTCGGCGAGCAGGAGCGTCGACAGCGGGGTGGTGTCGCTCGGCTTGAGGACCGTCGTGCAGCCCGCGGCGAGCGCCGGCGCGATCTTCCACACCGCCATGTTCAGCGGGTAGTTCCAGGGGGTGACCTGGGCGACGACGCCGACCGGTTCGCGGCGCACGTACGAGGTGTGGTCGGGCAGGTACTCGCCGGCACTCCGCCCCTCGAGGTTGCGCGCGGCGCCGGCGAAGAAGCGGATCTGGTCGACCGACAGCAGGATCTCGTCCTGCACGAGCGAGGCGCGGGGCTTCCCGGTGTCGAGGGACTCGAGGTCGGCGAACTCCTCCGCACGCTGCTCCACCGCGTCGGCGATCCGGAACAGGGCCAGCTGGCGTTCGGCCGGGGTGGTGCGACGCCAGTGGGCGAAGGCGCTGCTCGCGGCGGTGAAGGCCGCGTCGACGTCCGCAGCGGTGGACACCGGCGAGGTGCCGTAGACGTGCTCGTCGGTCGGCGCGACGAGGTCGGTCGTGGCGTCGCCGCGCGCCTCGACGTGCTCGCCCCCCACGAAGTTGCGGAGGACCCGCGTGGCCGTGGCGACCGACGTCCCCGTGCTCGTGTCACTGTCCAGCATGGCGGCGATACTGGCACGGAATCCGCTCCTCCGGAAGAAGGATCCGGAGGTTGTGGAGAACCGTAACAACGGAAATCGTCGCGAAACACGACATTCACAACGAATTCCCTTGCGCACCGTCGAACGCCGCTGCCATGCTGTCCGGCATGGCGGCAGCACCACGACGTCCGGGTCCGATCGACGACACCTCGAAACGCATCATCGAGCAACTCCAGGCCGACGGGCGCCGTCCCTACGGCGAGATCGGCAAGGCCGTCGGCCTCAGCGAGGCGGCGGTCCGACAGCGCGTGCAGAAGCTCACCGAGACGGGCGTCATGCAGATCGTCGCCGTCACCGACCCGATGCAGCTCGGGTTCAACCGGCAGGCGATGATCGGCATCCGCGTCAGCGGTGACACCCGGACCGTCGCCGACGCCCTCGAGCAGCTGCCGGCGGTCGACTACCTCGTCATGACCGCCGGCAGCTTCGACCTCATGGTCGAGGTCGTCTGCGAGGACGACGACGGCCTGATCGAACTGCTCAACGGCACGATCCGCGCCATCCCGGGCGTGACCGCGACCGAGACCTTCGTCTACCTGCAACTCCGCAAACAGCTCTACGACTGGGGAACGCGATGACCATCTCCGAACAGCCCACCACCCGCCTCGGCTCGTACGACCCGTTCGCCGCGGTCGACAACGACGCCCTGCAGCAGAAGTCCCGCGACCACCTCTGGATGCACTTCGCCCGGCACGGCGCGAACCAGGCAGGTGCCGAGGTCCCGATCATGGTCCGCGGCGAGGGGCACCACGTCTACGACAGCCACGGCAAGGGCTACATCGACGGGCTCTCCGGCCTGTTCGTCGTCGCCGCGGGCCACGGTCGGAAGCGTTTGGCGGAGATGGCGGCGAAGCAGGCGGAAACGCTGAGCTTCTTCCCGATCTGGTCGTACGCGCACCCCGCGGCGATCGAGCTCGCCGACCGGCTGGCCGACCACGCCCCGGGCGACCTCAACAAGGTCTTCTTCTCCACCGGTGGCGGCGAGGCCGTCGAGACCGCCTTCAAGCTGGCGAAGTACTACTGGAAGCTCCGCGGCAAGCCGATGAAGCACAAGGTGATCTCGCGCGCCGTCGCGTACCACGGCACGCCGCAGGGCGCCCTCGCGATCACGGGCATCCCAGCGATGAAGCAGATGTTCGAGCCCCTGGCACCCGGCGGCTTCCGCGTCCCGAACACCAACTACTACCGGGCCGACGAGATGGGGTTCGCCGGCCAGGACGAAGCGGAGTTCGGCGTCTGGGCGGCGGAGCGCATCCGCGAGATGATCGAGTTCGAGGGCCCCGACACCGTGGCGGCCGTCTTCCTCGAACCCGTGCAGAACTCCGGCGGCTGCTTCACACCCCCGCCGGGGTACTTCCAGCGGGTCCGCGAGATCTGCGACGAGTACGACGTGCTGCTCGTGTCCGACGAGGTCATCTGCGCCTTCGGCCGGATCGGCACGATGTTCGCCTGCGACACCTACGACTTCGTGCCGGACATGATCACCTGCGCGAAGGCGATGACCTCGGGGTACTCGCCGATCGGCGCGACGATCATCAGCGACAAGCTGTTCGAGCCGTTCGCGACCGGCGACACGACCTTCTACCACGGGTACACGTTCGGCGGGCACCCGGTGTCCGCCGCGGTCGCCATGGAGAACCTCGACATCTTCGAGGAAGAAGGCCTGCTCGCGAACGTGCAGCAGAACGCGCCCCTGTTCCGCGCGGAACTCGACACCCTGCTCGACCTGCCGATCGTCGGCGACGTCCGCGGTGCCGGGTACTTCTACGGCATCGAGCTCGTGAAGGACAAGGCGACCAAGACGACGTTCGACGCCGACGAGTCCGAGCGGTTGCTGCGCGGCTTCCTGTCGAAGGCGTTGTTCGACGCGGGGCTGTACTGCCGCGCCGACGACCGCGGCGACCCCGTCGTCCAGCTCGCACCGCCGCTGACCATCGGGCAGCCCGAGTTCCGCGAGATCACCTCGATCCTGCGGAGCGTCCTGTCCGAGGCCGCGTCGAAGATCTGACCGTGACGGCCACCGATGCGGACGTCGTCGTCGTCGGCGCCGGGATCGCCGGACTGGCCACCGCTCGGGCGCTGTCCCGATCCGGCCGGTCCGTGGTCGTCCTCGAGGCCCGTGACCGCGTCGGTGGACGGACGTGGACGGACTCCGCGCTCGGCGTCCCGGTCGACCTCGGTGCGTCCTGGATCCACGGCATCGACGGCAACCCCCTGTGGGACCTCGCCTCGGCGTTCGGCATCGACACCGTCGAGTACACCGTCGGGAGCTTCCAGTTCGACGGCCGACCGATCGCCTGGCACGACCCGTCCGGCGTGCGGTTGTCCGACGACGCCGCGCGCGCCTTCGCGGCGGACCTGCACACCGTCGACGCGGTGCTGCACAGCGTCGTCGCCGACGCCGCTCCCGGCACCACCTACGCAGCGGCCGTCGCGACGGCACTCGCGACCCTCGGGTGGACCGGACCGCGTGCCGAGCGCGTCACGGAGTACACGACCCACCGCTCCGAGGACCTCTGCGGGGCCCCCGCGACCCTGCTCGACGCGCACGGCCTCGACGAGGAGCACGTCGCCGGCGACGAGGTCGTGTTCCCCGGCGGCTACGGCCAGTACGCGGCCGCGCTGGCCGACGGCCTCGACGTGCGCCTCGCCGCGGTGGTCCGGTCCGTGAGCTCGTCGGACTCCTCGGTGACGGTCGGGGTTGCCGACGGCCGCGCGTTCACCGCACAGCACGCCGTCGTGACCGTCCCGCTCGGGGTGCTGCAGGCCGGCGACGTGACGTTCGACCCGCCGCTGCCGGAACCGGTTGCCGGGGCGATCGGCCGTCTCGGCATGGGCGTCTACGACAAGGTGTTCCTCCGGTTCCCCGAACGCTTCTGGGACGACTGGGTCATCCGGCAGCAGGGTCCGGCCGGGGTCGACTGGCACTCCTGGTACGACATGTCCCGGGTGACGGGCCAGCCCGTGCTCGCGGCGCTCGTCGGCGGGTCAGGAGCCCGACGGCTCGAGACCCGCTCCGACGACGCGGTCGTCGCCGAAGCAGTGGCGGCGCTCCGGCGGATGCACGGCCCGGCGGTACCGGACCCGGACGCGTACCGGATCACCCGGTGGGCGGCGGACCCGTTCGCACGCGGCTCCTACTCGTACCTGCACGTGGGGGCGTCCGCCGACGACCACGACCTGCTCGGGACCCCGACGGGCCGGGTGCAGCTCGCCGGCGAGGCCACGTGGGGGGACGACCCCGCGACGGTGCACGGGGCACTGCTGTCCGGGCTGCGTGCCGCCGGGCGGATCACCGGCGCCGTGGCACCGCTGCCGGTCACCGTCCTCGGCTGAAGGCGGGGGTCTCGACCGAGCACGTCACGGCGGCGCCCGGATCCGGCGAGGTCCTCGTCGCGATCTCGCGGTCGCCGTCGAGCAGGACGCGGCAGGTGGCGGTCGCACCCGGGGCGGGTGTCGCGCTGACGGATGCACGCTGTCCGGCGAGGACGACGGACTCGTGCTCCCACCGGGAACCCTGGCCGTGCGTCGCCCGGGTGTCACGCGTCCCGAGCCGCTGCACCTCGGGGGCGTCACCGCGCCGCTCGGCGCCCTCCACGGTGACGTCGGACAGCGGCGAGCCCGCCGGCCGGTCGACGGTCACCTCGTAGGTGACGGCCCATGCGTCCCCGGTCTGCTGCTGCACGAAGGCGCACCCGGTGCCGAGCAGGGCGACGGATGCGGCGACGGCGGTGGCGGCGAGGAGCCGGACGGGGTGGCTGGTCCGTTGGGTCATGGGTCCAGGCTGCTCCGCGGGCGGCGCCCTGCCGTCCCCCGCAGGGTGCGCCGCTGGACGACGATCGGGTGATCCGGGGTCCGTCGGAGGGAGGACATCGGGTCCGCCGGCCACCGGCATCGGTAGCGTCGACCGCATGGGGACGGTACTGCCGGGTGTGATCGCCGTCGTGGGCGGGATCGTGCTGGCCGTCGGTGCCCTCGTACCGTGGACGGCGTGGGAGTACCGCCGCCACGGGCAGCTCGGCGTCCGACGCTCCGTCGTGGCCTTCGGGACCCTGGTGTACGCGCTCGCACTGGTGACCTACACGCTCCTCCCGCTGCCGGACGACGTCGCCACGATGTGCCGGACCCCGGCGTCGCCGCAGCTGGTGCCCTTCGCGTTCCTCGGCGACGTCGCGAAGGAGGGCGGGATCTCCGGACCCCGCTCGCTGCTGTCGAACCCCGCGTCGGCGCAGGTGCTGTTCAACGTGCTGTTGTTCGTGCCCCTCGGTGCGCTCGCCCGCCACGCGGTCGCGCGCACGCGGCCCTTCGCGGGCCTCGCCGTCGGACTCGGCGCCGGGTTCGTGGCGTCGCTGCTCATCGAGACGACGCAGCTCACCGGGGACTGGTTCCTCTACCCGTGCGCGTACCGGTTGTTCGACGTCGACGACCTGCTCGCGAACACCACGGGCGCCGTGCTCGGCACGCTGCTGGCCCCGCTGGTCGGCCTGGTCGCCGGGTCCGGTCGCGCGACCGACGCCGAGGTGCCGCGTCCCGTCACGGCAGCGCGGCGGTTCTCGGGCATGCTCGCGGACGTCCTGGCGATCTGGCTCCTGTCCGGCACGCTCAGCGTCGGGACGGCGCTGGTGTGGGCGCTCACCGGCCAGGACGACCAGGCTCCGGCACTCGGCGTCCTGCTCACCGTGGGTGGCCTGGTCGCGCCCGCCGCGCAGCTCGTGATCGTCCTCGCCACCGGGCGGACGCTCGGCGAGCACGTCGTCCGGTTGCGGCCGTCGCCGCCCCCGGCTGCCGGGAGGCGCGTGGTGCGCTGGGCGCTCGGGTCCGGCGGGTGGGCGACCCTGCTCGCCGCGGACGTCCCGTTCGGCGGGACCGTCGCCTTCCTCCTCGCGGTGACGTCGGTGGTCGCCGTCTGGACGACGCGCGGTCGTCGCGGCTTCGCCCTCGCGGTGACCGGCGCGGATGTCGAGGACGACCGGACCGTCGTCGACCACCGCACCACGGCCCGCACGGACTGAGCACGTCCTCACGGCGCCCAGGGCGGTGTTCCCGGACCGCGGTGCGACACTTGGCCACTGTGAGCACCACGACGCGGACCAGCACGCGGCACGAGCACCGCGCTCCGGTCGCCGTCGCCGTGCTCGTGAACCTCGCGTTGAGCCTGTTCCTGCCGGACGAGGTGCTGTTCTTCCCGTCGTGGGTCGTGCCGCTCCTCGGTGTCCTGCTCCTCACCCCGCTCGTCGTCTTCAACCCGCGGCGACTGACGCGGGAGACCACCTGGTCGCGCTGGCTCTCGACCGGCCTCGCCGTCCTCCTCACGGTCGCGAACCAGCTCACCGTCGTCCGGACGGTCGACCAGCTCCTGCACGGGCACCCCGACGGCGGCGCGGTCCTCCTCACCGCGCTGCAGGTGTGGGTGAGCAGCATCATCGCGTTCGGCCTCGTGTACTGGGAGCTCGACCGCGGCGGTCCGGTCGCACGTCGTCGGCCGGAGCTCTGGGCCAGGGACGAGGCCGACTTCCAGTTCCCGCAGGAGACCGACCCGAGGACGGCGGCCTGGCGCCCGGTGTACCTCGACTACCTCTACGTGGCGATGACGAACATGGTGGCGTTCAGTCCGACCGACACGATGCCGCTCACCGTCCGGGCGAAGATGATCATGGCCTACCAGGCCCTCGGCGGGTTCATCCTGCTGGCCCTCGTCATCTCGCGTGCGGTGAACATCATCAGCTGACGCGCACGCCCGTCAGCTCCTCGGACACGTCCCACAGCCGGGTCGCCGTGCCGGGGTCGGCGACCGGAGCCCACGGCTGCTGGACGGACGCCGGACCGCCCACGCCGCCGGGACCCCGCGGACCGACGAACCCGCCGCCGAGCGCCGGGTCGGTCGCGGCGAGCAGGGCGGGCTCCGCGGCGGACTCGGGCGTCCCGACGAGGAGTCCACGCGCGGACAGCCAGCGGATCAGCCGCACCTGCACGGTGTCACGGCTCCGGCCGACCTCGGGGCGCGCGGCGAGGAGGCTCGTCGGGGCGACGCCCGGGTGGCTGACCGCGCTCGAGATCCCCCACCCGGCGCTCCGGCTGCGGCGGTCCAGTTCGAGGCCGAACGCGCCGTACGCGACCTTCGACGCGACGTAGGCACGCATGCCGTCGTAGTCGCGCTCCGACTGCAGGTCGTCCCAGCGGATCGCCCCGCGGCGAGCGGCGATGCTCGTCTGCGCGACGAAGCGGCCCCGACCGGCGCGCAGGAGCGGCAGGAGCTCCCCGACGAGGGCGAAGTGCCCGAGGTGGTTCGTGCCGAACTGCAGCTCGAAGCCGTCATCGGTGGTCTGGCGCTCCGGCGGCGTCATGACCCCGGCGTTCCCCACCAGCAGGTGGATCGGCTCGCCGCCCGACCGGAGCCGCTCGCCGAGCCCGCGCACCGACGACAGGGACGACAGGTCCAGGTCCTCGAGCCGGACCCGCGCACCCGGGTGCTGCGCGCGGATGCGTTCCACCGCGGCGTCGCCCTTCCCCCGGTTCCGGACCGGCAGGACGACCTCCGCACCGGCTGCCGCCAGGCGACGGGCGATCACGAGGCCGATGCCGTCGCTGGCGCCGGTCACCAGTGCCCGGCGCTCGGTCAGGTCGGGGATGGTCAGTTCGTCGACGTGTCGTGGCACGGGGTCCTCCTCGGTCGTCGGGACGCCGGTGCGGCCCGTCCGGACCAGGTTGCGCGTCCGACCGCTCGACATCCACGGCCTGACGATCCGTGGCTCCGGTGCGGTCGGCGCGCGAGGATGGCACCGTGATCGATCGACCGTCCCTCGCCCACTTCTTGCGCGGCCGTCGCGAAGCCCTGCAGCCCGAGGACGTGGGCCTGCCGCGCGGCGCTCGACGGCGGACGAACGGCCTCCGCCGCGAGGAGGTCGCACTCCTCGCCAACATGTCCGCCGACTACTACGCACGCCTCGAGCGCGGCCGCGGGCCCCAGCCGTCGGAGCAGATGCTGGCGTCCATCGCGCAGGGGCTCCGCCTGACCCTCGACGAGCGCGACCACCTGTTCCGCCTCGCCGGACACCGACCGCCGGCGGCCGCGTCCGGCGGGGACCACGTCAGTCCGGGCATGATGCGCATCTTCGACCGCCTCGTCGACACCCCGGCGGAGATCGTCACGGAGCTCGGCGAGACCCTGCAGCAGACGCCCCTCGCCGCGGCGATCACCGGCGACGCCGCGGCCCGGACGGGCGACGCGCGGAGCATCGGCTTCCGGTGGTTCACCGACCCGGCGATGCGTGACCTGCACCCGGAGGAGGACCACGAGTTCCTCTCGCGCATGTACGCCTCGGGGCTGCGCGGCCTCGTCGCCCAGCGCGGTCCGTCCTCGCGCGCGGCCCACCTGGCCGAGGTGCTGCTCGCCGGCAGCGACGAGTTCCGGACGGTCTGGGCACGGCACGAGGTCGGACTCCGTCCGCGGGAGGTCAAGCACTACCGCCATCCCGAGGTCGGGCTGCTCACGTTGCACTGCCAGGTGCTGCAGGACCCGGAGCGCACGCACATGCTGCTCGTCTGGACGGCGGAACCGGGGAGCGAGAGCGCCGAGCGCCTCCGACTGCTGTCGGTGATCGGATCGGCCGTCGCTCCCCGGTGAGGCACCTCAGGCGCCGTGGGCCTCCTCGGCGACCGGCTGCCACTCGCGCCACGTCGCCAGACGGGACTCGTAGTCCTTCTCGGCGATGCCGAGCGGTGCCCTGCCGAAGAACACCCGCAGCGGCGGCTGCTCGGCGTCGACGACCTTCAGGATCGCGGACCGCGTCGCCTCGGGCTTGCCCGGGTCGGCGGCCGACGGACGCTTCGACGCCGCCTCGCGGACGGCCGCGTACGCCGGGTCCTCCTCGCTGTGCTTCGACGACGCTCCGGACCAGTCGGTCGAGAACCCGCCCGGCTCGACGAGCGTGACGTGGATGCCGAAGCCGGCGACCTCCTGCGACAGGGCCTGCGACAGCCCCTCGAGCGCCCACTTGGACGCGTGGTACGCGCCGACGGTCGGGAAGGCGCTGATGCCGCCGATGCTCGACACCTGCACGATGTGGCCGGACCCCTGCTCCCGCATGATCGGCAGTGCCGCCTGCGTCACCCAGAGCGCACCGAACAGGTTCGTCTCGAGCTGTGCGCGGACCTCGTCCTCGGTGAGCTCCTCGACCATGCCGAAGTGGCCGTACCCGGCGTTGTTCACCACGACGTCGAGCGACCCGAAGTGCTGCGCCGCCTGCTGCACGGCAGCGGTGTCCGCGTCCCGGTCGGTGACGTCGAGCCGCAGGGCGAGGAAGGTGTCCGGGTACTGCTCGACGAGGTCCTGCACGTCGTCCGGGTTGCGGGCGGTGCCGGCGACCGAGTCACCGCGTTCGAGTGCGGCCTCAGCCCACTCGCGTCCGAAGCCCTTGGACGCTCCGGTGATGAACCAGGTCTTGCTGCTCATGTGTCCTCCTGTGGTCGTGACCCGAGCAGCCAACGCCCCGCTGCCGTGGCGCGCCTGCAGGTCCGGGTACGGCGTGCGGCAAGCGGACACCACCGGGACCGGACGATCCGGCGGTGACGCGGTCCACGGCCGGCACACCGGTGTCCGGGGTGACCCCCGGATCACCCGGCCGACGGCGCCAGCCCGACGCGCGACTGCATCCAGTCCAGCCCGGCGGCGAGCGCCGCACGCGCCGTGACCCAACTGTGGCGTCCACCCGGCACGACCCAGGTCGCGACGTGCATGCCCGCCGCTCGGGCGTCCCGCACCACGACGGGCATCACCGGGCCGTAGGTGTGGTCGAGCGCGCCGACGGCGAAGAACGCGTTCGTCGCGCGGAAGGGCGCACCGGCGCGGAGCAGGGCTGCGGGCTGGGCGGCCGCCCACGCGGCGCGGTCACCGGCGAACCCCTCGGTGATCGTCCGGGACGCACTGCCGAGGGACGGGCCGAGCTCTCCGGAGACGTCGACGAGGTTCCCGAACCGGGACGGATCGCCCGCGCCGAGCTGGATCGCGCACGTCCCGCCCTGGGAGAACCCGCCGATGGTCCACGCAGACGGCGCGGTCTGCACGCGGAGGTGGCTCGTCACCCACGCGGGGACGTCCTCGGTGAGCCAGGTCCGGCTGTTGCCGAGCGCCCCGTCGACGCACATCGGGTTCGCCGAACGCGGTCCGAGCTGGTCCGGCACCACGACGATCGGGGCGAGACCGCGGTCGACGGTGGCGAGCGCGTCCATCGTCTGCTCGATGTGCCCGGCGTCCGCCACGTCCTGCGGTCCGGCGCCGCTGGACTGTCCGGACAGCAGCAGGTCGACCGGGAGCGCAGGCGGGTCCGCGGTGAGCGCTGCCGGCGGGAGCCAGAGCAGTGCCGGCCGCGCTGCGAAGTGCGACCTGGTGGCCGGGATCACGACCTGGAGGAGCCGACCCTCGGCCGGCATGTCGGTCGGCGCGACCCAGCTCGTGGCGAGGTCGACGCTCGCCGGCGCCGGACCCCGTCCGGGAGCCTCCGAGGCGGGGATCCCCGATCCCGACACCGCGACGGGGGCCGGCGCACCCGAGGTGGACGCGGGCGACGGGACAGCCGACGCCGACGCCCGACGGACCGGTGTGCTGGTGGACTCCGCGCTCACCGACCGACCGGGACCGCCGGACCGTCCCGGGGCGTCGACCGCGTGCGCCACGCCCCATCCCCCCGCGGCCCCGAGCACGAGGCCCGTCACCACCCCGGCGACGAGCAGCAGGCGGGGGCGATCACGGGTCACTGCTGTCCGGGTCATCGGTCGTCCTCGTCCGTGCGGGGACCGGCTCGGTGCCGGTCGCGACGGGGGGATCGTACGGAGCGGCGCCGAGAACGACCTCGCGTTCTCGGCGCCCCGGCTGAGGGTCTTCCCCGCCGCTCCCAGCGCACGTCAGACCGCGATGCGCCCGCCGTCGACCGGCAACACCGCTCCGTGCACGAAGGACGCGGCGTCGGTGGCGAGGAACACGATCGCCTCGGCGATCTCCTCGGCGGTCCCGGGTCGACCGGCGGGTCCGGCGGCGGCCAGCTGGTCGAGGCTCTCCCCCATCGCCGCCGTGCCCTCGGTGCGGGTCGGTCCGGGGCTGACCGCGTTGACACGGACGCCCGCCGGCCCGAACTCCGCCGCCCACGACTTGGTGAGGAGGACGAGCGCCGCCTTGATGGCGCCGTAGAGGCCCATGCCGGCGGCACCGAACTCGGCGACCATCGTCGTGACGTTGACGACGGCACCGTCACCCCGTTCGGCCATCGCCGGAGCGAGCGCGGCGACCAGGAAGTAGGGCGCCTTGACGTTGATGTCGAAGACCTCGTCGAAACCTGCCTCGGTGGTGTCAGCCGTGGGTCCGAAGGGGAAGACGCCCGCGCTGTTGACGAGCACGTCGACGTGACCGCCGCCGAGCTCCGTGGCACGTGCAGCCAGTTCTGCTGCTCCGGTCTCGTCGCGGAGGTCCGCGGCCACGAAGTCGGCGGTCCCGCCGGCAGCGCGGATCGAGGCGACGCCCGTTCATCAACGTCGAGGCGGAGTACGGAGCGGGCCACCCCACCCACGAGGTCACGCTCGAGCACCGGACCTGGGTGCGGGAGCTCTTCGAGTCCGCGCTCACGGAAGCGGGCGACCCGGACCCGGGCACGAACGCCCTCGGCCTGTGCGTGCTGTACGACGGCGCGATGGCGAGTGCACAAGCCGACCCGTCGCGACCCTGGGCGGCTGCGGCCCGCTCGGCGGCGGCGCGCCTGCTGGGCTGAACCCGGGCGCCCTCAGCCGCCGGTCGCTCCGTGCGGCGCTGCCACCGGTTTCGACTGGCTCGAGCCACGCTGCCGGAGCCACACGGTCGCCACGACCATGACGGAGATCACCAGGAACTCCGACTGCCAGTTCTGCATCGACTCGAACCAGAACTGGCTCGTGCCCAGGTACTGCCAGGCGGTCACGACCGACGCGCCGTGCTCCACCTGCTCCTCGTTGTACGCCGCTGCGCCGCCGATCACGTGACCGACCACGCTGCCGCCGAAGAGCACCGCGAAGAGCAGCAGGAGCGAGTTCTCGTACAGACGGAGGACCACGCCCCCGCGGCGGACCGGCCACGGCACGTGCGGGTCGTGCGACCGACAGCGGGGGTCGGCGTCCTGGGGCGCGTCGTCATCGAGCGACCGGGACTCGCTCGAGCCCTTCTGGAACAGGAACGTGGTCAGGACCACGTACGCGCCCATCTGCAGGAACTCGCTCTCCCAGTTCTCGAAGGTCGCCTCGGCGAAGTCGCCACTGCGCAGGAAGCCCCACAGTGACTCGACCGCCTGCCCGTGCAGGACGGCGTCGTGGTCGGCCACGCGCCACCCGGCCACCACCATCCCGGCGAAGCAGACGAGGAAGACCGCCGCGTTCGCCAGGAAGAGGCCGTTCCGACGCCACCACGACCACTCCGGGGAACGGTTGCGGGACATGCTCCGATGGGGCCTACTGCGGGTCGGCGGGCTCACCGCCGGAGTCCACGTCGCTGTCCTGGTCCGGGTCCTCGGTGGCGTCGCCGGTGCTCGAGCCGTCGCCGAGGTCCGCCGTGCGCTGCAGGTCCTCGTCCGAGGCCTGGGTGCTGCCGTCTGCTGTCGTGTCGCTCATGGCCGGGACGCTACGCGGACCGGTGTCGGGTCCCGTCCAGGCGACGGGACGGCGGACGGGAGGCGCGGTGCGGGCCGGCACCGCGCCTCCCGTCCGCCCGCGGTGCCGGTCTACCGGGCGGCGAGCTGCGGCAGTGCGGCGAGGATCTCGGCGGCCGCTGCGCGGCCCATCCGGACCGCGCCGTCCACGTGCTGGTACCCGTGCCCGGCCAGGTCGCTCGACGCGAACCGGATCGGCCCGACGGCCGCGCGCTGGTCGGCGCCGTACCGCACGAGACCGCCGAGGTCGAAGCTCGCCGCGTACGCGCCGCGCGTCCACTCCTCGGTCCCCCAGTCGCTCTCGTGGTAGACGACGGGCCGCAACGCCTCGTCGCCGTAGTAGTGCGCGAGGGAGGCGAGGACGCGTGCCTTGCGCTCCTCGGCGGAGAGCGTGAACGCGTCGTCGGCGTGGACGTCGGAGACGAAGCCGACGAGGGTGCCCTGCTCCGATCCGTGCGACGTGTTGTCGTAGGCCTCGTGGACGAGCTCGTACGGGCTGAACGCGGTGCCGGAGAGGCCGGCGCCGCGCCAGAACGGGCGGTCGTAGACGGCCTGCACCTTGATGACGAAGCCCATCGAGAGGTGCTGGTGGAGCTGGTGCTGGCGGCGGGGCAGGGGCGGTTCGTAGGAGATCCGGGAGTACAGCGGCGGTGGCACGGCGACGAGCGCCTGCCGCGCCCTGATCTCGATCCCGCCGTCGGCGATCGCGGTCACGCCGTGGTCGTCGCGCCGGAGGGTGCGCACGGGCGCGTCCAGGTGCACGTCGGCGCCGAGCCGCGCTGCGAGGCGCTCCGCGACCTGCTGCATGCCGCCGACCACGCGCTTGTCGAGGATGAAGTCGGGGTCGACGAGGTTCGCGAAGCTGCCGGCCGACGCGGCCATGAGCAGGGCCTGCAACGCGGAGAAGGCGTGTGCGGGCTTGGTCAGCATCGCGCCGGCGATGAACAGCTCGACGTTGTCCGTGGCCACCCGGTCCGCGCTGAGGGAGTGCAACCAGGCACGGAAGCTGGTCTCGTCCAGTGCGGCCGCCCCCGGGGTCTCCCACGGTCGGTCCGGGTCGACCCGTGCCACGTGCTCGTCGACCACGGCGACGAGCCGCTCGACCTCGTTCGCGCTCGCCTCGGGCAGCGGGAAGACGTCGCCGGTGTACTCGGTGCGGGTGCCGTGCTCGTCGACGTACACGCTCGACCCTGCGCGGTACCGGTCGTGGGTGGCGAGGCCGAGGTCGTCGAGGGTCTCGAGCAGCGCCGTCTGGTCCGGGGAGACCCACTGCCCGCCGATCTCGAGCGGGACACCACCGACCTCGTCCGTCCAGGTGCGGCCGCCGACGCGGTCGCGGGCCTCGAGCACGGCGACGGTCCGGCCCGCGGCGACCAGTCGGTCCGCTGCGGTCAGGCCGGTCACCCCGGCGCCGACGATGACGACGTCCCGTTCGGTCATCGTGCTGCTCCCGTCGTCGTGTTGCCGGTGCTGGTGGTCGTCGTGCCGACCGGGTCCGGGGCCGCTGCGGCGAGTCCGTCCAGGACCACCTCGAGGCCCTCCCCGAGCAGCGCGTCGTCGATCGCGAGCGGGGGCAGGAACCGGACGACGTTGCCGTAGGTGCCGGCGGTCAACGCGATCACGCCGTGCTCGTACGCGTACCGCACCACCCGACCGGTGGTGCCCGGGTCGGGCTCGCCGGTGGCGGGGTCGACGAGTTCCATCGCGACCATCGCCCCGCGGCCGCGGACGTCCCCGATGCGCGGGTCCGACGCCTGCGCCGCGCGCAGCCGGTCGAGCAGGATCGAGCCGATCGCCCCGGCGCGCTCGACGAGCCCGTCGTGCTCGAACGCGTCGATCGCAGCGAGTGCGGCGGCGCAGGCGACCGGGTTGCCGCCGTACGTGCCGCCGAGGCCACCGACGTGGGCGGAGTCCATGATCTCGGCGCGTCCGGTCACCCCGGAGAGCGGGAGGCCGCCGGCCATGCCCTTCGCGGTGGTGACGACGTCGGGGACGATGCCCTCGTGCTCGCTCGCGAACATCGTGCCGGTGCGGGCGAAGCCGGTCTGCACCTCGTCCGCGATGAACACGACGCCGTTCGCGGCGGTCCACTCGGACAGTGCGGCGAGGAACCCGGGTGCGGGCACGACGAAGCCGCCCTCGCCCTGGATCGGCTCGACGAGGAGCGCAGCGGTGTTCGTGGCGCCGACCTGCTTCTCGATCTGGCTGATCGCCCGCGCCGCCGCCGCCGGGCCGGAGAGCCCGTCGTGGAACGGGTAGGACATCGGGACGCGGTAGACCTCGGGGGCGAAGGGGCCGAAGCCGTCCTTGTACGGCTGGTTCTTCGCCGTGAGCGCCATCGTGAGGTTGGTCCGGCCGTGGTACGCGTGGTCGAACACCACGACGGCCTGGCGACCGGTGTGCTTGCGCGCGATCTTCACCGCGTTCTCGACCGCCTCGGCGCCGGAGTTGAACAGCGCCGTCCGCTTCTCGTGGTCCCCCGGCGTCAGGCGGTTGAGCGCCTCGGCGACGGCCACGTACCCGTCGTACGCGGCGATCGTGAAGCAGGTGTGGGTGAACGCCGCCACCTGCTCCTGCACGGCGGCGACCACGCCGGGGTGCGCGTTCCCCACGCTCGTCACGGCGATGCCGGAGCCGAGGTCCACGAACGAGTTCCCGTCCGCGTCGACGACGACGCCCCCACCGGCGGCCACGACGGCGATCGGCACCGCGACGCCGACGCCGGCGGCGACCGCGGCGGACTTCCTGGCGAGGAGCTCGCGGGAGCGCGGACCGGGCACCTCGGTGACGAGCCGTCGTTCCTGGGGCAGGGACGGACCGCCTGCCGCGGGCCTGGTCAGGGGTGCAGCGGTGGAGGACATGCGCCGATCGTAGGAGCCGTCCGGCGGTCCCGCTGGTGGCCGTGGTGTACAGCGGAGCCCGTCTGCCTGGACCCCGGGGCTAGTCTTCGCTCCATGCCCGCGACGCTGCGCTCGCTGCTGCACCGAGCCGACCTGCACCTCCGACTGCTCACCGACGCCGACGACGACGCCGTCGACACCCCGTTGTCGTGGCTGCACAGCTCCGACCTCGCCGACCCGACGCCGTTCCTGTCGGACGGGCAGGGGCTGCTCACGACGGGTACCCAGTTCGGCGTCGTCCCCGAGGTCGCCGGTGGGGTGGCCGAGGACTACGTCGCGCGGTTGCGGGCACGTGGTGTCGTCGCCCTCGGGTTCGGCACCGAGGTGGTCCGCGCTGGGACACCCGCGGAACTCGTGACCGCCTGCGCGACGCAGGGGCTGCCGCTGTTCGAGGTGCCCTACGAGACCTCGTTCATCGCCGTCGCGCAGGCGAACGCCGGTGCGGCCGCGCGGGATGCCGATGCCCGGAACGCCTGGGCCCTCGCGGCGCAGCGGGCGATCTCCCTCGCCGCCATGCGCCCGGACGGCCTCGGCGCCACCCTCGCCGAGCTCTCCCGGCAGCTGGACAGCTGGGTCGGCCTGTTCGACGTCTCGGGAAGGCTCGACCGCCGACACCCGGCGAGCGCCGTCCCCGCGGAGGACGTCGAGCTGCTCCGCGCCGAGGCCCTGCGCCTGCTGCGCGCCGGACAGCGGGCCAGCCTGCCGGTCACGACGCGGCACCGTGCCGGGTACACCCTGCAGACACTCGGCAGCGGCGGGCACCTCAGCGGGGTGCTGGCCATCGCGAACGGCGGTGCGCTCGACCGGGCCGGACGCGAGGTCGTCACCGCGGTCATCGCGCTGGCCGGCCTCGCGCTCCAGCAGAACCGCGAGCTCGCGCGGGCCCGTGGTCTCCTGCGGACCGGACTGCTCACGATGCTCTCCGGAGGCGACCCCGGTGTCGCGGACAGCACCTCGCGCGAGGTCTGGGGACCGCTGCCCGCAGAACCGGTGCGCGTCGCCGCGCTCGACGTGCCGGGGCGCGACCTCGACGCGGTGGTGGACCTCCTCGAGCTGTGGGTGCAGGAGCGCCCGGGTCGGTTGTTCTTCGCCGTCGACGACGCGCTCGTCGTCTGCGTCGGCGCCGACGACGCCGCGGTCCTCGACGAGCTCGTCGCCCGGTTCGACCTCCGTGCAGGGCTCTCGGACAGCGCCTCGTACCGGTCCTTCGGGCGCGCCAGGACCGAAGCGACGACGGCGCTCGACCGGCGCCGTGCGGGACCGCCGGGCACCACCAGGTTCGAGGACCTGGCCCGCGAGGGGGTCCTCGCCCACCTCGCCCACGTCGGGGCCGACGCCGGTCCGGTCGCACGTGCCGTCCTCGCCCCCGTGCTGGACCACGACCGGAGGACCGGGGCCGAGCTCACACGCACCCTGCGCACCTGGCTCGAACAGGACTGCGAGTACGACCGCACGGCGCGGGCCCTCGGCGTCCACCGCCACACCGCGCGCGCCAGGATCGAGCACGCGGGACGGCTGCTGGGACGGGACCTGTCGGGGTTCGCGACGCGCGCCGACCTGTGGGCGGCGTTCGTCGTCGACGGTGCCTGACGCCCCCGACGTCCTGATCTGCGGCACGACGAGTCGGTACGCTCGTCACGTCGCACAGGGAGCGACGGGGACGGGGATGCCATGACGACGACCGACGACCTCCGGCGGACACGACCACGACGACCACGAGCCGTCTCGGTCGCCGTCGTCCTCTGGGCGCTCTGGCTGGTGCTCGGCGTCGTCGCCACCGTGGTCGTGACCCTCTCCGGCTCCGGGCTGACGGGCACCGGCGCGGTCCTCGCGGTCGCGCTGTCCTTCGTCCTCTGGGCGGTGGTGGCCGCGGCGGTCGTCCTGCTCCTCCGTGGCTCGGCCGTCGCCCGGATCGTCCTCGTCGCGGTCGCCGCCCTGCGCGCGGTCGTGAGCATCACCGACGGCGGGTGGTCCACGCTCCTCATCGCGCTCTCCGTCGCCGCCGCGGTCCTGCTCTTCGTGCCCAGCGCACGCCCCTTCTTCCGCCGGACGGACGCACCGGGGCCGAGCCGCGCCTCCCGGCCGGGCGCGGACCACCCGCGCGACTGACCGCCCCTGGCGCGCACGCGCTAAACCCCATGATCCGGCGGCGGAGGCGCGGTGCCGCCGAACGGAAGAAGGCCCCCGAACGGAAGAAGGCCCCCGGATTCCTCCGGGGGCCTTCTTCCTTGCCTGGTGCGCGAGGGGGGACTTGAACCCCCACGCCGTTTCCAGCACACGGACCTGAACCGTGCGCGTCTACCAATTCCGCCACTCGCGCCAGCCCGAGAACACTACCATGCACAGACGCTGCCAGATGCCAACCACTACCATGCGTAAGGTCAGCGACCGAGAACACTGGAGACCCATGGGCCTGTTGGACAGCTTCGAGCGAGGGCTGGAGCGCGCCGTGAACGGTGCGTTCGCGAAGACCTTCCGCTCCGGCGTGCAGCCCGTCGAGATCTCGAGCGCCCTCCGCCGAGAACTCGACACGAAGGCTGCGGTGGTGTCGCGCGAGCGCATCCTCGTGCCGAACGAGTTCACCGTGCGCCTCGCGCCGCCGGACTTCACGCGCATGAACGACGTCGGACGTCCCCTCATCGACGAGCTCTCGCAGCGGGTGCAGCAGCACGCGGTGGCGCAGAACTACTCGTTCTCGGGGCCGGTGACCATCACGCTCCGGCAGGACGGCACGCTGTCCACCGGGATCCTGCAGATCGACTCGACGACGGTGCAGCGCGACGTCGCCTGGGTCGCGGTGCTGGACATCGGCTCGCAGCGCCACAAGCTGCAGCGCGGGCGGACCGTGATCGGTCGGGGCACGGACGCCGACATCACCGTCGCGGACACCGGCACGAGCCGCAAGCACGTCGAGGTCATCTGGGACGGCAAGCACGCCCAGGCGAACGACCTCGGGTCGACGAACGGGTCGAAACTGAACGGCGAGCGCTTCCAACAGGCGATCGTGGAGCCGGATTCGACGATCGAGATCGGTCGTACCCGTATGGTGTTCCGGGTGATACCCGAGAACGACGGAGGTACCAGGTGACCACAGGGCTGACCCTGCTCGTCCTGCGCTTCGCGTTCCTCGCGGTGCTCTGGCTGTTCGTGTTCGTGATCGTCTTCGCGCTGCGCAGTGACCTCTTCGGTCAGCGCGTGCGCACCATCCCCACGGATCCGAAGGCCGGCGCGTCCGGCCCGACGACCCCGGCGGCGCCGTCCGCAACGGCGCCGGCCCCGTCGTCCGGCGGTGCCTTCACGGACGTCATCAGTCCGTCCGGAGGCGCGCAGCAGTCCGCCATGCCGGTCGCCACCCGTCTCGTCATCACCGAGGGATCGCGCGAGGGCATGGAGATGCCCCTCGGCGGCGGACCGATCACGATCGGCCGTTCCAGCGAGTCCAACGTGGTCATCCGCGACGACTACACCTCCACCAACCACGCCCGCCTCGACCTGCGTGCCGAGGGCTGGCTCCTCACCGACCTCGAGTCCACGAACGGCACCTTCGTCAACGGTCAGAAGGTGACCGCTCCCGTGACCATCGCCGAGCGGACGCCGATCACGATCGGGACGACGACGTTCGAGCTGCGGCGGTAAGCCCGGATGACGGCTCGTACGCTGAGCGCCGCTGTGTCCCACGTCGGGCGCATCCGCGCGAACAACCAGGACTCCGGCTACGCCGGTCAGCACCTGTTCGCGGTGGCGGACGGCATGGGCGGCCACGCCGGCGGCGACGTCGCCTCCGCGATCGCGATCCGGCGCATCCGCGAGGTCGACCGCGAGTTCCCGTCGGCGCACGACGCCGAGTTCGCGCTGCAGTCGGCGCTCATCGCCGCGAACCAGCTCATCACCGAGACGGTGTTCGAGCACCAGGAGCTCACCGGCATGGGCACCACGGTGTCCGCGATGATCCGGGTCGGCGACCAGATCGCGATCGCGCACATCGGCGACTCCCGGATCTACCGGCACCGCGACGGCGAGCTGCAGCAGATCACGTCGGACCACACCTTCGTGCAGCGCCTGGTCGACAGCGGCCGCATCACGCCGGAGGAAGCGGCGGTCCACCCGCGCCGCTCGGTCCTCATGCGCGTGCTCGGCGACGTCGACGCCGCGCCCGAGGTGGACACGGCGATCATGGACATCCGGCCCGGCGACCGCTGGCTGCTGTGCTCCGACGGCCTCTCGTCGTACCTCGCCGAGGAACGCATCCGCCACGCCCTCGCGTCGAACATGGACGCGAACCAGGTGACGCAGCGCCTCGTGAAGGAGACGCTGGACCACGGCGCACCGGACAACGTGACCGTCGTCGTGATGGACGTCACCGACACGGAACCGGACGACGACGACGACGCGGCCACCACCGTCGGATCCGCGGCCGCACCACTGACCTTCGAGGCGTCGACCGGCCGCAAGCCGATCCGCCTCCCCACGATCCTGCTGCACCCGCTCAAGGTCACGACGGCCCCCGAGGACTCGCACTTCGAGCCGGAGTCCGACCAGTTCTTCGCCGAACTCATCGCCGAGGACCGCCGACGACGCATCCGCCGTCGGATCTCGTGGACGATCGCCCTCGTGGTGGCCGTCGCGGTGCTCGTCGGGGCGGTCTTCCTCGGCTGGCGCATCATCCAGGACCACTACTACGTGGGCACCGACCGCGGGACGGTCGCGATCTACAAGGGCGTGCAGCAGTCGATCGGGCCGATCGCGCTCTCCGACGTGTACGAGGACACCGACGTCACGGTGTCGTCCCTGCCCGAGTACACCCGCGAGAACGTCCGCTCCACCATCAACGCGCAGTCACTCGACGACGCACGCGACATCGTGGACCGGCTGCGGAAGGCCGCCGAGACCGGGCAGGACCAGGCGGGCACCGGCGGTGACGGCGGTTCGTCGTCACCGACCCCGACGCCGTCCGGCTCGCCGTCCGCCAGCGGCTCCCCGGGGGCGAAGCGATGAGCAACGCCACGGCGCAGTCCTTCACGCAGGCGATCACGATCAAGCTGCGCGAGCCCGCACGCGCCCGCAACCTCGAGCTCGTGCTCCTCGTCATCGCCTGCGGCATCTGCGCCGGCGCGATGGTCCTCGTGCAGCTCGGCACGAAGGGGCGTCTGTTCGACACGTCGGCGCTGTGGGTCGGCGCGGGGATCCTCGGGCTCGCCCTCGTCATGCACGTCGTGCTCCGGGTCGTCGCGAAGAACGCGGACCCCTTCATCCTGCCCGTCGCCCTCGCCCTGAACGGCATCGGCATCGCGGAGATCTACCGCATCGACGTCCACGCCGACCACTTCGGGTGGGCCGCCTTCGGCGTCAAGCAGATGGTCTGGACGATGCTCGCCATGGTGGCCGCCATCGTCGTGCTGCTGCTCGTCCGGAACCACCGGTTCCTGCAGCGGTACCGGTACATCTTCATGTTCGTGACGATCGCGCTGCTCCTGCTGCCGATCGTGCCGGGCCTCGGCCTGAACGTCGGCGGCGCCAGGGTCTGGATCAAGATCGGTTCGTTCACCTTCCAGCCGGGTGAGCTCGCGAAGATCACGATGGCGCTGTTCTTCGCGGGGTACCTCGTCACCGCACGCGACTCGCTGTCGATCGTCGGCCGGAAGTTCCTCGGCATGACCTTCCCCCGTGCCCGCGACCTCGGGCCGATCCTGGTCATGTGGGGCGCAGCCATGGGCGTCCTCGTGTTCCAGCGCGACCTCGGTACCGCCCTGCTGTACTTCGGCCTCTTCCTGGTGATGATCTACGTCGCGACCGGCCGGGTCAGCTGGGTCGTCATCGGACTCGCGCTCTTCGTCGGCGGCGCACTCGTGGCGCAGTCCGCCCTCGTGTACGTGCACGGTCGCTTCGAGCAGTGGCTCGACCCGTTCGACCCCGTGATCTACAACCGCGTCTCGCAGGGCAGCGGTCAGCTGGTGACCGGGTTGTTCGGCTTCGCGAGCGGCGGCATCACCGGCACCGGGCTCGGCCAGGGTCGTCCGTACCTGACCCCCGTCGCGAACGCCGACTACATCGTCGCATCGCTCGGCGAGGAACTCGGGCTCATCGGCGTCTTCGCGATCCTCGCGCTGTTCGTCATCCTGGCCTCCCGCGGCATGCGCGTGGGCTTCATGGCGCAGGACGACTTCGGCAAGTTGCTCGGAGTCGGCTTCGGCTTCACGATCGCCCTGCAGGTGTTCGTCGTCGTCGGCGGCATCACCCGGGTCATCCCGGTGACCGGCCTCACGACGCCGTTCATGGCCGCGGGCGGTTCGTCCCTCATCGCCAACTGGATCATCGCCGCGATGCTGCTGCGCCTGACCGACGCCATCCCCGCCGAGCAGCGCGTGCAGCAGGGTGCGATCCCGGCTGCCCGCGGGCGCGGCGCGACCGTGAAGGAGCGCACCCGATGAACCGACAGCTCCGCCGTGTCTCGACCGTCATCGTGCTCATGTTCGTGGCACTGTTCGTGTCGACGACGTCGATCCAGTTCTTCGCAGCGGACTCGCTCCGCGCCGACCCACGGAACTCGCGGACGATCCTCAACAGCTACTCCACGAAGCGCGGGGCGATCCTCGTGCAGGGCAGCCCGATCGCCGAGTCGACGGCCGTGGACGACCAGTACCAGTACCAGCGGAAGTACACGAACGGCGAGCTCTACTCGGCCGTCACCGGGTACTTCACCATCGGGCAGGGCAGCGCCGGCATCGAGGCGGCCGAGAACTCCGTGCTGTCCGGCAACTCGGACGCCTCGTTCTTCCAGAACCTCAACGCGATCCTCACCGGTCAGGACGTCCAGGGCGACAACGTCAACCTGACCATCGACCCGAAGGTCCAGCAGACCGCGTACGACGCCCTCGGTGACAACTCCGGCGCGGTCGTCGCGATCCAGCCGAAGACCGGCAAGATCCTCGCGATGGTCTCCAAGCCCGCCTACGACCCGAACACGCTGACGTCGCACGACACCGCGGACGTCGTCGCGAAGTTCAACGCGCTCGACCAGGCCGCCGGCCACCCGTTGAAGAACCGCGCGTACGGCGGCGACCTCTACACGCCCGGGTCGGTGTTCAAGCTCATCGTCGCGTCGGCGGCGCTCGAGGGCGGGAAGTACACGCTCGACTCCGAGTTCCCGAACCCCTCGCGCCTGCAGCTCCCCGGGACGAGCTCGTACATCAACAACGCCGAGGGCGGCTCCTGCGGGGGCGGCGACAAGGTGAAGCTCCGCACCGCGATCCAGAACTCGTGCAACATCCCGTTCGCCGAGCTCGGGCAGAAGCTCGGGTACGACGCGATCAAGAGCATGGCGGACAAGTACGGCTTCGGCGACGCCATCGAGATCCCGATGCGTGCCACCGCCAGCCAGTACCCCGACGTCGACTCGACGGCGCAGCTCATGCTCAGCTCGTTCGGCCAGGCGAGCGTCCGGGTCTCCCCGCTGCAGATCGCGATGGTGTCCGCCGGCATCGCGAACGGCGGCAAGGTCATGCAGCCGTCGCTCGTCGACTCGATCACGACGAGCGACCTGAAGACCGTCGAGTCCTTCTCGCCGAAGCAGTACAGCGACCCGCTCTCGGCATCCGAGTCCGCCGACCTGACCGAGGCGATGCAGAGCGTCGTCAGCTCCGGGACCGGCACCAATGCCAAGATCGACGGTGTCGACGTCGCCGGCAAGACGGGCACGGCCGAGGGCGGCACGGGCGACCCCTACACACTCTGGTTCACGGGCTTCGCCCCGGCGAAGGACCCGGAGGTGGCCGTCGCGGTCGTCGTCGGGAACGGCGGCGGACTCGGGCAGTCCGGGGTCGGCAACACGGTCGCGGCCCCGGTCGCGAAGAAAGTCATGGAGGCGGTGCTGAACAAATGAGACCCACCAGCGGACTCACCTTCGGTGGGCGGTACCAACTCTCGTCCCGGGTCGCCATCGGCGGCATGGGAGAGGTCTGGCAGGCCACCGACCTCGTCATCGGCCGGACCGTGGCACTCAAGATCCTGAAGGACGAGTACCTCGGCGACCCGGGCTTCCTCGAGCGCTTCCGCGCCGAGGCCCGGCACGCTGCGCTCGTCAACCACGAGGGCATCGCCAACGTGTTCGACTACGGCGAGGAGGACGGCAGCGCCTACCTCGTGATGGAGCTCGTGCCCGGCGAGGCGCTCTCGACCATGATCGAGCGGGAGCACACGCTCCCGGTCGACAAGGTCCTGGACATCGTCGCGCAGACCGCGAACGCGCTGCAGGCCGCCCACGCCGTGGGCCTCGTGCACCGCGACATCAAGCCCGGCAACCTGCTCATCACGCCGGACGGCCGCGTCAAGATCACGGACTTCGGCATCGCCCGCATCGCCGACCAGGTACCGCTCACCGCGACCGGCCAGGTCATGGGCACGGTCCAGTACCTCTCGCCGGAGCAGGCCAGCGGGCACCCCGCGTCGCCGTCGACGGACATCTACTCCCTCGGCATCGTCGCGTACGAGTCGCTCGCCGGACGCCGTCCCTTCACGGGCGAGTCGCAGGTCGCGATCGCGATGGCCCACATCAACGAGCAGCCGCCGGCCCTGCCGGGTGACATCCCCGAGCCGGTGTCCGCCCTCGTGATGTCCTGCATCGCGAAGAAGCCCGCCGACCGCCCCGCCACCGCTGCGAACCTCGCGCGCGCCGCACAGGCGCTCCGCCGAGGCGACGTCGCAGCGGCGACCGTCGCGGTGCCGGCGATCGCCGGTGCCGGCACGGTGGCGTTCAACCCGCCGCAGGGGCAGGGCAACGACGCCGCGACCGCACTCATCGGCACCACCCAGGCGGGTGCCGTCGCGGGCGGTCCCCGCACCCCGGGGTCGCCGATCGACGGCGAGGACGAGGAGCCGAAGAAGAAGCGCGCGTGGATCTGGTGGCTCGTCGGCGTCATCGCCGTCCTCGTCATCGGCGGGGTGATCGCCGCCCTCGCGTTGACCGGTGACGCCCAGCCCGACCCGACGAAGTCCGCCTCGTCGGTGTCCTCGCCGGAGCCCACCCGGTCGGAGACGCCGTCGCCGACCCAGTCGACGCCCACCGAGACCCGCGTCCTCGTGAACAGCGCCGACTACGTCGGCCTGTCCGTCACGGACGCGCAGGCCAAGCTCACGCAGGCCGGCCTGACCTCCCGCGTCGAGGACGGCGACCCCGCCCCGAGCGCCGACAAGGCGAACACCGTGGAGTCGATCAGCCCGACCGGCAGCCTCGCCGCCGGGTCGCTCGTCGTCATCCAGCAGTACACGGCGCAGCCCACCGTCAACCAGCCGAACTCGGCCTCGCCGGGCGCGGTGTCCGCGGACGGCCAGGTCACCTTCAGCTGGGCGGCCGCGACGTGCCCGACGGGGTACACGGTCTCGTCGTACGCGTACACGATCACCGGCGGCAAGGACGGCTCGAGCCAGACCTCCGGCACGCTCGACGCCGACCACCGTTCGGTCACCGTGCAGATCGACGCCGTCGGCCAGCCCGCGTCGCTGAGCTACACGGTCACGTGCGGGAACCTCCCCGCGTCGGCCGCGTCCGAGCCGGCGTCGAGCGACGACTGGCAGGCCACCGGCGAGCCCACGGTCGACCCGACCGACGGCAACAACCCGAGTCAGGCGCCGCAGGACTGACCCTCGGACGGGGGCTCGCGACACCGTTGCGTAACGGTTCGGTCGGGGCCCCCGTCGCCAGCGTCCCACCAGGAACGGCTGTCGTACACTTGCCCGGACGGACATTCGGAGGAGTACGTGCCAGAAGGTGTGACCGCGGGGATCACCCTCCTCGCCAACCGCTACGAGATCGGTGAAGTCATCGGTCGGGGCGGCATGGCCACTGTGCATCTGGGCAACGACACGCGTCTGGGACGCAAGGTCGCCGTCAAGCTGCTGAAGCCGAGCCTCGCCAACGACCCGGCGTTCCGCACGCGGTTCCGGCAGGAAGCCCAGGCCGCGGCCCGCATGGCACACCCGACGATCGTCCGCGTCTACGACGCCGGCGAGGAGACCGTCACCGAGACCTCCGGCGCCGAGGTGCAGGTGCCGTTCATCGTCATGGAACACGTCGACGGGCGGCCGCTCTCCGACATCATCGACGAGGGCCCGGTGGCCCCGGACGAAGCCGTCCGCATCACCGAGGGCATCCTCACCGCGCTCGAGTACTCCCACCGCGCCGGCGTCGTGCACCGCGACATCAAGCCCGCGAACGTCATGGTCACCCACACCGGCCAGGTCAAGGTCATGGACTTCGGCATCGCGCGCGCGATCACCGACACGTCCGCGACCGTCGCACAGACCACCTCGATCCTCGGTACCGCGTCGTACTTCTCCCCGGAGCAGGCACGCGGCGAGACGGTCGACGCCCGCACCGACGTCTACTCGAGCGGTGTGGTGCTGTTCGAGCTCCTCACCGGTCGCGCCCCCTTCATCGGCGACTCGCCGGTCGCCGTCGCCTACCAGCACGTCAGCGAGCAGCCCGTCGCACCGTCGTCCCTCGAGCCGGCGGTGTCCCCGGCGCTCGACGCTGTGACCCTCCACGCCCTCGTGAAGGACCGCACGCGCCGATACCAGAACGCCGCCGAGTTCCGCACGGAGCTGCAGCAGGCGGCAGCGGGCCGCGTCCCGACGTCGACGCGCAAGCTGCACCAGGCCGCTGCGAACGACGCATCGACGATGCTCTTCGGGGTCAACCCACGGACGACGTCGAACCCGGCCGTCGCGTTCCGCGAGCTCGACGACGACACCGCCGAGCACCGTCCGCAGCGCACGCAGAACCGGCCCCCGGTGGCGTGGATCTGGGTCGGCATCCTGCTGACCGCCGCCGTCATCGTCGCGGTCGTGTTCTTCGTGGCCAACCTGCAGCCGGGCAAGCCGCCGGTCTCGTCCTCGGTGAGCGTGCCGAACGTCGCCGGAGCCACGTGGGACGCTGCGTCGACGGCGCTCGAGAAGCGTGACCTCGACGCCGTGAAGGTCGAGGAGAACTCCGACGACGTCGACAAGGGCACGGTGATCCGGACGGAACCGGGCTCGGGGACGAACGTCGCACGCAGCCAGGACGTCCGCGTGGTCGTGTCGCTCGGGCCGGAACAGGTGTCCGTCCCGGACCTGACGAACCAGGCGCAGGACGCGGCCGAGAAGACCCTGAAGGCCGCCGGGTTCACGGTCGGCGCCGTGAACTCCGAGCACTCGCCGGACGTCCCGGGCGGCACCGTGATGAGTTCCGACCCAGCCAGCGCGACGCAGCACGTCAAGGGCACGGTGGTGAACCTCACCGTCTCGGACGGCAAGGTGGACCTGCCCGACGTCACGCAGCAACCGCTCGAGACGGCGCGGGCCACCCTCGCCGCCCTCGGCCTCACCGTCACCGCGTCGCCGACGAACGCCTGCACGGATGGGACCGTGACGCAGCAGAACGCTCCGGCTGGCGACATCGCGCAGAAGAGCACCGTCGTGCTGACCTACTGCGCCGCGCCGGCCCAGCAGCCGAGTCAGCCGGCCGCACCCGGTGGGGACGACAACGGCGGGAACGACAACGGCGGCGGCGACAACGGCGGCGGGAACGACAACGGCGGCGGCGACAACGGCTGACGCACGAGCGAGAGTCGGCGGGTCCAGCCGTACTCGCTGAACCGTCCGGGGCACCACGCCCGATCAGCAGGTGCGACTCCGGCCAGGAGCTGTGCCCCGGTGCTGCAGCTGCGTACCAGGAGCGCACGCGCGTCTCGACGGATCAGGCGCGTCCCCACGCGGGCGCCGGCCGCGCAGGTTCGTCCCCGCGCTCCGGTGAGCGTCGACGGCGCAGGCTCGTCGCGACAGATCCGCCGCGGCGCAGCAAGCTCCTCAGGGACGGTGCGCGGCGATCAGCGGGTTGAGGTCGGCGGCACGCTCAGCGGCACCGGCGAGGCCGGTCGTCTCGAGCCAGTTGCCGACCATCCGGTAGCCACCCTCGGTGAGCACGGACTCCGGGTGGAACTGCACGCCGTACACCGGGTGCTCGCGGTGCTGGACACCCATGATCACGCCGCCACCGGTCCGGGCGGTGACGGTCAGCTCGTCGGGCACGGTGCCGTCGACGATGGCCAGCGAGTGGTACCGCGTCGCGGTGAAGGGGTGCGGGACCCCGGCGAAGAGGGCACTGTCGTCGTGGTCGACCTGCGAGGTCTTGCCGTGCATGAGTTCTTCGGCATGGGTCACCGTCGCGCCGAGTGCCTCAGCGATGGCCTGGTGGCCGAGGCACACGCCGAGCAGGGGCGTGTCCGCGTGCATCGCCGCGTGGACGGTGGCGATCGAGACACCGGCGTCGGCAGGAGTCCCCGGACCGGGCGAGAGCAGCACACCGTCGTAGTCGGCGATCCGGTCCGCGATCTCGGACTCGGGGAAGGCGTCGTTCCGGACCACGTCGGTGTCGGCACCGAGCTGCTGGACGTAGCCGTTCAGCGTGTACACGAAGCTGTCGTAGTTGTCGACGACGAGGATCCTGGTCATGGCGTTCCACCGTACTCGTGGGGGATGTGTGCAGCGGTCTGAGAGTCTTCCCACACACGCGGTCACGGTAGGATACCGGCCATGGCCAAGGACAAGGACCGCACCAAGCCCGCCCGGAGGACCCGAGCCGACTCGGTCGACACCGCGGGGGACCAGCCCAACCCCGTCTGGTTCAAGCCGGTCATGTTCGGGTTCATGCTCATCGGGCTCGCGTGGGTGATCGTCTTCTACATCTCGAACACCACGCTGCCGGTGCCGTCGCTGGGCTCTTGGAACATCCTGATCGGTTTCGGCATCATGTTCGTCGGCTTCCTGATGACCACCCGCTGGCGGTAGCCGCACCGCTCCGCTCCCATCGACGCCCGTCGTACCGTTCGGTACGGCGGGCGTCGTCGTTCTCCACAAGTACCGGCGCCCGTCGTCCCCGGTCTCCCCAGCTCGGGACCGCTTCTCCACAGTTCTCCACACTTTCCACACGACTGTCCACACCACAGCCCCGGAGTTATCCACAGCGGATTCCACAGTGGGGATAATCACATGCGTGTAACTCACCGATCCATCCACACCTGTGGACAACTGCTTCGACCCCTGTGGAATCTCGGTGGGGGTCCGCCCGTCCATGGTCGTGGGACGACGAACGCCCCGCCGCGGGGAGCGACGGGGCGTTCGTGGTCGAGCTTGGGAGCGGGTGCCCTGCAGGTCAGATGCCGAGCCCGATCTGCAGGCCGGCCGACACGGCGACGATCCCGCCGACGAGCACGACGGCCTCGGCGACGAGCAGACCGATCTGCAGTCCCCGCTGGCGGACGTTGCGCGTCTTGGAGAACACGAACCCGGTGATGAACCCGAGCACGATCCCGCCGACGTGTGCCTGCCACGAGATGTTCGTCCCCGGCAGGAACCCGACGATGAGGTTGAGGCCCATGATCACCAGGAGCTGGACCGCGTTGTAGCCGAGGCTCCGCTGGATGACGAAGAAGGCCGCGAACAGCCCGAAGATCGCACCGGAGGCACCGACCACCTGCGTCCCCGGACTGAGCAGCGCGACCGCGAGGTCACCGCCGAGCCCGGCGAGGAAGTACAGCGCGAGGAACCGCCACGTCCCGAGGATGTTCTCGAGCATCCGTCCGAAGATCCACACCGCCCACATGTTGAAGAGGATGTGGAAGAAGGACGAGTGCACGAAGAGGCCGGTGACGAGACGCCACGGCTGGGTGTCCGCGAGCGGGGTCCAGAAGCTCAACCAGGCGTTGACGTACCCGCCGCTGACCTGGTTGAGGAGCCACAGCACGGCCGAGACGACGACGATGACGACCGTCGCCTTCTGGTCGAGCATGGCGAAGCGGCGCCGGGCGACGGTGATCCCGCTGGGGCCGTTCGCCCGGCGCTTCTCCGAGAACTGCGCACGCTGCTCGCGCACGCACTCCGGGCAGTGCACCCCGACCGCCGCCGGCGTCTGGCACTCGGGACAGATCGTCCGTCCACACCGCTGGCAGAGGACGAAGCTCTGCCGATCGGGGTGCCGGTAGCAGGTGTTCGGGTTGTACGCCGGATCGCTCACGTGGTGGCTCAGACGTCCTCGACGTCGATGCTCTGGATGACGACGTCCTCGAGCGGCTTGTCACGGCCGTCCGTGGCGACGCCCTCGATCGCGTCGACGACGGCACGGGACTCGTCGTCCGCGACCTCGCCGAAGATGGTGTGCTTGCCCTGCAGCCACGGTGTCGCCACCGTGGTGATGAAGAACTGCGAACCGTTGGTGCCGCGGCCGCCCTGGATGCCGGCGTTCGCCATGGCGAAGATGTAGGGGTTCTGGAACGTGAGCTCCGGGTGGATCTCGTCGTCGAAGCGGTAACCGGGGCCACCGATGCCCTGACCGAGCGGGTCGCCGCCCTGGATCATGAAGTCCTTGATGATGCGGTGGAAGACCACGCCGTCGTAGAGCTTGTCCGTCGACACCTTGCCGGTGCCCGGGTGGGTCCATTCCTGCTTGCCCGTCGCGAGGTCGACGAAGTTCTTGACGGTCTTCGGAGCGTGGTTGCCGAACAGGTTGACGCGGATGTCGCCCTTGTTCGTGTGGATCGTTGCGACAGCAGTGTGCAGAGACATGTTCCGATTCTCGCATGTGCGGCTGTGCGTGGACGAGACGCACAGGGACGGCTCCGTGACCTGTCAGGTGCCCTGGTGGCAGGATGGGGCAACGCCGTTCCGATGGAGGTACCAGATGACGACGATCGAACTGCCGCGCAAGCGCCGGAAGCAGATCAAGAAGCTCAAGGGCAAGACCGCCTCGCTCCTCGGCGAGCAGCGCAAGGTCCTCGAGCACGCGAACGAGATCCTGGCCGAGGCGCGTGCACACGCAGCCGACGCCGCACGCAAGGACATCGCCCCCCGTGTGCAGAACGCGATCGACAACGGGGTGCGCCCGGCCGTCGCCACCGGCGTCCACGCTGCGACGTCCGCCGCCCAGACCGCGTCGCACCGCTTCCAGACCGAGGTCATCCCCGGGCTGGTCTCGACGGCGGGCTCGGTCCTGAGCGTGGGCGACCTCGCGAAGGACCCGCGGGTCAAGAAGCTCGTGAAGAACGCCCAGAAGAAGAGCAAGAGCGCGAAGAAGGCCGCGGCGAAGTACGTGCCGGCTTCGCAGAAGAAGGGCATCGGCTTCGGCGGCGTCGCGCTGATCGTGGTCGGTGTGGTCGCGGTCGCGGGTGCTGCCTACGCCGCCTACCAGACGCTCCGCGCCGACGACGACCTCTGGGTCGCCGACGACGCCGACACGGCGGAGAAGCCCTCCGCCTGACCTCCCGGTTCGTACGACGGGCCCCGGCTCCGGCCGGGGCCCGTCGTCGTGCCCGGCGCCGTTCTCCGGCGCTGCGTGGTCACCGCCGCTCGGTCAGGCCTGTCTCGTGCAGCACGCCCTGCCGGATCATCGGCGCCAGGCTCCGGGTGAACGTCGACGTCAGGTGCCGCGGGTCGCGGTAGACCACGACGTTCCCCACCACCGGCTCGCAGGCCTCCGGCCCGCACATCAGGTCGGTCAGGTCGAGCAGTGATGCGCCCCGGACGGCTCGGACGGCAGCGACCTGCGCGTCCGTGGTCCCGAGGGCGTCGGTCCGTGGGACGGCGCAGGCAGCACCGGGGTCGGTGTCGAGGTGCCGTTCGACGCACGTCAGGTAGTCGTCGCGCGTCCCCGGGTTGTCGCGGATCGCGACCACCTTCGTCCCCCGGGCGGTCTGCCGGCTCCACGTGTCGACGAAGCCGTCGACGATCGACTGCTCACGCGTCCCCCGCTCCGGCTCGACGAACGGCGACTGTCGTTGGTAGCTGGTCAGGATCACGTCGTACGGCTTCCGGACCGCCAGCTCCCCCTGCAGGCTGCGCTTCCACGACTCGCACCGGCTGACCCAGTCGGGAGCGTCCTCCTGCACCGCCGAGGTCCACGCACAGCCGCTCTTGCCGTAGACGTCCACGTGCCAGTGCGCTTCGTCGGCGAGCCGTTCGAGGGCGGCGAGGTACTGGTTGCTGTGCGAGTCCCCGATGAGCGCGACCGTCAGCGCCGCCGCGTCCGGCGCCGGACCGTGCCCGCAGACCTTGACCGCCGACTCCGTGTTCCTGCTCCAGCACGCCGGCGTGTTCACGTCGTCCGTCTGCGCTGCGTCGAGACCCGGCAGGAGCACGCTCGTGGCCGGTGTCGTCGGGCAGTCCGTCCCGACGACCGCCGCGGCGCCGACGCACTCGTCGCCGCGCGCCAGGAACGCCGCCGCTGCCGCTCGCTCCGCATCGATCCGCCGTCCGGCATCGGCCGAGGCCACGGTCGAGACGACCAGGACGGGGACGAGGGAGGCGGCGACCGCGACGACCGTCCAGCGCGCGGGCCGGTCGGCGAGGAACGGACGGCTCCGCACGGGGTCCTCGACGACGACCTTGGTGACGGCCGCGAGGAGCACGGACGCGACGAGGATCGCGACCTTCGCCCGGGTGCCGAGGGCGGTGCCGGTGGCGGCCGGGACGAGCACCACGAGCGGCCAGTGCCAGAGGTACAGCGAGTACGAGACGTCGCCGGCCCACTGCACGGGGCGCCAGCGGTACAGCATCCCGGGTGCGTCCGGCGTCTCGGGGTCACCGCAGGCGATGACGAGGAGCGCGCCGACGACCGGCACGACCGCGATCCACCCGGGGAACGGCAGCGCCGCGGTGAACAGGAGGAAGGAACCCGCGATCGTGGCGAACCCCACCCACGACCCGACTGCCCGCAGGTGCGCAGACCGTTCCGACCGGCGGAGCACCAGTGCGAGGAGGCCGCCGGCGGCGAACTCCCACGCCCGGGTCTGCGTCGCGAAGTACGCCGGCCCCGGATCGTGCTGCGTCTGGACGACGCTGAGCACCAGGCAGACCACGAACACCACGCTCAGGGCGACCACGAATGCCGGCCGTGCCGTCGACGGTCCCCCGGCACTGCGCCGCCCGCGCCGGCGCAGCACCAGCGTGGAGAGCCAGCCGGCCAGGATCATCAGGACCGGCCAGACGAGGTAGAACTGCTCCTCGACCGACAGCGACCAGTAGTGCTGCACCGGGCTCGCGACGTCGGTGCTCTGGGCGAGGTAGTCGACCGAGCTCGCCGCCAGCACCCAGTTCTCGACGTAGATCGCCGCCCCGGTCACCTCGTGGAACACCTGCTCCCGGACGCGGACCGGCAGCAGGACCCACGACGCCACCGCCGTCACCGTCAGCACGAGGAGCGCGGCGGGCAGCAGCCGACGGGCACGACGGGCGTAGAAGCGTCCGAGGCGGATCCGCCCGGTCGTGGTCCATTCGCGCGACAGGTGCGCGGTGATCAGGAAGCCCGAGATGACGAAGAAGACGTCGACGCCGGCGTAGCCACCGGGGAGTCGGTTGGGCCACAGGTGGTAGAGCAGGACACCCGCGACCGCGACGAACCGCAGCGCTTGGATCTCGGGGAACCGGGCTCGCACCTGGCGAGTCTGGACGTCGTTGCTCAACTCGTTCCCCCAACGAGGTTGCACCGGAGTGCTGGAGTGGAGCCTAGGAGAATCGAACTCCTGACATCCTGCTTGCAAAGCAGGCGCTCTACCAACTGAGCTAAGGCCCCGCAGCCCTCTGCGTGCAGAGGGTCAGATGGGATTCGTGCAGTGTGGGGCTACAAGGACTTGAACCTTGGACCTCTTCGTTATCAGCGAAGCGCTCTAACCGCCTGAGCTATAGCCCCTCAGACCGGATGAAAGCCTACCGTACCCGTCTCGCAGAACGAAATCGAGCGGTCGACCCTCATCCGGCCGGGTGTGTCAGTTGTTCGTGAAGCCGACGAGCAGGCCGCCGGTGATCCGGACACTGAGGTTGTAGAGGACGCTCACGATCGCGCCGAGCACGGTGCCGACGACCACGTTGAGGATCCCCACGACGATCGAGAACCCGAGGACCTGGCCCAGCGAGAACTGGTCCATGATCGAGTAGTTGTTCTGCCCGGTGACGTCCTTCAGGAGCGAGTCGATCTCCCCGAAGACACCGGTCTGGTTGAGGATGACCCAGACCAGGGCGGTGGCGACGACGATCACGATGGAGCCGGCCAGGGCGATGAGGAAGCTGAGCTTCACCATCGACCAGAAGTCGACGTACACGAGCCGCAGCCGGACCTGACGGGTGCCGACGGGCCGCTTCGCCTTCTTCTGGAGCTTCTCGGCGACACTACTCATTGCTTGACTGGTCCTCTCCGGCCTGGTCGTCGCCAGGCGCGGGGTTGGTGGGCGCGTTGTCGATGGGGTCAGTGGGGTCCGGCGCTGCTTCAGCGGGGCTGACCGTCTCGACCGGGCCCGCGGGCTCGATCTCGGCGTCGTCCTGGTCGTCCAGGTTCCGCTCGGTGTTCCGGGCCACCGCGATGATCCGGTCGTTCTCCGCGAACCTCGCGAAGACCACACCCATCGTGTCGCGACCCTTGGCGGGCACCTCGGCCACGGCAGACCTTACCACCTTGCCCGATTGCAGCACGACGAGCACCTCGTCGTCCTCACCGACGATGAGAGCACCCACAAGGTCGCCCCGGTCGGCCGCCAGCTTGGCCACCTTGATGCCGAGACCGCCACGGCCCTGCACGCGGTACTGGTCCACCGAGGTGCGCTTCGCGTAGCCGCCCTCCGTCATCACCCAGACGTAGCCGTCGTCCGAGACGACCCGGGCCGCGAGCAGCGCGTCGCTGTCGCGGAAGGACATGCCCTTCACGCCCGAGGTGGACCGCCCCATCGGACGCAGCGTGTCGTTCGTCGCCGTGAAGCGGAGCGACATGCCCTGCTTCGACACGAGGAGCAGGTCGTCGTGCTCGTCCACGAGGAGCGCCTGGACCAGGGTGTCACCGTCGCGCAGGTTGATCGCGATGATGCCGCCCGTGCGGTTCGTGTCGTACTCGGTCAGCGCGGTCTTCTTGACCAGGCCGTGCGCGGTCGCGAGCACGAGGTACTGCGCGGCCTCGTAGTCGCGGATGTCGAGGACCTGCTGGATCTGCTCGTCGGGCTGCATCGCGAGGAGGTTCGCGACGTGCTGGCCCTTCGCGTCGCGACTGGCCTCCTGGAGCTCGTACGCCTTCGCCCGGTACACCCGACCCTGATCGGTCAGGAAGAGCAGCCAGTGGTGCGTGGTCGTGACGAAGAAGTGCTCGACGATGTCGTCGGCGCGCAGCTGCGCGCCCTTCACACCACGACCACCGCGGTGCTGCGACCGGTAGTTGTCGCTGCGCGTCCGCTTGACGTAGCCGCCGCGGGTGATGGTGACGACCATCTCCTCTTCGGGGATGAGGTCCTCGATGGACATGTCGCCGTCGAAGCCGAGCATGATCTCGCTGCGGCGGTCGTCGCCGAAGCGGTCGACGATCTCGTCGAGCTCCTCGCCGATGATCGTGCGCTGCCGGGTCTCCGACCCCAGGATGTCCTGGAAGTCGGCGATCTTGCGCTCGAGCTCGTCGGCCTCGTCGTGGATCTTCTGCCGCTCGAGTGCGGCGAGACGGCGGAGCTGCAGCTCGAGGATCGCGCGCGCCTGGATCTCGTCGACCGAGAGCAGCTCCATCAGGCCGGTGCGCGCTTCCTCGACGTCGGGCGACCGGCGGATGAGCGCGATGACCTCGTCGAGGGCGTCGAGCGCCGCGAGGTAGCCGCGCAGGATGTGGGCGCGCTTCTCGGCCTCGCGCAGCCGGTACTGGGTGCGGCGGACGATGACGTCGATCTGGTGGTCGACCCACGCCGAGATGAACCCGTCGAGCGCGAGGGTGCGCGGCACGCCGTCGACGATCGCGAGCATGTTCGCGCCGAAGTTCTCCTGCAGCTGCGTGTGCTTGTACAGGTTGTTGAGGACGACCTTCGCCACGGCGTCGCGCTTCAGCACGATCACGAGGCGCTGGCCGGTGCGGCCCGAGGTCTCGTCGCGGATGTCGGCGATGCCGGAGAGCTTGCCGTCCTTGACGCCCTCGGCGATCTTGATCGCCAGGTTGTCCGGGTTCACCTGGTACGGCAGCTCGGTGACGACGAGGCAGGTGCGGCCCTGGATCTCCTCGACGTTGACGACCGCGCGCATCGTGATCGAGCCGCGGCCCGTGCGGTAGGCGTCCTGGATGCCCTTCGTGCCGAGGATCTGTGCTCCAGTCGGGAAGTCCGGGCCCTTGATCCGCTGCATGAGTGCGCCGAGGAGCTCCTCGCGCGTCGCGTCGGGGTGCTCGAGCGCCCACTTCGCGCCGGCGGCGACCTCGCGCAGGTTGTGCGGCGGGATGTTCGTCGCCATGCCGACCGCGATGCCGACCGAGCCGTTGACGAGCAGGTTCGGGAACCGCGCCGGCAGGATCGCGGGTTCCTGCGTCCGGCCGTCGTAGTTGTCCTGGAAGTCGACGGTGTCCTCGTCGATGTCCCGGACCATCTCCATGGCGAGCGGCGCCATCTTGGTCTCGGTGTACCGCGGTGCGGCGGCACCGTCGTTGCCGGGCGACCCGAAGTTGCCCTGGCCGAGTGCCAGCGGGTAGCGGAGCGACCACGGCTGCACGAGCCGGACGAGCGCGTCGTAGATCGCGCTGTCGCCGTGCGGGTGGAACTGGCCCATGACGTCGCCGACGACGCGGGAGCACTTCGAGAACGCCCGGTCGGGGCGGTACCCGCCGTCGAACATCGCGTAGATCACACGGCGGTGCACCGGCTTGAGGCCGTCGCGGACCTCCGGCAGGGCACGACCGACGATGACGCTCATCGCGTAGTCGAGGTACGAGCGCTGCATCTCGAGCTGCAGGTCGACCTGCGAGATGCGGTCACCGGAGACGACGATGTCCCCGCTGTCGCCGTGGACGATCTCGGGCTGCTCGTCGGCGCCGTTCTCGTTGTCGTCAGCCATGTGGCTTCGTTCCCTTTCTGGACAGCCTGGAGGCTGTGGTTCCGTCAGTCGCGCCGGGCGCGACCACAGGTGGTCAGGACTGGTCCGCGCGGCTCACGCCGCGCCTCCAGGCCGGGATCAGATGTCCAAGAACCTGACGTCCTTCGCGTTCTGCTGGATGAACTGGCGACGGGACTCGACGTCCTCACCCATCAGCGTCGCGAACACGCTGTCCACCGCGGCGGCGTCCTCGAGGGTGACCTGCAGGAGCGTCCGGGTGTCCGGGTTCATCGTGGTGTCCCACAGCTCCTTGTAGTCCATCTCGCCGAGGCCCTTGTAGCGCTGGATCCCGTTGTCCTTCGGGATGCGCTTGCCGGAGGCCAGGCCGGACGCCATCAGTGCGTCGCGCTCGCGGTCGCTGAACACGTACTCGTGCGCCGAGTTCGACCACTTCAGCCGGTACAGCGGCGGCTGCGCGAGGTAGACGTACCCGCGTTCGATGAGCGGGCGCATGTAGCGGAACAGCAGCGTGAGGAGCAGCGTCGTGATGTGCTGGCCGTCGACGTCGGCATCGGCCATCAACACGATCTTGTGGTAACGGGCCTTGTCGGGGTCGAAGTCCTCGCCGATGCCGGCGCCGAACGCCGTGATCATCGACTGGATCTCCTGGTTGGCCAGCGCCCGGTCGAGTCGCGCCTTCTCGACGTTCAGGATCTTGCCGCGCAGCGGCAGGATCGCCTGCGTCATCGGGTTGCGGCCCTGCACGGCGGACCCGCCGGCCGAGTCGCCCTCGACCATGAAGATCTCGGAGATCGTCGGGTCCTTCGACTGGCAGTCCTTGAGCTTGCCGGGCATGCCGCCCGACTCGAGGAGACCCTTGCGCCGTGTGGTCTCACGCGCCTTGCGGGCGGCGAGGCGCGCCTGCGAGGCCTGGATCGCCTTGCGGACGACGTCGCGCGCCTGCGTCGGGTTGCTCTCGAACCAGTGCGTGAGCTCGGTGCCGACGACGCGCTGCACGAAGCCCTTCGCCTCGGTGTTGCCCAGCTTCGTCTTCGTCTGGCCCTCGAACTGCGGTTCGCCGAGCTTCACGGAGATGACGGCCGTCAGGCCCTCGCGGATGTCGTCACCCGTGAGGTTGTCGTCCTTCTCCTTGATGATCTTCGCCTCGCGCGCGTACTTGTTCACCAGGTAGGTCAGCGCAGCGCGGAAGCCCTCCTCGTGGGTGCCGCCCTCGTGCGTGTTGATCGTGTTCGCGAAGGTGTGGACGCTCTCCTGGTAGGAGGTGTTCCACTGCATCGCGACCTCGAGCGCGATCTTGCGCTCCGGGTCCTCGGCCTCGAAGCCGATGACGTCCGGGTGCACGAGGTCGGCCTTCTTCTGCGCATTGAGGTACTCGACGTAGTCGGCGAGTCCGCGCTCGTAGAGGAAGGAGTCCTGACGGGCCTCTTCGCCCTCGTCGGGGGTGCGCTCGTCCTGCAGCGTGATCCGGAGGCCCTTGTTGAGGAACGCCATCTGCTGGAACCGCGTGCGGAGGGTCTCGTAGTCGAACACGACGGACTCGAAGATGTCCGCGTTCGGCCAGAACGTGATGGTCGTGCCGTGACCGTCGGTCTCCTCGTCCTTCGACACCGGGGCGACCGGGACACCGTCCGTGTAGCTCTGCCGCCACACGTGGCCCTGTCGTCGCACCTCGACGTCGAGCTCCGAGCTCAGCGCGTTGACGACCGACGACCCGACGCCGTGGAGGCCACCGGACACGGCGTACCCGCCGCCGCCGAACTTGCCGCCGGCGTGCAGGACGGTGAGCACCACCTGCAGCGTCGAGACACCCTCGGCAGCGTGGACGTCGACGGGGATGCCACGGCCGTTGTCGACCACGCGGACGCCGCCGTCCTCGCGGATGGTGACGTTGATCGTGTCGCAGTAGCCCGCGAGGGCCTCGTCGACGGAGTTGTCCACGATCTCCTGCACGAGGTGGTGGAGACCGCGCGGCCCGGTGGACCCGATGTACATGCCCGGACGCTTCCGGACGGCTTCGAGCCCTTCGAGCACCTGGATCTGGTCTGCGCCGTACGCCTGGTCGTTCTGCGGGGTCGGCTCGGCGGACGAGTTCTGTCGGTCGTCGTCAGATCCGGATGTCATTCGAGGGTGCTCCTGCCTGCGCGCGGAACACCCGCGCACTGCACCTCCCAGTCTACCGCAGGACCCTCTCCCGCGAGGGCTGGAATCGGCCGTTCAGCGGCCGAAACCGGTACCAGAGGATGATTTCGTCGGCTCAGCCGTAGGTATCGCGAGGGCCGCGCCCCTGGACCGTCCTGGGGCCGCGTTTCCAGGTGGGGGCGTCGGGGCCGGAAACCCGGATCGACTCGACGCCGGCCTCCGGGTGCCGCTCGGCGATCGTCGTCGTGATGGTGCTGCGCATCAACCGGAGCTGCGTGGCCCACGCCGTCGAGTCGCACCGGATCACGAGCGCCCCGTCGTCGATGGTCATCGGCCGGGAGTGCTTCGCGAGCTCGTCGCCGACCACCGCCGGCCAGTCGACGAAGAGCTCCGAGCGGGCGAGGGGTTCCGTCCAACCGAGCTCCTGGGCCAGCGAGCCGACGACGTCGCCGAGGCCCTTCGGCTCGCGGCCGCGTCCGTACGGGACGGAATCGGGGTCGAGCGCGCTCATGCGTCGGCGCCGGGCGTCGACGCCGCGTTTCGACGGGTCGCCGAAGACGGCGCGCAGGTGGCGGTAGACCCGGGAGGGCTCGGACGGCTTCCAGGGCTTCGGCATCAGACGCCGGCCTCCGCGGCATCGGATGCGGTCGCGCCGGCGTCAGCGTCGGCGTCGGCGTCGGCGTCGGCGTCGGCGTCGGCGTCGGCGTCTTCCGCCTCGACGTCGGTCGGACGGGAGGCGCGGCTCGCCTCCGCCTCGTCGGTCACGATGGTGCCGGCCTCGATCCGGACGGTGTGCGCCGCCAGCTGGCCGGGCACGTCGCCGAACACCGCCGCCGTGATCAGCACCTGCTCGTAGTCTGCCACGGCACCCGCCAGGCGTTCGCGGCGGGATTCGTCGAGCTCCGCGAAGACGTCGTCGAGGATGATGATCGGGTCGCCGAGGTTCGACTCGGCGCGGAGGATCGAGGCGCTGGCGAGCTGGACCGCGAGCGCGAAGGACCAGGATTCGCCGTGACTGGCGTAACCGCGGGCAAGTAACCCGTTGAGCTGGAAGAGAACGTCGTCGCGATGCGGCCCGACGAGGGTCAGGCCGCGGTCGAGCTCGTCCCGCCGACGCCGCTCGAGGGCCGCGCGGAACGCATCGGCTGCCGCGGCGACGGTGACCGGCTCGTCCGGCGTCCCGAGCACCGGGTCGGTCGCCGCCGCGTCCTCCGGATCGCCGCCACGCACGCTGAGCACCCCGGTGATCGATGCCTCGTGCCGCTCGCCGGCGACCGTCGCGTACGCCTCGGCGACGAAGGGCGCGAGGCGACGGGTGAGGTGGTCGCGCGCGGCGATGATCTCGGCGCCGAACGACACGAGCCGGTCGTCCCAGACGTCGAGCGTCGCGAGCGATCCCGCCTTGGCGCCGGTGGACCGCGCGGACTTCAGCAGGGTGTTGCGCTGCCGGAGGGTCCGGTCGTAGTCGGCCAGCACGCCCTGCATGCGCGGGGCGATCTGCCCGAGGAGCTCGTCGAGCATGCGGCGACGACCGGCCGGTTCGCCCCGCACGAGCGCCAGGTCCTCGGGCGCGAACAGCACGCTCGTGCAGTACCGGGGCAGCTCTCGCGGCTTGATCGCGGCCCGGTTCACCTGCGCCCGGTTCGACCCGCTGCGGTTGATCTGCACCTCGGCGAGGATGCTGCGGTCCTCGTGGGCGAGGCGGGCACGGACGATCGCCGCGTCGCACCCCTGCCGGACGAGAGCTGCATCGGTCGGGACCCGGTGCGAGCCGAGCGTGGAGAGGTACCCGATCGCCTCGACGAGGTTCGTCTTGCCCTGGCCGTTCCGGCCGACGAACAGGTTCGGCCCGCGTGCGAGGTCGACGTCCGCCTCCCGGTAGTTCCGGAAGTCGGTGAGCTGGAGATGGTCGACGTGCACGCGGGCCGATACGGGTCGAGGTGGTTACCTCGGCAGGACTACGCCTTCTTGACGGCGTGACCGCCGAACTGGTTGCGGAGCGCCGCGACGGCCTTCATCGTCGGGGACTGGCTGCCCTGACGCGAGACGAAGCGCGCGAACATCGCCGCGGAGAGCGCGGGCATCGGCACGGCGAGCTCGATTGCCTCTTCGAGGGTCCACCGACCCTCGCCCGAGTCGTCGACGTAGCCCTCGAGCTCGTCGAGCTTCGGGTCCTCGTTGATGGCCAGGACCAGGAGGTCCAGCAGCCAGGACCGGACGACCGTACCGCGCTGCCACCCGGCGAAGACGGCGGGCACGTCGTGGACGATGTCCTTCGCCTCGAGGAGCTCGTAGCCCTCGCCGTAGGCCTGCATGATCGCGTACTCGATGCCGTTGTGGACCATCTTCGCGTAGTGGCCCGCACCGACGCCGCCGGCGTGCGAGAAGCCCTCTTCACGGGGGCCCTCGGGACGGAGCGCGTCGAAGACGGGCATCGCGAACTCGAGGTCCTTGACGTCGCCGCCGGCCATCATGCCGTAGCCGTTGTCCTTGCCCCAGACGCCACCCGAGACGCCGACGTCCATGTAGCGGATGCCCTTGGCGTCGAGCTGGCGGGCGTGCTTCTCGTCGTCGAGCCACTTCGAGTTGCCGCCGTCGATCACCAGGTCGCCCGGCTCGAGGACCTCGGCGAGGTCGGTGATGACGTCGTCCGTGATCTTCCCGTGCGGGACCATGACCCAGACCAGGCGCGGGCCGGTGAGGGCCTTCGCGAGCTCCCCGAGGTCGGCGACGTCCGAGACGGCCGGGTTCGCGTCGTACCCGACGACGTCGATCCCTGCGTTGCGCAGCCGCGCACGCATGTTGTTGCCCATCTTCCCGAGGCCGACAAGACCGATCTGCATGATTTCCTCTTCTGTTCGTCGTCGCGCTGATGCTGCTCGCGAGTCAGCGCAGTGGTACGGCTGTTGCGCTATCGCAGCAGGAGATTGGGCTGCAGCAGGTACCGGTAGCCGTCCGCCGCCGGTGCCTCTTGCGAGGTCTGGCCGGTGATGAGCACCGGACCCGGCTTGTTGGGGTTCTCCGTCTTGGTGAAGGAGATGCGGACGAACTCGGAGTGCACCGCGTTCAACCCGTCCAGGAGGAAGGCGGGCTTCAGCGAGACCACCGTTTCCTCACCGGTCAGCAACGCACTGATCGACTCTGACGCCTGCGCTTGTTCGGATCCGATCGCCTCGAGCGTGAGCCCGTCGACCGTGAAGGAGAACCGGAGGGCTGCTTCGCGCTCCAGGACGAGGGAGACCCGTCGGACCGCCTCGACCAGCTCCGCGGTGTTGATCACCGCGTGGTCCTGGACGGTCTCGGGGAAGAGCCGGCGGACCGGCGGGTAGTTGCCCTTGATGAGGAGCGAGGTCACCGTCTTGTCGTCGGCGTGGAAGGCGATGAGTTCGCGCTCCGACGAGCCGCTGATCGAGACCGAGACCGTCGACGCCGAGCCGAAGGTGCGGCCGACCTCCTGCAGGGTGCGAGCGGGGACGAGTGCGTGCAACGGCGTGCTCGCACCGTCGCCGGTACGGCCGGAGTCCCACTGGATCGTGCGGACGGCGACGCGGTAGCGGTCCGTCGCGATCAACGAGACGTCCTGGTCGCCCACCTCGAGCTGCACGCCGGTGATGACCGGCGTGACGTCGTCGCGGCTGGCCGCGACGGCCACCTGGGAGACGGCTTCCGAGAAGGCGTCACCCGGGATGACACCGGTCTGTGCGCCGATCTCCGGGAGGGTCGGGTACTCCTCGACCGGCATCGACAGCAACGTGAAGTGCGCCGACCCGCAGTTCACCGAGATCTTCGACTCCTCGGTGGTGAACGTGACCGGGGCGTTCGGCAGCCGGCTGGCGATGTCGTTCAACAGGCGACCCGACACCAGGACCGTGCCCGGGTCGTCGATCTGCGCGGTGATGGACGTCTGCGCCGAGACCTCGTAGTCGAACGAGGAGAGCGTCAGCCGGTCGCCCTCGGCGTGGATCAGGACGCCGGAGAGGATCGGGAGGGTCGTGCGCTGTGGGAGGAGCTTCACCGCGAAGGAGACGGCTTCGGAGAAGACGTCCCGGTTGACCTCGAACTTCACAGCTGGAACCCCTGTCGATCGGTTGGACTGTCCGGCCGCCCCATTGTGGCACAGCCCGGCGGAGCCCGGATTTCTTGTCATCCCGCCGTCCACAAGGTTGGCCCGCTGAGATCAATCGTTAACCAGGAGTAATGGTGTTAACGCCTGTGCACACTGTGGATAACCCTGTGCATCCCGCTCGGCGACAGGGAACTACACGCTTGTGACTTGTGAGCGCCGTGTTGACGACCTCTGGATGAGAGAAAGTCAGCTATCCACTTCCATCCCCAGTTTCCACAGTTGGCCTCCCAGCTGTGAACAACCGGGCGGCGTGTCCTCCACAGTTATCCACAGGCTTTCCACACTGTGAGAACTCCGGCGCGTGGAACCGTCTCAGATGGTGGATGCGCGCAGAAGCGGGCCGATCCGACGGGCGTCGGTCGTGCCTCCAGAGCGGTGTCGGGGCCGGGCCGAGCTCGACGCGGGCCGCGCGTCGGAGCCGTGGACCTACCGGTACCGGCGGTCCTGCTTGATGCGGCTGGTGAGCTCCGTCACCTGGTTGTAGATCGACCGGCGCTCCTTCATGAGCTCCGTGATCTTCTTGTTCGCGTACATGACGGTCGTGTGGTCGCGGTTGCCGAAGAGCTGGCCGATCTTCGGCAGCGACAGACTCGTGAGTTCGCGGCAGAGGTACATCGCGATCTGACGGGCGGTGGCGATCGCCTGGGAGCGCGAGGACCCGTAGAGGTCGTCCACGGAGAGCTTGAAGTACTCCGCGGTGTGGTTGATGATGTCCGTCGGCGCGACCACGTTGTCGTCGTCGAGGGTGATCAGGTCCTTCAGGACCGTCTGCACGAGGGCCATGTCGACGGCCGTCCGGTTCAGGCTCGCGAACGCGGTGACCCGGATGAGCGTGCCCTCGAGCTCCCGGATGTTGCTCGACACCTTCGACGCCATGAACTCGAGGATGTCGTCCGGCACCTGCAGGTGGTCGGACTGCGCCTTCTTGCGGAGGATCGCGATGCGGGTCTCGAGTTCCGGGGCCTGCACGTCCGTGATGAGACCCCACTCGAAGCGCGACCGCATCCGGTCCTCGAAGCCGGTGAGGTGCTTCGGCGCGACGTCCGACGTGATGACGACCTGCTTGTTGTGGTCGTGCAGCGTGTTGAACGTGTGGAAGAACGCTTCCTGCGTGGAGTCCTTCCCCTGCAGGAACTGGATGTCGTCGATCAGCAGGATGTCGATGTCGCGGTACCGCTGCTGGAACTGGTTCGACCGGTTGTTCGCGATCGAGTTGATGAAGTCGTTGGTGAACTCCTCGCTCGAGACGTACCGCACGCGGATGCCCGGGTAGAGGCTCTCCGCGTAGTGGCCGATCGCGTGCAGGAGGTGGGTCTTGCCGAGTCCGGAGTCGCCGTAGATGAAGAGCGGGTTGTACGCCTTCGCCGGCGCTTCGGCGACCGCGACCGCCGCGGCGTGGGCGAACCGGTTCGAGGAGCCGATGACGAAGTTGTCGAAGTTGTACTTCGGGTTGAGGCGGGACTCGGGACGACCGCCGGTGCCCGGGGAGTCGATCTGGCTCGGGACGAAGGGTGCCTCGATGTACTGCCGCGGCGCCGCGCTCTGCTCCACCGGCTGCTGCACGGGCTCGGCGTACTCGGGGACGTGCGGGGCGACGGTCGGGTCCACACGCGGTTCCGACGCCATGTCGGGGTTCACGGTGATGGCGAAGTTGGCGACGGTGTCGTCTCCGATGCGGGCGACGGCCTCGGTGATCGGGATCCGGATGCGCTGTTCGAGCATGCCGCGGGTGAGGTCGTTCGGGACCTCGAGGTAGAGGGTGCCGGCGAGGACGCCCTTCGGTTCGACCAGGTGGAGGAAGCCCTGCAGCTGCGGAGTGACGCGGTCGTCCTCGGACAGGAGTCCGAGGACCGATGACCAGAGGTCCTCGACGGGGTCGGCGGCCATCGTCATGTCGCGCTCGTCTCCTGGTCTCGTGTCGTCGGGCGGCCGGTCCGGGCCGCGCTCGACCCCGTTGCGTACGGCGGGGCGTCCGTGCTCGGGCGACGTCGTCGACGCCCGGAGCCGCGTGTCGCCCCGCGGAGTGGTCCACAGGGTTGTCCACAGTCTCGTCCACGTCCGCCGGGTGCTGCACGTCGGGGGACTCCCCCGTCCTGCCGGGCCACACGCGGATCGATGCCCCCACTGTAAAGGACCGGGGCGCGTCGTACCGAACGCACGTTTTCCCCAGTGTGGATAATGATCGTGCGCACGCACCGCACGACCCTGCGGTCGTCCTCCGTTTGACCTGCCCGCTGCTGTCACGTACCGTTAACCAGTTGACTGCGGCCATCTGGTCGCGCCCATCTGCGTCGTCCGGCACCGGGCGGCGACACATACGTGACGGCTCGCGTTGAGTTCTTCCCCAGCGCAGCCGTGTGGAGATCATCATGAGCAAGCGCACCTTCCAGCCGAACAACCGTCGTCGCGCCAAGAAGCACGGCTTCCGCGCCCGCATGCGTACCCGTGCCGGCCGCGCCATCCTCGCCGCGCGTCGCGCCAAGGGCCGCACCGAGCTCAGCGCCTGATCGGGCTTCGCCCCTCGGGGCAGCGCCTGATCCGGTCCCGAATCGGAACCCGGTAGCGATCGTGTTGGCACGCGCCAACCGCATCGTCCGCGGTGAGGACTACCGGTCCGTCGTGCGTCGTGGTCGCAGGAGCGCCACGGCGCACGTCGTCGTGTCGGTGGTCCGTCGCAGTACGGGAGACCCCGTCGTCGACGCGGCACCGACCCGCTTCGGGTTCATCGTCGCCAAGACGGTGGGCAACGCCGTGACCCGCAACACGGTGCGGCGCCGGTTCAAGGCCATCGCGCACGGACTGCTGCCGGGACTCCCCGTCGGGTACGACGTCGTGGTCCGTGCACTGCCAGCCGCCGCGCAGGCCGGATGGCCTACCCTGCTCGAAGACGTCTCGCGCTCCTGCGCGCGTGGTGTGGAGAAGGCAGCATGAACCGCAGCATCCGGATCCGGCTGGCGCTGGCGCGCCTCGCCTGGACCCTCGCGTTGCTCCCCCGCAACGCGTGCGTCGTCGTGCTCCGCGCGTACCGAGCGGTGATCTCGCCGCTGTACGGCAACGTCTGCCGGTACCACCCCTCGTGCTCGCGGTACGCCCTCGAAGCGATCCAGCAGTACGGCGTCATCGGCGGCTCGGCGATGGGCGCGTGGCGCATCGCGCGCTGCAACCCCTGGGCAGCCGGGGGCATCGACGACGTCCCCGCACGGCGTCGCCCCTACGACGTCAACCGGTTCGGGTTCGTGCTCGCGCCGAAGCAGCATCCGCAGGCGGTCGGAACGATCCGGCCCGTCCTGCTCACCCAGCGCACTGGAAAGGCGTGACCGTCCCCATGGACTTCATCGGTACGATCCTCTGGCCGCTCAAGTGGGTGGTCTCGGCCATCCTCGTCGGCTTCCACTGGATCTTCGAGAACCTCGGCATGGACCCGAACGAGGGCATCACCTGGGTGCTCTCGATCATCTTCCTGACGTTCGTCGTGCGCGCCGCGCTCATCCCGATCTTCGTGCGCCAGATCAAGTCGCAGCGCCGCATGCTCGAGGTGGCCCCGCAGCTCAAGAAGATCCAGGACAAGTACAAGGGCAAGAAGGACCAGTTCTCGCGTGAGGCCATGAGCCGCGAGACGATGGCGCTGTACAAGGAGACCGGGACCAACCCGCTGAGCTCCTGCCTGCCGCTGCTCATCCAGATGCCGATCTTCTTCTCGCTGTACTCGGTGCTGCACGAGGCGCAGATCAACAAGACGGGCATCGGTCTGCTCTCGAGCGACCTCGCGCGCTCCTTCGGCAACGCGTCGCTCTTCGGTGCTCCCCTGCACGAGACCTTCACCAACGCCTCCGGGTGGGAGGTCCGCGCGATCGCCGGCTTCATGATCGTGGTCATGACGGCGTCGCAGTTCATCACGCAGCTGCAGCTGGTCGCGAAGAACATGTCGCCGGAGACGAAGGCGTCCCCGATGTACCGCCAGCAGAAGATGATGCTCTACATCCTCCCGCTGGTCTTCGTGATCTCCGGTCTCTCGTTCCCCCTCGGCGTCATGTTCTACTGGCTCGCCTCGAACATCTGGACGATGGCCCAGCAGTACTTCGTCATCCGCAGCATGCCGACGCCGGGCTCCGAGGCTGCCCTCGCCCGTGAGGCCCGCCTCGCCAAGAAGGCGCAGCGACACGGGTCGGCGACGCCCGTGCTGGCCGAGGCCGGTGCCGGTGCCGGTGCCGCCGAGATCGAGGCCGTGCGCGTCACGACCCAGCGGCAGCAGCCGGTGGGCAAGAACCGCGCCAAGAAGAACGGGAAGAAGTAAGTGACCGAGCAGGACATCGCTGACGCCGTCGAGACCCCCACCGATGCCACGGGCGTCGAGACGGCGGACGAGGGCGGTCAGGACGGCGAGGGCCGCGACGAAGCGGACATCGCGGCGGACTACATCGAGGAACTCCTCGACATCTGCGACCTCGACGGCGACATCGAGATCGAGGAGCGCGCCGGTCGCGTGTACCTCTCGGTGACGGACGAGGGCGGAGCCCTCCGCGTGCTGTCGAAGCCCGACACGGTGTCCGCGCTGCAGGAGCTCACGCGGATCGCTGTCCAGGCGGAGACCGGCGAGTTCAGCCGACTCATCCTCGACGTGGGCGGGTCGCGCGATGCCCGTGCCGGCGAGCTGCAGCGGCTGGTCGACACGGCCGTCGAGCGGATCGAGGCCGGCGCGACGTCGGCAGCTCTGCCCCCGATGTCCTCGTACGAGCGCAAGTTGGTGCACGACCTGGTCGCCGAGAAGGGCTTCCACTCGGAGTCCGAGGGTGAGGGTCGGGACCGCCATACGGTCGTCACCCGATGACGGACTCGGTCCCGCCGGTCCTCGAGTCGGAGCCCGCTGTCGCGGAGACCGTCTTCGGTGACCGTGTCGACGTCGCGCGGTCCTTCACGGTCGAGCTCGCCCGCCGCGGCGAGGAACTCGGCCTGATCGGGCCCCTCGAGCTTCCGCGGTTGTGGACGCGACATATCCTCAACTCCGCGGTGGTTGCACCGCTCCTGGAGGAACGTGGTCGCGTCGCCGACGTCGGTTCCGGGGCCGGCTTGCCCGGCCTGGTACTGGCCATCGCTCGCCCGGACGTCCACCTCACGTTGATCGAGCCGATGGAGCGACGGGTCGACTGGCTGCAGTCCGAGGCCACGCGGCTGGGACTCGACAACGTCGACGTCGTGCGTGCGCGCGCCGAAGACCTCGCTGACGACATCGTCGTGGATCAGGTGACGGCACGCGCAGTGAGTGCCCTGTCCAAACTCATTCCCCTCACCGTGCCACTCGTTCGTTCTGGCGGTCAGCTCATCCTGATGAAGGGCGCACGCGTCGAGGAAGAGATCGAGAAGGCCCGCAAGGTGATCCTCCGCAATCGTCTGGCGGACGTCGAGGTGCTCGAGCTCGGAGTCGGTGTGGTCGCAGAGACCACCCGCGTCTTCCGGGCTACAGTTGACTGACGCTGCGGCTCAGGCCGGTTCGATCGGCCGCCAGTTGCTCCGCGTTCCACGTGAAACATCGAACCGGGGAAGAGGCACTCGTTGAGTTCATCGACCGACTACGACGCGTCGACACCGCTCGCGCGCGAGATCGCGGATCTGAACCGTCGTCGGCGGGCCATCGCGAAGGAGCAGTTCCCGCTGCCGACGAAGACACGGGTCTTCACGGTCTCGAACCAGAAGGGTGGCGTCGGCAAGACGACCACCACGGTGAACCTCGCGGCGGCTCTGGCGAACGGAGGAGCTCGGGTCCTGGTGATCGACCTCGACCCGCAGGGGAACGCGTCGACCGCACTGGGCGTGAATCACCAGGCCGAAGTCGCGAGCATCTACGACGTCATCGTGGACGAGGCACCGATCGCCGACACGGTCCAGCGCTCCCCCGAGTCCGACACCCTGTGGTGCGTTCCGGCAACGATCCACCTCGCGGGCGCGGAGATCGAACTCGTGTCGCTGGTCGCTCGTGAACAGCGGCTCCGTACCGCGCTCGACGAGTACCTTGCGTCGCTGGACGAGCCCTACCACTACGTCTTCATCGATTGCCCGCCGTCGCTCGGCCTGCTGACCATCAACGCCTTCGTCGCTGCGCAGGAAGTCCTGATCCCGATCCAGTGCGAGTACTACGCGCTGGAGGGGCTCAGTCAGCTGCTGCGGAACATCGAGCTGATCGAGCGGCACCTGAATCCACGGCTCCGTGTCTCGACGATCCTGCTGACGATGTTCGACAGCCGGACGAACTTGTCGAACCAGGTCGCCGCGGACGTGCGTGAACACTTTGGCGGTCAGGTGCTCAACGCAGTGATCCCCCGATCGGTGCGCGTCAGTGAGGCACCGAGCTACGGCCAGAGCGTCGTCGCGTACGACGTCAACTCCACCGGCTCGCTCTCCTACTTGGAGGCGGCAGCCGAGATCGCAGCACGAGGAGCGCAGGACTGATGGCAGCGAAGCGGACCGGACTCGGCCGAGGGATCGGCGCACTCATCCCCACAGCGACCGAGCAGCACGAGCGCCCCGTCGACGTGTTCTTCCCGACCGGCGGGTCGACCGAAGCGGCACCGACTGCCGAGGAGCTCGTGGCAGTCCCGGGGGCACGTCTCGCCAACCTGAACCCGCTCGACGTCGTGCCGAACGCACAGCAGCCCCGAAAGGAGTTCCGCGAAGAGGAGCTCCAGGAGCTCGTGCACTCGATCCGTGAGATCGGCGTGCTGCAGCCGATCGTGGTCCGACCGATTCCTGGTGCGTCGGGAACGGACCCGCAGTACGAGCTCATCATGGGCGAGCGCCGGCTGCGGGCCACGAAAGAACTCGGCCTCAGCACGATCCCGGCGATCGTCAAGGAGACGCCAGACGACGCGATGCTGCGAGACGCCCTGCTCGAGAACCTGCACCGCGCCAACCTCAACGCCCTCGAGGAGGCATCGGCCTACCAGCAGCTGCTGGCGGACTTCGGGATCACGCAGGAGCAGCTGGCACAGCGCATCGGGCGATCTCGCCCGCAGATCACCAACACGATCCGTCTCCTCCGCCTGCCCTCCCCGGTCCAGCGTCGGGTCGCAGCCGGCGTGCTGTCGGCCGGGCACGCTCGTGCGATCCTCGCTGCGCCGGATGCCGAGGCGATGGAGTACCTCGCCGAGAAGATCGTGAACGAGGACCTCTCGGTGCGTGCGGCAGAGGCGATCGCCCAGCAGCTGGCGACGAAGGCGCCGGTGAAGACGAAGCCGGAGCCGTCGAAGCGCCAGGCGCACTTCAACGACCTCGCGGAGCGCCTCGGCGACCGGCTCAACACCCGGGTGAAGATCGCGGTCGGTGCTCGGAAGAGTTCGGTGACGATCGACTTCGCCAATGGTGACGATCTGAACCGGATCCTCGGCGAGCTGGGCATCCGCGACGTGGGCGAGTAGGCCTCACCGGTTCCTGCCACCCTGAACGGCCCTGTGCGGCTGTCTGCGCCATGAACAGCGGTCGATCCGACCGGCTGCTCGAATGGGCCATGACGGGCCGCTAGGCGGCCTCTGACAGATCAGGGCGCACAGTGCGGTGTTCCACGTGGAACGTTGTGCTGCAGGGCGAGGATCAACGATGTGTCCGTCGTGCATGTGACGTCGTTCGCATCGTCGCGAGCTTCCAGAGACCGACCGCGGCGAAGATCGGCTTGACCAGCGCCATCTCACCGAAGCGGTAGTCGTCAGCACCGGCGATCTGCGGACCCAGATCGGGTCGCTGCCGTTCGAGGTACGCCCGTGCCTTCTCAGCGTGGAGGCCGTTCGAGGCGAAGACGACAAGCGCACCGTGCGGGATCATCGGGATGATCTGCAGGACGTTCTCCCACGTGGACGTGCTCCGAGACTCCACAGCGATCGGACCCTGCCACCCGAGCGGACCCGTTGCATGGGCGCGGAGGAGCTGCGCCTCCGGAACCAGCCCGTGTACGGCTCCCCCGCTGCAGACGATGGAGACAGCGCATCCCTGCCCGCGGAGTCGCCTGGCCGTTCGGACACCGATCCGTGCGCGCCATCGGTTGACCATGTTGGCGGTCGTACCGGCGTCACGGAAGCCGAGGATCACGACGACGACCGGAGCTCCCGGCTCAACCGGTCGGAGTGATCGTGATCGCCGGTACGCGGCCGCATGCACGGCCTCTCCCCCTGCGACGGCGACCAGCAGAGCGCCCGCTGCGAGCATCGGGACCGCAGCCGCCGGGCGCATGACGGGTCGCGATGTTCCACGTGGAACACGCCGACCCAGGGTCACCGCCGGTGGTCGCGGATGGCCTGTTCGGCCAGCTCGGCGTACGTCCACCCGAGGTCGAAGCCGGACGCGGACAGCGCCTGTGGGACCAAGGACGTCTCGGTGAGACCGGGCAGCACGTTGGCTTCGAGGAACCACGGCGTTCCAGCGGCATCGACGATGAGGTCCACACGAGAGATGTGCCGCAGGCCCAGTGCTGCGTGTGCAGCAACGGCCGCGTCCGAGGCTGCACGAGCGAACTCATCGGAGAGCCGTGCGGGCGTGTAGAAGGTCGTTTCGCCGGCGTTGTAGCGCGCCTCGAAGCCGTAGATACCACTCCGGGGCACGATTTCGACGGCGGAGAGCGCCACCGGCCCGTCCCCGGTGTCGATGATGCCGACAGCGACTTCGGTGCCGCGGATGAGCTGTTCGACCACGACGTCGTCGCAGTAGGTGTACGCAGTGACCATCGCGCGGGGCAGGTCTGCGACGTCGTCGACGAGGGTGACCCCTTGGGCGCTCCCGCCGCGGGCGGGCTTCACCGCGAGCGGCACCGGGTGTTCTGCCGCAACGCTCTCGAGCACCCCCACGGCGCCGAGCTCACGGAACACGTCGTGGGACAGGGTGACCGACCGAGGAGTCCGCACCCCAGCGCGCGCGACCAGCGCGGACGCGGTGGGCTTGTCCCATGCCAACCTGGCTGACGTGGAACGCGACCCGACGAACGGGATGTCCAGCGCCTCCAGGACGCCGCGAAGCGCTCCGTCCTCGCCGGAGGCTCCGTGCAGTGCCGGCCACACGACGTCCGGCCGTGTCTCGCGCAGAGCAGGGAGCAGCGACGCGTCGGCGTCGCGCAGGTCGACCTGCCAGCCGTAGCCGGTCAGGGAGTCCGCGACTCGGCGGCCCGACCGCAACGAGACGTCACGTTCGTGCGAGATCCCTCCCGCGACGACGACGACGTGACGGTGCGTGAGCTCGGCCATGCGGGACAACCTCCGGTGGTGCGGCGGATCGAGGAAAGCGCTGGTCAGGACATGTTCGGCGGCGGCGCGCTGACCGCCGAAGCCGGGCGGTCGACCAAGGCCGGACGGGTGGCGGACCCGAAGGTCTCGATGAGTTCGAGCTCGTCGTTCACCACGTTGGCGAGGCGCTTGACGCCGACGCGGATCTGTTCCGGCGTCGGGTAGCAGAACGACAGTCGGATGTGTCCACCGCCCCGGCCGTCGGCGTAGAAGGCCGTCCCCGGCGTGTACGCGACGAGTTCCTTGACGGCGCGCGGCAGCATCGCCTTCGAGTCGAGCGACTCGGGGAGCGTCAACCAGACGAAGAAGCCACCGTTCGGCTTCGTCCACGACAGGTCCGGGAGGAACTCCCCCAACGCGGACAGCATCGCGTCACGCCGTTCGGCGTAGAGGCCGCGGAACGTGTCGACCTGGCCCTTCCAGTCGGCCGCGTCGAGGTACGCGTTCACGACGTACTGGCCGAACGAGTTCGGGGCGAGGACGGCCGACTCGTTCGCGAGGACGAGCTTCTCGCGGATGGCGTGCGGCGCGAGGGCCCACCCGACCCGGAAGCCCGGCGCGAGCGTCTTGGAGAAGGACCCCAGGTAGACCACGCCCTCCTCGTCGATCGAGCGGATGGCCTGCGGCGCCGGCTCGTCGAACCACAGGAGCCCGTACGGGTTGTCCTCGAGCACGAGGATGTTGTTCGACCGGCAGATGTCGAGGATCTCGATGCGACGCTCCCGGCTCAGCGTGACGCCGGCGGGGTTGTGGAAGTTCGGGATCGTGTAGAGGAACTTGATCCGCTTGCCCTGCGTCCGCAGGTTGGCGATGGCTTCGCGGAGCGCCTCGGGCACGAGGCCGTTCTCGTCGGTCGTCACGTGGACGGTCTCGGCCTGGTAGGACCGGAAGACCCCGATCGCACCGACGTACGACGGCGACTCGGCGAGAACGACGTCGCCCGGGTCGATGAAGAGCCGGGTGACCAGATCGAGCGCGTGCTGCGAACCGGTGGTGACGACGACGTCCTCGGCGCTTGCGCGGATGCCCTCGAGACGCATGATCTCGACGATGTGCTCGCGGAGCGAGCGCAGACCCTGGCCACCGCCGTACTGCAGGGCCATCGCCGCATCCTCGGACATGACGCGGTCCAGGGAGCCCGTGACGAGCTCACGCGGCAGCGCGGAGACGTACGGCATGCCGCCGGCGAGCGAGACCACCTCGGGCCGCGACGCGACGGCGAACAGGGCTCGGACCTCGGAGGCGCTCAGCCCGGCGGTGCGCTGGGCGTAGGAGTCGTACCAGGGGTCGAGGCTGTTGCCGTTCGTCATCAGTGCTCCGTTTCAGTGGGACATTCCCGCCACACTACGACATGGACCCCGGGAACCAGGGGTCCGGACGGGGGCCGATCCTGAAGCCGTGGCCCGGAACGACGGATGCCCCGCTCTCCGGGGAGAGCGGGGCATCCAGTGGAGCGACCTACGCGAGGAACTCCGCGAGGTCGGCCTCGAGCGCGGGCTTCGGCTTCGCGCCGATGACGGTCTTGACGACCTCGCCGCCCTTGAAGACCTTCATCGCCGGGATCGACGTGATCTGGTAGTTCATGGCCGACTGCGGGTTGTCGTCGACGTTGAGCTTGACGATCTCGATCTTGCCGGCGTGCTCCGCCGCGATCTGGTCGAGGATCGGCGAGACGGCGCGACACGGGCCGCACCACTCGGCCCAGAAGTCGACGAGGATCGTCTTGTCGGACTTCAGGACCTCGTCCGAGAAGGTGGCGTCGGTGACTGCCTTGGCGTTGGACATGTGTGCTCCTTCGGGAAGTCGTGCAGTTGGTGCAACGGCTGGGCCGCTGCGGTATTCCGAGGTGGGTCAGCCGCGGGCGGCGGTGACGTCGACCATGGCGGGCTCGGTCGGACCGACACCCTCGGCCGCGTCCGTCAGCGAGTCCTCGAGCTCGGCCAGGTACTTCTCGGCGTCGAGCGCCGCGACCGTGCCCGAACCGGCGGCCGTGATGGCCTGGCGGTAGGTCGGGTCGATGACGTCACCGGCGGCGAAGACGCCGGGCAGGTTGGTCCTCGACGTGCGACCCTGCACCGCGATGGTGCCCTCGGGCGCGATGTCGATCTGCCCGTGGATGAGGTGGGTGCGCGGGTCGTTGCCGATGGCGATGAAGAGGCCGTCGAGCGCGAGCTCGGACTCGGTGCCGTCGACCGTGTCGCGGAGCGTGACGCCGGTCACCGCGGTGTCACCCGTGATGCCCGTGACCTCCTTGTTCCACGCGAACTCGATCTTCGGGTCGTTCATCGCTCGGTCCTGCATGATCTTCGACGCGCGCAGGCTGTCCTTGCGGTGGATGACCGTCACCTTGTCGGCGAAGCGGGTGAGGAAGGTGGCCTCTTCCATGGCGGAGTCGCCGCCGCCCACGACCGCGATGTTCTTCTGGCGGAAGAAGAAGCCGTCGCAGGTGGCGCACCACGAGACGCCGTGGCCGGACAGGCGCTCCTCGTCGGCGAGGCCGAGGTGGCGGTAGGCGGAGCCGGTCGCGTAGATGACCGCGAGGGCCTCGTAGGTCTCGCCGGAGCCGACGGTGACCTTCTTGACCTCACCGGTCAGGTCCACCGACACGGCGTCGTCGTACAGGACCTCGGCGCCGAACTTCTCGGCCTGTTCCTGCATCTTGATCATGAGGTCCGGGCCCTGGATCCCCTCGGGGAAGCCCGGGAAGTTCTCGACCTCGGTCGTCTTGGTGAGCTCGCCGCCGGTCTCGACGCTCGAGGCGACGATGAGCGGCTTGAGCTCCGCGCGCGCGGCGTAGATGCCGGCGGTGAACCCGGCCGGGCCGGAACCGATGATGATGAGCTGGCGCATGCCTTCGAGCCCTTCCGTTGTGATCTGACCGGGTCAACACATCGTACCGGCGGGACATTCCGACCGGCCGGTGGACGGACAGCGCCGGCGGGACCGTGCGCCCGGCGGGACATCGGCACGGCCCGCGGCCGGTCAGCGCCCGAGTCGGCCCTTCAGCAGCGACACCGCGTTCGCGATCTCGCCGTTCTTCGCGACCACGAGCGCGGCGAAGTACACGACCGCCATCACGGCGCCGGTCAGGACGATCGTGATGAGGGCGCCGGTGCGGTCGGACATCGCGAAGCCGTCCGGCGAGAACGCGCCGAAGAAGTTCGCGGTGAGGAGACCGGCGACGCCGGCGATCAGCGCGGCGATGACGAACTGGACGTGCGAGCGGGTGACGATCGCTCCCTCGATGCCCCCGAGGCGACGACGGACCAGGACGATGGCGACCACGGTCTGCGCCGAGCCCGCGATCGTGGTGCACGCTGCGATTCCGAACCCGACGACCGACGCTGGGAAGGTGGTGACGGCGAGTGCGCCGATCACGAAGAGCACGGCCTGGATGCACTGCATCAGGAACGGCGTGCGGTGGTCGTGCATGGCCCAGAAGACCCGCTGGATGATGAAGAGCATGCTGAACAGGACGAGCCCGGGCATGTAGGCGACGAGCACCGCACCGACCGCCACGGAGCTCTCGAAGGTGCCCTCGTAGACGCGCCCGAACGGCACGGCGACCACCATCAGCGCGATGGTCGAGAAGACCGTGAAGAGTCCGACGATCCGGAGCGACAGCGAGAGGTTCCGACGGACGGCGTCGAGGTCGCCGCGTTCGGCGTCGTGGCTCATCCGGGTGAAGTACGCGGTCGCGATGGACACGGCCACGATCGAGTGCGGGAGCATGAAGAGCAGCCAGGCGTTCCCGAGCACGGCGTTGCCCGCGCCCTCCTGGCCCGCGCGCCAGGCGACGTTCGACTGCACGAGTCCGGCGAGCTGCGTCACGAGGATCATCGCGAAGAGCCAACCGGCTGCCGTCCCCGTCGACTTCAGGCCGACGCCGCGCCACCGGAAGTCCGGGCGGAAGGTCATGCCGGCGCGCTTCCAGAAGAACGGCAGGAACGCGGCCTGCGCGAAGACGCCCAGGGAGGCACTGCCGGCGAGCACCGCGATCTTCAGCGGCGTCCACTCGCTGACGTCGCTGTTGTCGGTGCCGAACATGGCGATGAAGACGATGAGCCCGGCGACCGCGATGACGTTGTTGATGAGCGGCGCCCACGTGAACGGACCGAAGACCTGCTTGGCGTTGAGGACCTCCCCCAGCAGCGAGTACATCGCGTAGAAGAGGATCTGCGGGAGGCACCAGAAGGCGAACGCGACGGCGAGGTCCCCGGCGGAGTCGGCGAGGTCCATGCTCGTGCCCTGCGACGTGTACAGGCGGATGAGGGCCGGGGCGAACACCGTCGCGACGACGGCGACCACGAGGAAGGCCACCGCGCCGAGGGTGATGATCTTGTTGACGTAGGCGGCCCCGCCGTCGCGGTGCTGCTTCATCGCCCGGACGATCTGCGGGATGAGGACCGCGGAGAGCAAGCCGCCCGCGATGAGCGCGTAGATGTTGTTCGGGAGCTGGTTGGCGACCGCGAAGGCGTTCGCGGAGACGCTCTTGTTCTGCCCGATCGCGTAGGCCAGGACGAAGGTCTTCGCGAAGCCGAGGATCCGGGACACCATGGTCCCCGCGGCGAGCATGGCACTGGCACGGCCCAGGTTGCGCTCTGCGACCGGTTCGGCGTCGACGACCGGTTCGGGCTGTGTCGTGCTGATGGTCGGCTCCTCGGGTGCGGCGGACGGCCGGGCGGGCTGCTCGGGACGGGACGTGAGGCGCGGCTCGCCACCGACGTGTCGGATCGCCGCCGCCAGGGGCGCGCCGCCCACCAGCGGCTGCACCTCGAGCGGCCGGTTCGGGTCGTCGTCGTCCTCGTCGTCCACCTCGCCGTTCCGGCGGCGGATCCGCTTGCGGATGCTGCGGAAGATGCCGAAGCCGAAGATCGCGACGAGGGCGACTGCCGCCGCCGCGGTGATCACCGTCTCCCACTGGGCCTGCACGTTGAGTTCGACCGTCGCCGGCGTCGCGATCTTGATGCCGGTCGGGCTCGACAGGGACATCGTCAGGTCGACGCTGCCGTTCGCCACGGACTGCACCGGCACCGTCGTGCGGGTGGAGGAGTCCGGCTGGATCTTCACCTCGATGTCGTTCCGCACGACGCGGAGCGCCGAGTTCGAAGGCTGGACGGAGAGCCGCACGGTGACGGGGTACTTCGAGCTGTTGCGGATCGAGATCGGCAGCGACGACCGGTCGCCGAGCAGCGTGAGGCTGCTGGAGTCGACGATCCCCACCTTCGAGACGGTGTCCGCCCAGGCGGCGACCCGGGAGTCGACGGCGGTGGCGAGCCCGTCCGGGTCGGTGCGCCAGGCGTTCGAGGCGAGTGCGAGCAGGTTGAGCCGCGCCGGTGCCGTGAGGTCGGTCGGCGTGTCCAGCGCCGAGGCGAAGGACGCCAGGTCGGTCTCGCCCTGGACGAGCTGCTCGAGCTGGTCGGTCCGCGCGTCACCGTTCGAGCCCGCGGAGAGGGTCAGGGACCCCGGGGTGGCCGCGGTGGTCCGGGAGAGGTCGGTCGAGGACACCCACGGGGTGCTCTCCAGCGCGTCGAGCGCCTGCCCGAGGCGCTCGGTGTCCGTGGGCCACGACCGGTCGAGCGTGAGGAGCAGCGGAGCTCCGGCCGCGTCGGTGCGGGCCGCCGCGGCGAGGGTCGCGGTCAGCTCGGAGACGGCCTTCGCCCAGTCCTGCTGGTTCGTCGCGTCGGCCGCGGCGCGCAGGAGCCGGGAGGCGCCCTGGTCGGAGACGAGGACGTGCTGACCGCCGATCTGCTCGGACGCCGGGATGGTGGCGTCGGCGCCGGCGGAGGTGTTGCCGCTCGACAGGATCGTGGTCTTCGTGCCGCCCTTCGCGAGGGCCGGCAGGTCCGCTGCGGCGACGGTGCCGTCGACCGGCCAGGCGATCCCGTCCATCGAGTACGGGTAGTCGAGCAGGGACTGCGTCGTCGGCAGCACGGTGGGCGTGCCGCCGGACCGGTCGTCCGTCGCCGTGCCGTCGGAGCCGCGGTCGGCGTCGGTGGCGCCGTCGGTCGGCGCGGTCGTCGCGCCGGGCTCGGCGGACGGGGTGCCGGCGGACGGCGTCGGCGTCGGGGTGGCCGCCCCCGGGAAGCGGTCGGGGTCGACGGCCTGGTCGAGCGAGATGGGCGCGAGGACGCCGTTCGCACCCGCCTGCCGAAGGCCGGTGACGTCGGCGTCGGCGTACGGGAGGGCGAAGGTCTCGTTGCGGAGCGACTCCAGCCGGCTGAGCCAGGACGTGGCGGACGACGGGGCGTCCGCACCGAGGAGTCGGATCGAGGCGATGATCCGGGGGTCGATCGCGAGGGCGACGTTGTGGTCCTCGGCGGCGTGCAGCTGCTGCGTGAGCGTGCCGTCGACGGCCGTGGCGGAGGCGAGGACCGCGGGACCGAGGATCCCGTCGCCGGTCTTCGGGAGCGTGATCGGCATGGCCACGGAGACGCCGACCGGGTCCTGCGCCGAGTCGGGGTACCACGTGATCGCGGACCGCCCGATGGCGGTGGTGTCGCCCGCCGTGTAGTCGGCGGCGATGCGTCGCGCGCCGAAGTCCGAGTAGCCGCCGAGGCCCACGTTGCCGGGGACGATGGTCACCGCGCGGGTGACCGAGTGGTGCGCCGGGACCGCCGGGATGTCCGTGGACCCCATCGGGGCGCCGAAGTAACCGTTCGTGGTGGTGTCGGACAACCAGTCCGCGAGGTTCGCCCGCGTGCTCACCGGCCGGAAGATGTCGAGGTCGACCGTCCCGGCGGGGACGTCCGAGTCCGTGCCGTTCGTGACCGTGACCGAGAGCTCGAGGTCCTCGCCACGACGGACGATCCCGCGGTCGGCCGGGGCGACCGACACCGTCGTCTCCCCCTGTCCAGCGGCCGTCTGCTGGGTGGGACGAGCGGACGTGGCGGCGAGTGCCCCGTCGGCGGCGGCGGGCGCGACGACGACGCCGAGCGCGACGAGGGCGGTCGCGGCGGCGGCGAGGGTGGTGCGGAAGATCTGCATACAGGAGGGCCACGTGGTCGGTTCGGGCCGAGCACGAGTGTATGAGGCGCGACCATGGACACGGCCGTGCGCGCGGAGGTCGGGGAGAACTCGGGGGCGCGATCTGGGAGGATGAGGTCCGTCATGCAGTCCGTTGCCCAGGCCGTCGAACGACTCGACGCACTCGCCGCCACCGAGCCCGTCGCCCTCCTCGCTCGGGCCTTCGCCGACGCCGGGCACGAACTGGCGCTCGTCGGCGGACCGGTGCGCGACGCCTTCCTCGGCCGCCCGGTGACCGACCTCGACTTCACGACGGACGCCCGGCCGGACACCGTCCTGCGGATCGTCGAGCCGATCGCGAGCGCGACGTGGGACGTCGGGCGGCAGTTCGGCACGATCGCCGCCCGGGTCGCGGGCGAGCAGGTGGAGATCACCACCTACCGCAGCGACGTCTACGACGGCGAGACCCGCAAGCCCGAGGTCGCGTTCGGCGACACCATCGAGGACGACCTGCTCCGCCGCGACTTCACGGTGAACGCGATGGCGCTCCGGCTGCCGGCCCGCGAACTCGTCGACGTGCACGGCGGGGTCGAGGACCTGCTCGCCGAGCGCCTGCACACGCCGCAGGCCGCGCGGGTGTCCTTCCGCGACGACCCGCTGCGGATGATGCGCGCGGCACGGTTCACGGCGCAGCTCGGCTTCAGCGTCTCGGACGAGGTGCGCGAGGCGATGACGGACCTGGTCGACTCCATCGAGATCGTCTCCGCCGAACGCGTGCGCGACGAGCTCGTCAAGCTCCTCGGCACCAACGACCCGGTGGACGGCATCCGGCTGCTCGTCGACACCGGCCTCGCCGAGCGGTTCCTGCCCGAGCTGCCCGCCATGCGGCTCGAGATCGACGAGCACCACCACCACAAGGACGTCTACGAGCACTCGCTGACGGTGCTGCAGCAGGCCATCGGCTACGAGGCCGAGCGGCACGCGGGCGAGGCGCCGGACACCGTGCTCCGGCTCGCGGCGCTCCTGCACGACATCGGCAAGCCGGCGACCCGCAAGCTCGAACCCGGCGGCGCCGTCAGCTTCCACCACCACGACCTCGTCGGGTCGAAGCTCGCGAAGAAGCGTCTGCGGGCCCTGCGCTTCGACAACGACACGATCGCGGCCGTGAGCCGACTGATCGAGCTGCACCTGCGCTTCTTCGGGTACACCGAGGGCGCGTGGACGGACTCGGCCGTGCGCCGGTACGTCCGCGACGCCGGGGACCAGCTCGAGCGGCTCCACGAACTCACCCGGTCCGACGTCACCACGCGGAACCGACGGAAGGCCGACCGGCTGGCCTTCGCGTACGACGACCTCGAGGCCCGCATCGGCACCCTCGCCGAGCAGGAGGAACTCGACTCGATCCGTCCCGACCTGTCCGGCGACGACATCATGCGGATCCTCGACATCCCGCCGGGCCGTGCCGTCGGAGAGGCGTACCGGTTCCTCCTCGAACTGCGCATGGACGAGGGCCCCCTCGGGGCCGACGATGCCGAGGCGCGTCTGCGCGCCTGGTGGGCCGCCCGCGACGCGACCGCCTGACGGACGCGGCCCGTTCTCCACAGCCGGTGGCGCGCCTCCAGGCCGTCCGCTAGGCTTGCGGGGTTGTCCGCACGCTCCTGCGTGGCAGGACACATGCATCAACCCTCCTGCCCCGAGAACTGCTCGGGGCCGCTGAGACCAGAGGAGGTGGGTTCCGCATGCACCAGTACGAACTGATGGCGATCCTCGACCCCGAGATCGACGAGCGCACCGTCGCTCCCAGCCTGGACAAGTTCCTGGCCGTGATCCGCAACGACGGTGGCACCGTCGACAACGTGGACGTCTGGGGCCGTCGTCGTCTCGCCTACGAGATCGCGAAGAAGTCCGAGGGCATCTACGCCGTCGTGGACTTCACGTCCTCCCCCGAGGCCGCCAAGGAGCTGGACCGTCAGCTCGGCCTCTCCGAGGCCGTGCTCCGCACGAAGGTCCTCCGCGCCGAAGAGGGCATCGCGCAGGTCGCCGCCCAGAAGCAGCGCGACGAGGCCCGCGCGGCCCGCAAGGCCGCCAACGCGACCGCGAGCGCCGAGTAAGCCATGGCCGGCGAAACCGTCATCACGGTGGTGGGCAACCTCACCGCGGACCCCGAGCTGCGGTACACGCAGAACGGGCTCGCCGTGGCGAACTTCACCATCGCGTCCACCCCTCGCACGTTCGACCGTCAGGCGAACGAGTGGAAGGACGGCGACGCGCTGTTCCTCCGTGCGAGCGTGTGGCGCGAGTTCGCCGAGCACGTGGCGGGCTCACTGACGAAGGGCTCGCGCGTCATCGCGCAGGGTCGCCTCCGTCAGCGCTCGTACCAGGACCGTGAGGGCCAGCAGCGCACGAGCATCGAGCTCGAGGTCGACGAGATCGGCCCCTCGCTCCGCTACGCGACCGCGCAGATCACCCGTGCTGCGGGTGGTTCCGGCGGCGGACGTGGCCAGGTCGGTGGTGGCGCTGGCAACAGCGGCGCCGGCGGCAACGGCGGCGGTAGCTGGAACGGCAACGGCGGCGGTCAGTCGGACGCACCCTGGTCCCCGCAGGGTGGCCAGCAGGGCGGCAACGCACAGTCGAACGACGTGTGGAGCACCCCGGGTGGCACGTACGACGACGAGACCCCGTTCTGATCCTCCGCGGTTCAACGGACACAACTTCCACTTCTTAAGGACAAACAATGGCTGGAAAGAGCACCGGCGACCGCCGGAAGCCTCGCGGTAAGGGCGGCAAGAACGCCGCTCCCGCGAAGTCGATCAAGGTCGGCGTCATCGACTACAAGGACGTCGCGACCCTTCGCAAGTTCATCTCGGAGCGTGGCAAGATCCGCGCCCGTCGCATCACCGGCGTCTCCGTCCAGGAGCAGCGCCTCATCGCCCGTGCCGTGAAGAACGCCCGTGAGATGGCGCTCCTCCCCTACGCCGGCTCCGGCCGCTGATCGGAGGTCGACACATGTCGAAGCTCATCCTCACCCACGAGGTCTCCGGCCTCGGTTCCGCCGGTGACGTCGTCGACGTCAAGAACGGCTACGCCCGCAACTACCTCATCCCCCAGGGCTTCGCTGTCGCGTGGTCCAAGGGCGGCGAGAAGCAGGTCGAGTCGATCCGTGCGGCCCGTGCCGCTCGCGAGCTCGCCACCATCGAAGAGGCGCAGGACCTCAAGATGAAGCTCGAGAACGCGACCATCAAGCTGACCGTCAAGGCCGGCAAGGACGGTCGTCTCTTCGGTTCCGTCCGTCCGGGCGACGTCGCTGACGCCGTCCAGGCGCAGGGCGTCGGCTCGCTCGACAAGCGCAAGGTCGAGGTCCCCGCGACCATCAAGACCGTCGGTGACCACGAGGCCACCGTGCGTCTGCGCGAGGACATCACCGCGGTGATCTCGCTCCAGGTCGTCGCTGCCAAGTAGTTCGGACAGCACCTCCGCTCACGACGGGCGGGTCTCCTCCGGGAGGCCCGCCCGTCGTCGTGTTCCCGCCTCCGCATGCGGTCCGGCGGGTACGCAGCGGCCTGGAGGCGCGGCGTGCGCTGGCTCGGCCGGTTACCGCTCAGGAACAGTCGCCGCTGCTGGGAAGAGCGTGAGAACGTTGTCCTCAGGTTTCGGTTTGTCAACTCTTTTTGCACAGGTCGACGGTGTCAAATCGGAACCTTCAATGCGGACTTGAACCCCAGTTGTCCACACACCATGTGGAACCGAAAATCCCAGTTCAGATGGTCGAACGTGTGTTCCCCGGGCAGGTTGTCCACACCCTCGTCCACAGTTGTCCACACAGCCGTCCGGCGTGTTCCGCAGACTCTCCACAAAGTTATCCACAGGCCCGTTTGCTGGGGATAACTCTGTACCCGTAGCTTGGCCCAGCGACTCGGCGATGTCGGTCGCCCGGGGTAGAACAGGCAGGCCGGTCCGCTCGTGGACCGCCGTCCGACCAAGAGGAGCAAGTGTGTCGATCGCGCATCTGGACCCCGCACCGCAGGACTTCGCGGAACGCGGTGGCATGGAGCGCACCCCGCCCCACGACCTCCTGGCGGAGCAGTCGACCATCGGCGGCATGCTGCTGTCCAAGGACGCCGTCGCCGACGTCATCGAGACGGCCCGCGGCGTCGACTTCTACATCCCCAAGCACGAGGTCATCTTCGACGCGATCCTCTCGCTCTACTCGCACGGCGAGCCGACCGACGTCATCGCCGTCACCGACGAACTGACGAAGACCGGCCTGCTCTCCCGAGCCGGTGGCGCCGAGTACCTGCACAGCGTCACGAGCATGGTCCCGACCGCCGCCAACGCCGGGTACTACGCAGCGATCGTCGCCGAGAAGGCCGTGCTCCGGCGCCTCGTCGACGCCGGCACGCGCATCGTGCAGATGGGCTACGCGTCCGAGGGTGAGGTCACCGACCTCGTCAACAGCGCGCAGGCCGAGGTCTACAACGTCGCCGGCGGCGTGCAGACCGAGGACTACGTCCCCCTGACCGAAGCGATCTCGGCCGCCCTCGACGAGATCGAGGCCGCGAAGGGCCGCGACGGCCAGATGACCGGCGTGCCCACCGGCTTCGCCCAGCTCGACGGTCTCACCAACGGCTTCCACCCCGGGCAGCTCATCATCATCGCCGCCCGCCCGGCCCTCGGGAAGTCGACGCTCGCGCTCGACCTCTGCCGAGCCGCCGCCATCAAGCACAACGAGACCGCCGCGTTCTTCTCGCTCGAGATGGGTCGCGCCGAGATCGCCATGCGTCTGCTCTCCGCCGAGTCGAGCGTCCCGCTGCAGAACATGCGCAAGGGCACCGTGGACTCCCGCGACTGGACCACCATCGCCCAGACCCGCGGGCGCATCAACGACGCCCCGTTCTTCATCGACGACTCCCCCAACATGACCCTCGTCGAGATCCGCGCGAAGTGCCGCCGCCTCAAGCAGCAGCACAACCTCCGCATGGTCGTCATCGACTACCTGCAGCTGATGACGTCGGGCAAGAAGGTCGAGAGCCGCCAGCAGGAGGTCTCGGAGTTCTCGCGTGCGCTCAAGCTCATGGCGAAGGAGCTCCAGGTCCCCGTCGTGGCGCTGTCGCAGCTGAACCGTGGACCGGAGCAGCGTGCCGACAAGAAGCCGCAGATCTCCGACCTGCGTGAGTCCGGGTCGATCGAGCAGGATGCTGACATGGTGATCCTGCTGCACCGTGAGTCCGCGTACGAGAAGGACAACCCGCGGCAGGGTGAGGCGGACCTCATCGTGGCGAAGCACCGCAACGGGCCGACGGACACCATCACGGTGGCGTTCCACGGGATGTTCTCGCGGTTCGTTGACATGCCGCAGTAGTTGTTGCTGTCGCCACGCGCACAACTTGACTCCTTCGCACATAACTTGTCGCCGTCCGGACGGGGGTGTGGTCACGATCGCGCCCGCCGGGCCGGGACTTGGCAGCTCGCGTGACGTCCGTATGACGGTCGATCAGTGAGAAAGACTGCGGGCCATCTCTGTGAGACGAAAGCTCTACGGCCGGCGCGAGTGCGACGACCGCACCGATGAAGAGGCCGAGGTTGGGGCCATCGACCCTTTTCCGCGTTGTTGAGTCCGGTTGCGGATCGGTTGTCGGACGATCGTGCCGGATAGCATCTCGCCGTGGGTTCGCTCAGACCTTTGCCTCGTGCGCTCGCCTGGCTCGTCACTATCGCTGCCGCGCTGATGCTCGCCCTGGGGCTCCTGGACTTGGTCATCAATACTGGTCGAGTCGGGTCATGGCTGCCGCTGATCCTGCTCATGCCTTGGTCTCTGTACCTCGGTGTGTGGAGTCTCCGCAATCAGAGCAAGCGCTGACCAGTCGAACGAGTGCTAGTCCGTAAGTCGTGAGTGGTGACGGCGGCGCCACAGGACGGCTACAAAGACGGCGAGCACGACAACCACCACGATCCCGGCGATGAGCAGCGGCGGGAGCAGATCCGTCGACCCACCGACGGTGTCGTCACAGTCGGACGTGGCCGTCGCGCAGGATGCGGCCGCTTCGGTGAGGCTCATGCTCGGCAGTTAACCACCACCCAAACTCAACGGCCGGGAGCGGTAGACAAACCGTTACCCGCCCGCCCTAGTCGAACTGCCTGGGATCGACTACTGAGACGACGTCAGAGCCCTCGCTTCGACTGCCAACGGTTGACGGAGAACACGACCAACACGAGCGCTGCGAGGCCGAAGCCAATCAGGAGCTGCGCAGGGTCGTCGTGCCGGGAGACGTCAAAGGCTCCTCGAATGATTAGGACGACGCCCACCACCACGGCCACCCACGGGAGGACTTCCCGAAGGGGGTTCGGTCGCAGGGTCCGGAAGCGACGCGGCGTTTCGGTCGTTTCGTCCTCGTCTGTCATCAGCCCAGCATCTTCCTGCGCGACGGCGTCCGACAGACCATCCCCTACCGGGCGTCGAGTTCGAGGTAGTCGAGTGCCTGGCGGACCGTCTCTTCCGGCGGACGGGTGCTGTCGATGACGAGCCGATCGTCCGTACGGGGCTCGTACTCGTCAGCCATGCGCTGCACCTCCTCCCACGTCGGCAACGTGAACCCCGGTAGGTCGTTCGCACGCTGCTCCACCCGGCGACGGTGCTCGGCGACGTCCGCACACACCACCTCGATCACGCGCAGCGGTACCCCGGCGGCATCCGCTGTCGACACCCACCCAGCCCGAGCGGGTTCCACGCCACTCACCGCGTCGGCGATCACCATCCGGCCGCGGCGCAGATTCGGCACCGCGATGGCATGCATGACCGAGTACGCGGCGATCCCCGACTGCTCGCGCGGGATCTGGTACTTCCACATCGCGCCTTCGATCGCATCGACGCGAAGCGTCAGCGCGGTCGTCAACTCCGCTATCGCAGCAGACAGCGTCGACTTCCCCGCACCGGGGAGACCACACACCTGAACCAGCATCGACGACTCCTTCGTTGGCCGTAGCGCCTTGTCCATCGGTCATCGGCACGCGGCACCAGCGAAGCGCATACGTACACCGGAACTCCGAGGACGTGTCCGAAAACCGATCGACTATCGAGCCGGAGTCACTGGTCACAGCGGACCGACACGAGCGGCACGTCAACCCTCGACGAGCGCTCCCGCGTGCTGGTAGCGGCGGAGGTCCATCCCCTTGGCCGGCAGGTCGAGGAGTCGCATGAGTGGTGACGCGACCGATGCAGCGCGGAAGAACAGGTTCCGGAGACGGATCCCCCGCATGGTCTTCGGTGCCAGGAGCGCGCCGGCGTTCACCTTGTGCGACGCGGCCGTGTAAGGCCGGAAGCGGCTCTCGTACTCGACGAGGGCCGCGGCGACGTCGCCGTCCGCGAGCCGCAGCTCGCCGGCGAGCACGTACGCGGCCACCAGGGCGAGTCCGGTGCCGTAGCCGCTCAGGGCGTTCCCCCACGCGGAGTCGCCGACGAGGACCACGCGTCCCCGGGTCCACTGGTCGACGGTCACCCGACTGATCGAGTCGGCGTAGAACGACCTCGCGTCGGGGAACCGGCCGACGATCTCGGGGATGCGCCACCGGCCGCCTTGCAGGGCACCCGCGATCTGACGCTTCTGCTCGTCGACGTTGTCCCGAGCTTCCGGGAACCGGTCTGCGGCGACGACGATGAAGGTCGGGGCCTTCGACCCGCCGAGCATGACGGTCATGCCGGGCTGGCTGTAGACGACGTCGTCGTCGCCGAGGTCCAGGTCCGCCAGGACGTAGTGGTGTCCGCGGTGCTCGACGAACTGCTCCTCGGGACCCCAGACCAGACGACGCACGCCGGAGTGCACGCCGTCGGCGCCGACGACCAGGTCGAACCGCTCCGTCGCGCCGCTCCGGAACGTCACCGTGACGCCCTCGCCGTCGTCGACCAGGTCCGTGATGCGGTCGCCGAACCGGTAGTCGACGTCGTGCTTCGTCCGCTCGTACAGAACGGTGGCGATCGTGTCACGCGGGACGTTGAGTTCCCCGGATCCGAGCCCGCCGGGCGCGATCCCGATCGTGCGACCGTGCTCGTCGACGATCGCCGCGTCCTCGTCGCGGATGTCGTACTGGCGGAGCTCGTCGAGGATCCCCATCTCGCGCAGGACCCGCATGTGGGTCGTGCCCTTGAAGTCGACGGCCTGCCCGCCGGGGCGGACGCCGTCGTTCTTCTCGACGACGGTGACGTCGTGGCCGGAACGGCTCAGCCAGAAGGCGAGCGCGGGTCCGGCGATGCTCGCGCCGGAGATCAGGATGCGGGACATGTGGGCTCCTCGTGTCGGTGGGAGCACCATCCGCCCGACCACTCACGTCCTGCTGACACGGCACTGACACCGGCAGCCCGCGCAGCGTCCTGACACAGCGCGGACAGCGCGCACAGCGCGCACGGCGCCGGGCTGGCACCTCACCAGTTCGGATTGACGCTCGACGCCCGCACGACCAAGCGGACCGGCAGCACGTGGTGGCGCGCCGGCGCGTCGTCCCCGGCGATCCGGGCGAGCAACTCCTCCGCGCCGACGCGCCCCATCTCGTCCGGTTCGTGTGCGACGACGGTGACGCCGAGGACGTCGGCGAGGTCGAAGTCGTCGAACCCGACGAGTGCGGGCCGCTCGGCCCGGCCCGACAGTGCGTGCAGGGCGCCCGTGGTGATCCGGTTGTTCGTCGTGACGACGGCCGTCGGCGGGTCACGGTCGTCGAGCAGGGACGCGACCGCATGCTCGGCCTGCGCCGCATCGTGGGAGCCGCTCCGGACGAGGCGTTCCCAGTCGCCGCCGACCGCCTCCCGTACGGCGACACCGAACGCGTCGATCCGCTCGCGGTGCGTGGACAGTCGGCTGAGGTCCCCGACGAGCCCGATGCGGCGGTGCCCCTGCGCGAGGAGGTGTTCCACGGCCAGGCGCATGCCGCCGGCGTTGTCGAGGACGACCGTGTCGGCCTGGACGTCCGTCGGGGCCCGGTCGAGGAAGACCGCGGGTGTGCCGAGGGCCCGCTCACGTTCGACGAGGGCGTGGTCGTCGTCGGCGCTCACGATCAGGAGCCCGGCGACGCGGCGCTCGACGAGTTGCGCGACGAGGGTGCGCTCACGTGCCGGGTCTTCGTCGTTCGATGCGGACAGCAGGCTGTAGCCGGGTGCGCGCAGTGCGTGTTCCGCACCGCGGGCGATGCGTGAGTAGAACGGGTTGGCGACGTCGCCGGTGACGAGCCCGACGGTCGCGGACCGGGCGCCGGCGCGGAACTCGCGGGCGAGGGCGTTGGGCCGGAACCCCAGGTCGGCGGCTGCCGCCAGGACCCTGGCGGCGGTCTCGGCGGCGACGTACCGCTCGCCGTTCACGACCCGCGACACGGTCTTCATGCTCACGCCCGAGCGTGCGGCCACTGCCTGCAGGGTCGGCCGCTGGTTGCTCACGTCCGTCATCGTACGGTCGTCCGCGAAGCTGAGCAGTCCTTGACAGAGTTCACATGAAACCGGTAGACCTTCCCCGTGTGACAGCGCTGTCATGGTCGACGCGGCGTCACCCCACCACGATCCTCGAAAGGTGACGATGTCGTCATACGGTTCCCGGCGCGGCCGGACCATGCAGCAGATCAGGGGCACGTCGAGCGGGTTCGGGAGCCGCCTCGTGGCCGTCGTCGTCGGAGCAGCGATCGCTTCGTCCGGCGCACTCATCGGGGTGGCCCCGGCGCAGGCCGCCGCCGCACCCTTCACGACCTCGTTCGAGAGCGCCGACGCACAGCCGCTCGCGAACACGCCGCTCAGCCCGTCGACGACCGTGACCGGGTCGACCCTGCCCGTCGGGAGCCTGCTCGGGCACGTCACCGCCGTCACGGCCGACGCGGAGAACCCGCCGAACGAGGTCGCTGCGAACCTCGCCGATGGAAGCGCCAGCTCGAAGTGGTTGGCGTTCCAGAAGACGGGCGTGATCACCTACCGCCTCGACCAGGCCGAGACGCTCGCGAAGTACTCGCTGACGAGCGCGAACGATTCACCGGGTCGTGACCCGAAGGCGTGGACCGTCTCCGGGTCGAACGACGGCACGACGTGGACCACCGTCGACACGCAGTCCGGGCAGGCCTTCAGCGGCCGTGGGACGACGAACGACTACAGCGCGGCCACCCCGGGGTCCTACTCGCAGTACCGCCTCACGATCAGCCAGAACAGCGGCGACGGCCTGACGCAGCTCGCCGACTGGAGCATCTCGGACGGCTCGACCACCCCGCCGCCGCCGAGCCCGATGGTGACGACGGTCGGCAACGGCCCCGTGTCCGGGCTGAACATCCGCTCGACCGTCGGCTTCAGCGGCACGAAGGCGCTCCGGTACGCGGGGTCCCACGTGGCAGCGGGCGAGGCGAGCGCCACGAACGTGCTCTACGACGACCTGTCGCTGCCGGTGACCGCCGACTCCGAGCTGAGCTACAAGATCTTCCCCGAGCTCGGCGGTGACACGAGCTACCCGTCGACCTACGCCGCCGTGGACCTCCAGCTCTCCGACGGCTCGCTCGTGTCCGCGGACCCCGAGGTCACCGACGAGAACGGCAACCGCGTCTCGGCGAAGGCGCTCGGTGAGGGCAAGGTGTTCTTCGCCGACCAGTGGAACTCGATCCGCATCCCGCTCGGCGCACTCGCCGGCAAGACGGTCACCAAGGTGCTGTTCGCCTACGACGACGACGCCGCGGGCGCGAAGGCCGGTTCGACGTTCCACGGTTGGGTCGACGACATCCGCATCGACCCCGCGGCGGAGCGCATCGACGGCTCCAGCCTGACCAACTACGTCGACACCCGACGCGGGACGAACTCGTCGGGCGGGTTCTCCCGGGGCAACAACATCCCGGCTGCTGCCGTGCCGAACGGCTTCAACTTCTGGACCCCGATGACCGCCGCGGACAGCGAGTCGTGGGAGTACTCCTGGGCGTCCGACAACAACAGCGCGAACCTGTCCGTGCTCGAGGGCCTGGGCGTCTCGCACGAGCCGAGTCCGTGGATGGGGGACCGCGACCAGCTCGCGATCATGCCGTCCACGTCCGGGACGACTCCAACTGCGTCCCTCGACGCCCGCGGCCTGGCCTTCGACCACAACAACGAGGTGGCCCGGCCGGACCTGTACTCCGTGAAGACGCAGTCGGGTCTCGTCGCCGAGGTCACCCCCTCCGACCACGGCGCCGTGCTGCGCTTCGCGTTCCCGTCGGACGAGGGCAGTGTCGTGTTCGACAACGTGGGCGGTGACGAGAAGACGTCGATCACGGTGAACCCGGACGGCACGGTCACCGGCTGGACGCAGGGTGGCTCCGGCCTGTCGGTCGGTGCCACACGGATGTTCTTCGCCGGCACCTTCGACACGGCCCCGTCCGGCACCGGCACGGCCGCCGGCAACCGGTCGAGCGCCCGCTTCGCGTCGTTCTACGGCCTCGGCGGCGACCACGTCGTCGAGCTGCGCCTGTCGACCTCGTTCATCTCGCTCGACCAGGCCCGACACAACGCCGCACTCGAGCTCACCGGGAAGACCTTCGACCAGGTCCAGCAGGGTGCCGCAGCGCGGTGGAACGACCGGCTCGGTGTCATCGAGGTCCCGCGGTCGGCAGCGAGCGACTCGCAGCTGCAGGCCCTGTACGGCTCGCTGTACCGGATGAACCTCTACCCGAACTCGCAGTACGAGAACACGGGCTCGGCGGCGGACCCGGTCTACCAGCACGCGAGCCCGAACATCGCACCCGTGGGTTCAGCGACGGACACGACGACGAACGCGGTCGTCAAGGCCGGCAAGGTGTACGTCAACAACGGGTTCTGGGACACGTACCGCACGGTGTGGCCGCTCTACTCGATGCTCTACCCGAAGGTCGCGCAGGAACTCGTCGACGGGTTCGTGCAGCAGTACCGTGACGGCGGGTGGACACCGCGGTGGTCCTCGCCCGGCTACGCCGACCTGATGACCGGCACCAGCTCCGACGTCGCGTTCGCGAACGCGTACGTCAACGGAGCGGTGGACACGGCGACGGCGCTCGAAGCGTTCGACGCCGGGTTCAAGAACGCCACGACGGTGTCGACCGACGTGTCCGGTGCCGGCCGCAAGGCGCTCGACCAGTCGGCGTTCCTCGGGTACGTCCCGGACTCGCTCGGCGAGAGCGTCTCGTGGGGTCTCGAGGGCACCATCAACGACCACGGTCTCGCGAAGATGGCCGCGAAGCTCGCGACCGATCCCGCCACCCCGGCGGACCGCGTCGCCGAGTTGCAGACCGATGCGAAGTACCTGGAGGACCGCGCGAAGGACTACGTCAACCTGTTCGACGCGGACGCCGGGTTCTTCCAGGGCCGGAACGCCGACGGGACCTTCCAGGTGCCCGCGGCGGACTTCGACCCCGCCGAGTGGGGCGGAGCCTTCACCGAGACGGACGGCTGGAACTTCGCGTTCCACGCTCCCTTCGACGTGCAGGGTCTCGCGGGCCTGTACGGCGGGGACGACGCGCTCATCGCGAAGCTCAAGGAGTTCTACGCCAGCCCGGAGACCGCCGAGAACGTCGGCTCCTACGGCGGGCAGATCCACGAGATGCTCGAGGCGCGGTCGGTCCGCATCGGCCAGCTCGGCATGAGCAACCAGCCCTCCCACCACATCCCGTACATCGCCGCCGCAGCCGGCGACCCCTCGTTGACCCAGTCCGTGGTCCGCGAGTCGCTGCGGCGCCTGTTCGTCGGCAGCGACATCGGGCAGGGCTACACCGGCGACGAGGACAACGGCGAGATGTCGTCCTGGTTCGTGTTCTCCACGCTCGGCCTGTACCCGCTGGCACAGGGCTCCGGCCAGTACACGGTCGGTTCGCCGCTGTTCTCCACCGCGACGGTGCACCTGGACGGTGGCGACCTGCACGTGAACGCCGCCGGCAACAGCGCCACGAACGTGTACGTGCAGTCTGCGTCCCTGAACGGCAAGCCCCTCGACCGGGCCGTCGTGTCGCAGGCGGCCATCGCGAAGGGCGGGTCGCTCGACTTCACGATGGGCGCGAAGGCGTCCGCGTGGGGCAACGGGAAGACGCAGGGAGCTGCCGGCCTGGATGTCCCGGCCGAGGCACCGAAGCCGCTCGTCGACGCCACCACCTCCGGGTACGGCGAGACCACGAGTGACGACGGCACCGCCGTCGGAGCCCTGACCGACGACGAGTCCCTCACCGCGACGACCTTCGGATCCGCCACCCCGGCGATCACCTGGAAGTCGGCGCAGGGCCCCGTCACGGTCGACCAGTACACCCTCACCACGGCGGCGAGCGGGACCCGCCCGACGTCGTGGAAGCTCGAGGGCTCGAGCGACGGCACCACCTGGGTGCCGCTCTCGACGGTCCCGAGGGCCGGCTTCACCGCTGCCCTGCAGACCCGGCCGTTCACGGTGGCACACCCGGCGGCGCTGTCCTGGTACCGGCTCACCGTGACGGGGACCGACACCGGACGCGCCCCGAGCCTCGGCGAGTTCGAACTGCTCGCGGACAGCACGGCACCGACGAGCACATTGTCGGTCAACCCGACGCCCGGGCTCACCGCCGAGGTCGACGAGCCCTTCACGGGGAACGTCGCCGCGATCACCGGCGCCGGGACGCGTGCGTCCGACTACACGGTGACCGTCGACTGGCAGGACGGCAAGGGGCCCCGGACGGTGACGCCGACGAAGTCGGCGCTCGGCGCCTGGGAGGTCCCCGGCGAGCACGTCTTCGACACCGCCGGTGCGCACACGGTGCACGTCGTCGTCCGGTCGGGCACGCAGATGGTGAGCACGGACGTACCGGTGGCGGTCTCGCGGACCGCACCGAGCCTCCAGGGTGCCTACGACAACGTGTGTCTCGGCGACCCGGGCCAGGCGGGGAACTGCGACTTCGAGGGCCGCGGCCTGTCGCGGTCCGCGCTCGCCGCGGACGGTTTCGTGCAGGGCGCGACGAACCCGGTGCGGGGCACCGACCTCACCTTCGACCTGCCGGCCGTCGCACCCGGCGACCCGGACAACGCGACCGGCAACGGCCAGACCATCCCGGTCCCGACCGGGACCGGGATCACGGAGCTGTCCGTGATCGGCACGGCGAACGAGCGCGGTCAGCAGACCGTCGGCACGATCACCTACGCGGACGGCACGACCGCCGCGTTCCCGATCGCGTTCGGCGACTGGACCGCCTCGATCGCAGCACCGCAGTTCGGGGACACGCTCGTGGCGACGAGCGACCACCGGACCGTGGGCGTCAGCGGGACCGACACCACCGATGCCGGTGTCTTCGCGACACCCGTGTTCGCCGTCCCGGACGGCAAGCGGGCCGTCTCGATCACGCTGCCCGTGCAGACCGGCGCACCGACCTCGACGGGACGCATCCACGTCTTCGCGATCGCGACGAACGGCACCCGTGTGCCCGTGGTCCCGCTCGCGGCGACCGCTGGTCCGACCCTGACGGGGACCGCCGGGACGCCGGTCAGCGGGACGCTCGCCACCGCCACCGGTGGTGCGATCGCCGCCGGGACGACGACCGCAACCGTCAACTGGGGCGACGGCACGCCCCTCGAGGCCGCGACCGTCACGGTCGCGGCCGGCACGGCGACGGTGACCGGGAAGCACACCTACACCGCTGCGGTGTCGGGTACGGCGACGGTGACGGTGGACGACGGGACCGGGAGCGCCACCGTGCGCGACCGCGTCCGGATCGCCGCGGCGCCGGTGTGGCACACGACGCTCACCACGTCCGCGGGGTCTGGTGTCCGGCCTGGAGGCGCGGTGCGCGTCACCGGGACCGGGTTCGCCCCCGGCGAGTCGGTCGCGGTACGTCTGGACGGCTCGGCCGTCCGGGTCGCGGTCACCGCGGACCGCGCGGGTGCGCTGGCCTTCGACGTGACGGCGCCCGGGAGGCCGGGCAACCACGCGGTGTCCGCCCTCGGGGCGACGTCGCAGACCGTGGCGAGTGCGACGTTCCAGGTCGTGACGCCGGGCGGCGGCGGGCACGGCGGCGCCCCTGGCACCGGCGGCGGGCACGGCGGCGGGCACGGGCACTGGTCGCCCGAGTTCCACCTCCTGGCGTCGTCCGGCACCGAGGGCACGGTGGTCGGCTTCACCGGCAGCGGGTTCGCCGCCGGTGAGCGGATCGCACTGACCCTGCACAGCACGCCGATCGCCCTCGGCACCGTGACCGCGAACGCCGACGGCGTCGTGAGCGGGACCTTCACCGTACCGACCGCAGCGACCCCGGGGACGCACCAGGTCGTCGCGGTCGGCGCGGAGTCCGACGTCGCCGTGACGGCCGCGTTCCGGGTGCTCGCCCGGCCCGCGGCGGACGCCGGCGCGGCACCGGCCGACCCGGGGAACTGGGACGGTCTCGCCTACACGGGTACCGACGTCGACCCGGTGCGCTGGGGCGTCGTGGCGGGTGTGCTGATCGCGCTCGGTGCGGCGATCACCGCTGCAGTGGCGGTCGTGCGGCGTCGACGGGTCCGGATGAGGTAGCCCGACGGAGCCGTAGGGAGCGGGAGGGGTGCGGATTCGGGTTCCGTGCCCCTCTCGTGTGTGTGGGCCGCGCTCCGGAGTACCGGACGCGTCCTGCTTCCCGTCGACGTCGCTCGAGGAGTCGCCGGTGGCGTCTGCTGCATCGCCGGGCTGGTGGCTGGACGTCCGCCCGGCCTCCGTCGGATCCGCTGGTGGGACGGGGCCCAGTGGACGCAGCAGGTCGTGCGTCGAAGTAGGCCACAGGCGGCGTGACCGAGCTGGTCACGCCGCCCCGACCGGGACTCAGTGCTGTGGCGTGGTGGGCAGCGCCCAGGTCACGTCGACCCAGCGAGTGCGTGGTTCCTCACCGATCGGCATCGGCGTCGGTACGGCGTCGAGGTCGGTGCAGGCAGGGGCGTGGGTGGTCATCACCTCGCGCCTCCCTCAGGTGCGGAGTCGACCACGCTGGTTGTGACGGTGGTCCACTCGATCGCAGTGCCGTTCGGAACGCGCAACGCCGTCGCGGCCTTCCCGGTGACGACGCTTCGTTCGCCGACCATGAGACCGGTGGTGGGGTCGATGATCAGTTCCTGTCGGGTGCCATCGGACTCAGTGCGCCCGATCGCGACGCCGGAGTGGCCGTCGAGGTTCGCCTGCTCGTCCGTGAGTTCGACGCCGGGAATGGCTGCCGCGGCCGTGAAGAGCGCGGCTCGGAGGTCCGCGGGGACGATTCCACTGCGGAGGATGTCGGCGATCCAGACGAGTGCTTCTCCATCGCGGGAGCCGCCCTGGCCCTCGGTCACCGTGTAGATGTGCCGCAAGAGCGCGGCGGAGTCGCGCGGGAGTCCCTGCATGCTCGCCGGTGACACGGCAGCCGGTGCACCGTAGAACCTGCCGCTGTCAGCGCGGAGGTACTCGCCCTTCGTCTTCGGCGTCTGGGCTGCGGCCTGCTCAGACCCAGCACCGAAGGTCTTGACGACGGCTTCGGGCTCGCGCACCCACACCCAGGTACTGCCGGTGTCCGCCGGGACGTAGAGCTGCCCGTCCTGCGATGCAAGGTACGTGCCCGCGCCCGTGGAGGTGGCGACTGCGGAGTGCGTGGCGACCTCGAGGTACTGCCCCGTGCCCACTACCGGGTCGCTCGTGGCGATGGCGGTGGACGCGGCGGTGTGCAACACGTCTGCTGCAGCCAGGTCAGCGCCGCCGCGCAGTCCGGCGAAACCAGTGACGTTCCCGACCACGAGCGCAGCAGCAACGCCGCCTGCGACCAGGGACCCGCCACCGAACCATCGAACTCGTCGGATGATCCGCCGTCGCCGATCCTCCGCGGGAGCGGGTGCCTTGCCCGGGCTCGAAGCGGTGATGTGCGCGAGCAACCTGGCCCGACCTCTGTCCAGAGCCTCGGCGTCGGCCGGGTTCGCGTCGTTACGGACGGCTCGAAGCAGCGTCAGCTCGTCCATGGTCCACCTCCTGTGCCGCGGCGCGGCCTAGAGCAGCACGCAATGTGCGGCGTGCTCGGTTGAGTCGTGAGCGGACGGTCCCGACGGGAACGTCCAAGGAGAGCGCGACACCCTCGTAGTCGAGGTCCCCCCATGCGTACAGCAGGAGCGCATCACGATCACGCGCCGGCATCCGCTGCATCGCGCTGCTGAGACGGCGCATCGTCAGTTCTGCCTCGAGCGCGTCGTGCGACTGTTCGGTGACCAGCGATGTCGGGTCGGCCTGAACGCTCCGCCATTGCTGCGCTTCCTGCCGTCGGTGGCGCTTCAGGAGCGTGGTGACGATGCCGTACAGCCACGGCAGCGCGCTCTCGCGGGCGAAGTCGTACGCGGCACGCCGCTCGAACGCCACGGCGAAGGTTTCGGACAGCAGATCCTCCGCCGCGTCCGACCCAGCACGGCGGGCCGCGAAACGCTGGATGGCCGGCGCGTGACGATCGTAGAGTTGCGCGAACTCCGCGGGGCGTTCCACGGCCCCCCGGATGATGTCGCTATCGGTGCTCACACCGGTTCTTGCTCACTTGAGCGCTGGAAGTTCACGATTCGTCATTTCACTCAGGATAGGCACCGCTCGATCCCTCGACCTGGCACGAGCGCCGGAGGAGAGCTCGGCCGAGTCAGCCGCGATCGGCTACTACAGTCCGCAGCGACGCCTGGTCCTGTACTACGACCACGTCGACAGCTCCAGCGGCATCGTGCCCATCGGGACGTACGACGATGTGGACGCCGTCCACCACGAGGCCGGATCGTTCTCGGTCCGGATCCGCACCGCGTGATCGCCCCGTCGGCGGCCGGAACGCGACGCCGCTCAGAGGTCCAGGTCCTCGTCGCGGTCACCTCGCGGGCGCCGCCTCCACCGCCTGCCAGAACGCGGCCGCGAGCGCCGGGTGCACGATGTTGGCGTGCGCCCCGGAGATCGGGTCGTCCCAGGTCTTGCCGCCGGAGGGCCGGAGGTCGACCACGGCGTCCGCCACCAGGTGGTGCAGCGCGCCAGGTCGGAAGGCGTAGTCGGTCGTGGTGTCGCGGCGGAGGACGGCGGTGCGTTCGACGGTCCCGGCGAACCCCCAGATGCCCAGGGCGCCGAGTCGAGGTGGCACGGCCGGGTCGCCGGCGACGTGCAGCCGCCCGAAGGGGAACCGCAAGCCACGGAGGCGCGCGACCGCGACCTCGGCGCCGTGGGCCGCGGGGAACATCCTGCCGAGCGCCCGGTCGAAGCGCGAGGTCGTCGCGACGACCGGGCCGCGCACGCGGTGGCCGGCGACCAGACCGACACTGGCTCCGTCGGGGTCGCCGTAGGGGTTCTCCGCCGCCGTGCAGAACGACCATGCGGACACCGCTCCCTCGATGAGGAACAGCGAGTCGACCGGGGCGACGGCCCGTCCGGACCGGCCGGTGAGCGCCTCGACCAGCACGCGGGCGCCGAAGCTGTGGCCGGCCAGGTGGACGCGGAGGTCGGGGCCGCCCGCCTCCTGCAGGAGTGCCAGCAGGGCGGCGACACCGCGACGCCCGACGGTCGAGGCCCGGTGCTCCATCAGCCAGAACGACGCCAGCGGGACGACCGAGTCGACCAGGTCGAGGACGCTCGGCCGGTGCTCCGGCGCACCCTGCCCGTCGGCACCGGCCGGGAAGTCCTGCAGCGGGATCGGGTCCTCGGCGTGCCGGTCCCGCCGTGTGTTCGGCTGGCTGGGCCAGTGCACGGCGACCACCATCGGTCGTCCCGGGGCGTCGGGGTCGAGGCGCCCGGGCCGCACCGAGGCGCACACGTCGAACCACGCGTCGTACATGCCGACCGCTTCTTCGTAGTCGACGAGCCAGCCGTGCGCCGCGACGAAGACGTCGGTGTAGGGGTCGCCGTCGTCGCGCGCTCGCCGGAGTCGGTCGGCGAGTTCGAGGCTCAGCAGGCGCCGCTCGTCGCCATCGGGCGCGGTCGTAGGAGGCTCGTCGGCGGGACCGGCGGCGAGGGCCCGGTCGGACACGCGTCGGGCGGCCCGTCGGAGTGCTCCCGGGCGCTTCGGGCGGTGGTCGGTCGGGGCGCCGTCCGGGTCGTGCGCCTCGATCCCGGTGCGGTCGAACGCGACGAGTGCGTAGCCGAGCGTGCGGCCGGTGCCGTCGGTCGTCGGGAACGAACCCGGGTCGGCCGTGACGGTCGTCCCCTGGTCCGGCATGAGGAAGGGCATGCGGCCTCTCGATCGGTCGTGCGGCGAGGCCGGCGCGGACGTGATGAGCGGCAATCTACGAGCGGGCGCGGACCCTTGCTTCCGTGGGATTGCGGAGCCGGCTCGGCCGTCGCCGCAGCGGGGACTGCGGAGCCGGCTCGGCCGTCGCTGCAGTCGTGCACCAGTTCATCGTCCCTTCATCGCGCGCCCGTCATCGTGGCAGTCGGACCCGACTCCACGAGCCGAAGGAAGCGATCGTGAGCACTGCCGCAGGGCGCGACGACGTCGAGACGACCCACTCCGAGCACACCCGGATGGCCCTCCCGTGACCGCTCGGGCGACGACGCGGCGAGCAGAGCGGCCGCAGGCGCAGCTCCCGCGGGCGCCGAACACCGGCTCGGCGCGACCGCAGCCCCGGGGACGGACCTGCCGCGAGCAGGTCTACGGCATCTCCTGCGAGCAGCACGCCGGCCACACGGGACCGCACCGCCGCAGCGCGCTCCAGTGGTGACCGGACCGCCCGCTCCGGTTCGAACGACGGCGGAACGCCCCGGCGGCGAGACCGCCGGGGCGTTCCGTGCACCGGTACGGGCTAGGCGCCCACCTGCTCCGCCCAGTCCGCGACGACCGCCGCGAACGCCTCGGGCTGCTCCACCCACGGCATGTGCCCGGCGTCGGCGATGACCTCGAAGCGGGATCCCGGCAGGGCATCGTGCGCGCGCTGTCCCTGCGACACGGGGTCGCACTGGAAGTCGTCGTCCCCGTAGACGAGCAGGGTCGGGACGGTGATCCTGGCGAGTTCCGGCAGCAGGACGTCCCGCTGGAAGCCGGAGGCCTCTGAGTAGGCGAGGACGGCGTCGTCGAACTCCATCGTGCCGAACACCTCGTCGGCGATCTCCGGGTCGTGGAAGTAGAACGCGCCGGTCGCCGCGATGACGTCCTGGATCGACGGACGCGGGCCGCCACCCTGTCCGCTCATCAGCGCCATGGCGTCGTCGATGTACGTGGCGTGCTCCTGGTAGAACGGACGGCTCCGGCGAGCGTTGATACGCCCGATCATCTCGCCCATCCGGACGTCGTCGATCGCGACGTTCGCGTCGATGGCGATGATGCCGAGCAGCCGGTCGCTGTGGGCGATGCCGTACGCCAGGGCCTGGTGACCGGCCGCGGAGTGGCCGGCGATGAACACCTGCTCCTGCCCGAGGTAGGTGCGGAAAGCGTCGATGTCGTCGATGTAGTGCTGGAGCGTGTACTGGGTCGCGTCCTCCGGGCCGGTCGACTTCCCGCTGTGGCGGGTGTCGAAGTACACGACCGTCCAGCGATCCTCGAACCCCGGCATCGGGATGTACGACTGCACCGACGGACCCCAGCCGGGCGACGGCAGGAGGAGCACGGGCCCCGACCCGCGGACCGTGTAGTGGAGGGTGAAGCCGTTCACCGCGGCGAAGTGCTCCCCGGGGGCCAGGGTCGGGTTCTCGTGCGTGCCGATCGTCATGGTGTTCCTGTCTGCTCGTGTTCGGGGCCGGTACCGCCCGCACGGATGGTCGCCGTTCCGCCGCCGCCGGTCGACCGTGCAACCACGCATCCTCACCGACGCGAGCGGGTCAGTCGTTCACATCACGAGTGCCCCGCTGTTGAGCAGGTCAGGCGGTGACCACCGGTGGGGACGAGGAGCCCGCTGTTGCAGTTGACGCGCGCTTCCCTCCCTGTTTGACTTCTGACCAGTCAGTAATGTTGAGCAGGAGCGTACGTCATGACCCGAACGGTCCGAACCACCTCGTCCTGGGGGCCGTCCCTGGCCGTGCTATCGGTGGTCACGGCCATCGCGGTGAGCACCATCTACCTGCCGCAGCCGCTGCTCACCGACTTCATCGGTCAGCTCGGCGCGTCCACGGCGGCTGCGAGCGGGATCGCGACCGCCGTCCAGCTCGGGTACGCGCTCGGCATCTTCCTGCTCGTCCCGTTGGCCGACCACTTCCAGCCGCGCGCGCAGATCAGCCTGCAGATGCTCCTCCTCGTGGTGGGGCTGCTCGTGACAGCGGCCCTGCCGGGGGCGGCTTCCGTCGCGGCCGGGTTCTTCGCGGTCGGGTTCGTCGCGAACATCGCGCAGCTGATCATCCCGACGGCCGCGAAGATCGCTCCGGACGACGCCAAGCACAGCACCACGTCCGCCCTCGTCGGCTCGCTCCTCATCGGGATCTTCGGTGGGCGCATCGTCGCCGGCACCGTGGGGACCCTGATCGGCTGGCGCGGTGTCCTGGTGCTGTTCGCCGTCCTCGTCCTGCTCTCCCTCCCCCTCGTGCGCCGCGTGATCCCTCGTCAGCTGGCCGTCGCGGACCGGGTCGCCTACCACCGCATCCTGTTCGCGACGCTGCGTCGCGTCGGCACCAGCGGGGTGCTGCTCGAGAGCGCGATCGTCCAGTTCTTCGGGTTCGCCGCGTTCAACGCGCTCTGGACCGTGATGGTGCTGCACCTCACCCGTGTGCTGCACTGGACCGCCACGAGCGCCGGGCTGTTCGGGGTCGTCGGACTCCTCGCCGGCGTCCTGACGCTCGTCGGGGCGCGCTCCGTGCAGCGGCTCGGCAGTGCCCGCATCGTGAACGTGTCCCTCGTGGTCCTGCTCCTCGCCCTGCTCACGGTCGCGATCGACGACCGGCTCGTGTGGGCGTTCGTCCCGTCGGTGTTCGTGGTGACCTGGGCGAACCAGCTCCTGCAGTCCGCGAACCAGGGGCGCGTGCTGCTGGCGAACCCGTCCGGTGCCGCGCAGGCGAACACGATGTTCATGACGGCGGTGTTCCTCGGCGGTTCGCTCGGAGCGACGCTCGGACCGATCGCGTTCGAACGCGGCGGGATGACCGCGGTGGGCCTGCTCGGGATCGCGCTCGTCGCCGTGGCGGGAGTCGCCCGCGTGGTCGCGGTGCTCGTCACCCGGCGGAGGGACCGGGACCTCCCGACCGCGCTCGGCCACGGCGTTTGACGTGCGCACCGCGGCGTTCTCCGGTCAGGATGGACTGTGACCAGATACGACAGGGCTGACACGACGGCCCGGATCTTCCGTGCGGCGGTCGAGGAGTTCGCCACCCACGGCATCTCCGGAGCGCGGGTCGACCGCATCGCCGCGAACGCGGACAGCAGCAAGGCGCTGATCTACTCGTACTTCGGTGACAAGGAAGCCCTGTTCGCGGCCGTCCTCCGCTCGCGGATGACCGAGCTCGCCGAAGCGGTGGTGCTCCGACCGGACCACGTCGGCGACTTCGTCGGGGACCTGTTCGACTTCATGACGGCCAACCCGGACGTCCTCCGGCTGGTCTCGCAGGAGGCGTTGCACGTCGCTCCCGACGCGGTGCCCGACTTCGACGAACGGCGTGACCACTACGCCGAGAAGACCGGAGCCGTCGCCCGGGCGCAGGCCGAGGGGTCGGTGGACCCGACACTCGACCCGGCGTTCGCCGTGCTGTCCCTCATGGGCCTGGTGAGCTGGTTCGTCGCCGCTCCGCAGATCACACGGCTCGTCCTCGACGAGCCGGACTCCCCCGCGCTGCGCGCGCGGTACCGGGAGCACCTGGTGGAACTGTCCCGCCGCGCCCTGCGCCCGAGCGCGGACTCCGAGCGCTGATGGAACCAGGCCCGTTCTTCCACGGCACGACCGCCGACCTCGGTCCCGGGGACCTGCTGTCCGCTGGGTACCGGTCGAACTACCGGCCGGACGTCGTGATGAACCACGTCTACTTCACCGCGCTCCGCGACGGTGCCGGTCTCGCCGCTGAGCTCGCCGCGGAACTCGCATCCGAGCCGCGCACGCCGCGGGTGTACCGCGTGGAACCGACGGGCGCCTTCGAGGACGACCCGAACGTCACAGACAAGAAGTTCCCCGGCAACCCCACGCGTTCGTACCGCAGCACGCACCCGCTGCGGGTGGTCGAGGAGGTCACCGACTGGACGAGGTTGTCCGCCGAGGCCCTGCAACAGTGGCGCGATCGCCTCACCGCGCTCCCGCCGGAGCGACGCGGCGACATCATCAACTGAGCGGCAGGTCCGGTCCGGACCCCCCTGACGGCCGGGAGGCGCGGCACCGGGCCGCCACGCGCCTCCCGTCCGCCACGGCACCCCGTTCCGGGCCGGGGCCGGTCCGCCACCGCCACCACCACGACGCGACGCCCTGCGTCGCGTAGGTTCTCTGCATGTCCACCGCACGCGTCCGCCGGCTGCGACCGCGCCCCGTCAGCGTGGTGGCGGCCGTCGGCGTCCTCCTCGCCCTGACGGGGTGCACGTCGACCGGCGGGCCGGTCGAGCGGGACACCGTCGTCGACGTGCTGCGCCAGGACTGGCGGCACGTGCCGGGGGTCACCGCGGACGACGACGGCCTCCGGGTCGCCGCGACGGGCAGGAGCATCGTCGAGCAGGACGGCGGAGGCGGTCAGGCGGACCCGCCGCTCGACCTGGCCGGGACGCACCTGTCGGCTCCGGACGACTTCCGCCTCGGTGTCGCGTTCACGGACGTGAACGGGGACGCGACCGTGGCCGTCTCCGACGCTCCGCCGGTGATCGCCGACGAGTTCCGGATCGAACCCGCGGGGGTGCGCCTGACCCTCCGAGGCGACGACCTCCGGATCACGGTCTTCGACGGCAGGCGCGCCGGCGACCCCACGCACCCTCGGCCGGCGCACGACGAGCACGTGACGGTCGACGACCCCGAGGCGGAGCTCTCCGTCGCCCGCACCGGCGACCGGCTCGCGGTGGCGAGCGGCGGGCGGACCGTCGCCTCCCTGCCGTCCGGCGACGTGTTCCGGTCCGGCGCACTGTGGCTCGGGTTGTCGAGCGACGCGGGGTCGTTCCGCGTCCGGTCGTTCACGGCCGCCGCGCCGGCGGGCGACGCCCTGTCCACCGCGGGCCCGGCCGTCGCGGACGCGGAGCGGTCCCCGGACGGCCTGCAGGCCCTCGCCGCCCGCGCACGGCCGGGCTTCCGCATCGGTGCGGCGGTCGCCCTCGGACCGTTGGCCTCGGACGCGCAGTACGCGCGTGCGTTCGTCGGGGACTTCGGCGCCCTCACGCCGGAGAACGCGATGAAGCCGCAGGCGCTCTCGCCTCGGCGCGGTGAGTACTCCTTCGCGGAGGCCGACGCACTCCTCGACGTCGCGGCGAGCAAGGGGATCGCTGTGCACGGGCACACCATCGCCTTCTCGGAGGCGATGCCCCGGTGGATGCGGGAACTCCCCACCGACTCGGCGGAGGAACGCCGGTCCAGCGCCCGGGCCCTGCTCGACTACGTGCGGACGGTCGTGACGCACTTCCGGGGCCGGCTCGACTCGCTCGACGTCGTCAACGAACCGTTCGACCCCGACCAGGGCACCGACCTCCAGGACAACGTGTGGCTGCGGGTCTTCGGGCCGACCTACCCGGTGGTCGTCTCGGACGCGGTCCACGACGCCGACCCGGACGTCGCGCAGTTCGTCAACGAGAACGGCGCCGACGTGCCGGGCCCCCGGCAGGACGCCCTGCGCCGGCTCGTGCTCGACACGAACGCGCGGGGCGGGCACATCGACGGGGTGGGCCTGCAGGCGCACGTCTACGACCTCGACACGGATGCGATCTCGGCCGACGACCTCCGGACGACGCTCGACGACTTCGGGGACGCCGGGCTGCGGGTCCGGATCTCCGAGAACGACGTCACCGACGACGGCGGGCAGGAGGCCCAGGCGGAGCAGTACGCCACCGTCCTCGGGACCTGCCTGAGGTCGGCGACCTGCGTCTCGTACACGACGTGGGGCGTCGACGACCGCTACGACTGGTGGACCGACGACGGCGGCGGGCTGCAGCAGGGGCACGACCTGCTGTTCGACGACGGCGAGCCCACCCCCGCGTACGACGCGGTCCGGAGGGTGCTCGCCGGCTGAGGGCGGGGACCGGCCGAGCGGCCGGTGGCGGGCGGACCCGCGGTCAGCGTCCGGCGCCGGTGGCGAGCAGCAACTCCGCGTCGAGGAGCGGCCCGGTGTCGGCGACCCGGACGATCGCCTCGGCGGCACGTCGGACCGCGGTCCGCTCCTCGGACGACATCCGCCGCAGCACCGCGAGGAACTCGGCCTGCCGCCGGTCCAGCACGTGGGTGACGAGGGCCTGCGAGCGTTCGAGCGCGGTCACGGTGACCTCGCGTCCGCTGGTCCGGCTCACGTGCTTCTCGACGAAGCCGTCGCGGACCAGGCGGTCCACGATGCGGGTGGTGCCGGAGGGCAGGAGGCCGAGCTCGGTCGCGAGGTCGCCGGCGCGCATCGGGCCCCGTGTGACCAGGAGGACGAGCACGCGGTACTGCTGCAGGGTGACCTGCTCGAGCGCGGGTGCGAGCGTGCGGATGACGATCCCGAGGCCGATGGTCGAGGCGGCGACGACGGGGTCCGGGTCGGTCCTGGGGGTCGGGTCCGCGTCCACCCCGCAACCCTACGTCGCGAGCCGGTCGATACCGCGGTGGTCGGGGCGGAACCCGTGCTCGGTGCCCCACAGCGCCGCCTCGACCCGCGTCCGGGCGCCGATCTTGCTGTAGAGGGTACGGATGTGGGTCTTCACGGTGTTCGGACTCAGGTGGGTGAGCTCCGCGATCTCGGTGTTCCGCTTGCCCTGGGTGATGAGCGCGAGGATCTCGGACTGCCGGTCGGAGATGCCGTGCTCCCGCCCGGGCCAGTCGACGCCGGGACCGCTCGGGACCCGCCGGCGGGGTGTGCCGAGGACCCGGTCACCGGCAGCGACCCGGAGCAGGCCGTCGGCCAGTTGCTCGCCGGTCAGGCTCTTGGCGAAGTACCCCGTCGCGCCGCGGGCCACCGCCGCCGCGATCAGGTCGCGGTCCATCTTCCACGTGAAGACCGCGACGGTCCGGATGCGCGGGTTCGCGGCGAGACGGGACACGTCCTCGTCGTCGGGTTCGGGCTGGGCGAAGGTGTCGTAGAGGGCGACGTCGACGTCGACGGTGACGCGGCTCCTGGCGTCCAGCTGCACGATCTCGAGCCGGTCCGCGAACGGCTCGAGCATGTGCGCCAGACCACGCAGCACGAGTTCGTAGTCGTTGACGAGCGCGACACGGATGCGCTCGGACATGAAGATCCTCTCCTGATCACCCCTAGGGGTGACACGGCCCCTCGACGGGCCGGGTTCGTTCGGTACTTGCACCGTACGGACGGGGTTGTACCCCGTTCGCAGCAGCACCTGGGAAGCGAACCATTGTCCAGGAGCAAGTTTTCTCTGGTCGGCGCACCTGCGCCCGCCACGACCCGGAAGGAAGCCCCTCATGTCCGACGCAATGGCTCCGTGGAACGCGACCCTGTCGCTCGCGGAGCACTCGATCATCGTCTACGTGCTCTCCGTCGCCGGACTCGCGCTCTTCGCGTTCTTCGTGAAGTCGTGGGTCTCGTCGAGTGAGGTGACCGGCCGCTACCGCACCGGCGTCTACGCCGGCATGTGCATCACGGGGATCGCCTTCCTGTCCTACGTGCTGCTGGTCCTCGAGTTCGCGCTCGGGTACGACCGCAAGGGCGACTCGTGGGTCCCGAACGCGAACGCGATCCTGTCCTGGGCGCCGCGCTACTTCGACTGGACCGTCACCGTCCCGCTGCTCGTGATCGAGCTCCTGGCCGTCGCGACGCTCGCCGGTGCCGCAGCCCGCCGCCTGCGTGCGGTCGGCATCGCGGCCGCGTTCCTGATGATCAGCACCGGCTTCATCGGTGGTGTCGTCATCGACTCCGGCACCAACATGGGCGCCCTCTGGCTCTGGGGCATCATCTCCGGCGTCTTCATGGTCATCCTGTACGTCCTGGTGATCTACGTGGTCGTCAAGGGTGGTCGTGACCTGCGTGGCACCGCCGCTGCGGCCACGCTCCGCAACGCCGGCATCCTGCTGATCGTCACCTGGATGGCGTACCCGATCATCTTCGGCCTGCAGGGCTGGGGCCACGGCGGCGCCGTCATCACCTGGATGCAGGTCATCCTCTCCGCCGCGGACATCGTGGCCAAGGTCGGCTTCGGTTCGATGATCCACAAGATCGCGAAGCTCCGCTCCGCCGAGGACGTCCGCGACGGCGTCGACACGCTCCCCGAGTCGCTCTGGATCTCGTCGGAGAAGCTGGCCGACGGCATCCTCCCCGCCTCCACGGTCGCGGGCACGGCGGTGCGTGGTGAGCACCGTGGTCGCCGCTGACCTCGGTCCCGCAGTCCTCCCGGGGGCCGGTGCGTTCGACGCTCCGGCCCCCGGGCCCGTCGGCGGGGTGCTCCCGTCGGTGGTCGACATCGCCGTCGTCGGCGGCGGGTGCTCCGGCCTGGGGACCGCCGTACGGCTGGCCGATGGCAGGAGCGACCGGTCCGTGCTCGTCCTCGAGGGTCGGGCAGGGGACGACGCCCGGTCGTGGTGTTCGTGGGACGACGGCAGCGACCCGGTGCCGGAAGCACGGTCGGCGTCCTGGTCGCGCTGGGAGGTGCGGACCGACCGCGGGACCAGCACCGGGACCGACCCCGCGCACCCGTACGTCCTGGTGCGGGCAGCGGACCGACGTGCCGCGGTCGAACGCCGGCTCGCCGGGACGTCCGTCGTGCTGGTCCGCGGGACCCCGGTGTCGCGGGTCGCGGTCGACGGCGACGCGTTCGCCGTGGCGACCCCGCACGGCGGGGTGCGGGCGGGGTCCGTCCTCGACGCGCGCGGCCCGCGGTGCCCGGCGACCACGCCGACCGGGCGGGTCCTGCTGCACCAGCGGTTCGTCGGGCAGTGGATCGCCACCGACCGCCCCGTCTTCGACCCGACGACCGTGACCCTCATGGACTTCGCGGAGCAGGACCAGGCCGGAGCCGTGCGGTTCGTCTACGTCCTGCCCGTCTCCGCAACACGCGCCCTCGTCGAGAGCACCACCTTCACGGCCGACGACGCCGACGCGTTCGATCACCGCGCGGCGGTCGACCGCTACGTCCGGCGACGCTGGGGTCTCAGCCCCGACGAGTGGCGCGTCGAGGATGAGGAGGACGGCTGCATCCCGATGACCGACGTCCCGCCCGTCGCACTGACCGGCGCGGAGGACCGGCGCTGGCACCCCGTCGGGGACGCCCGGGACGCGACGGTCGTCGGCACGACCCGACCGAGCAGCGGGTACGGGTTCGCGCGCAGCAACCGGCACAGTGCGGACGTCGCCGCGCACCTGCTCGCCGGAACCGCCGTCCCCGCCCTCGTCGACCGTCGGCGCACCCGGTTCCTCGACGCCGTCTTCCTGCGGTTCCTGCGGGACCGACCCGAGGAGGCGCCGGAGGCGTTCCGCCGCCTGTTCGCCCTGCCCGGGCCCCTCGTCGTGCGGTTCCTGTCGGAGCGGTCCTCGCTCGCCGACGACCTCCGCATCGTCCTCGCGCTGCAGAAGCGCCCCTTCCTCCGGGCGTTGCTGCGGACCGGCACCGACGCCGTCCGTCGTGCGCGCGACCGTCCGGTGGGTGGCCGACGAGCGGAACCCCGGCCGTCCCGTCGGAACCGATCGTGACCGCGCTCGTCCGCGGCGTCCGGACACCCGGGACGGCGACCGAGGTGCCGCCCGCGCTGCGCATCCGGGTCGCCGACCACGTGCTCGCCCCGGTGACGGTCGTCCTCGCCCTGGTGGCCGTCGTGTGCGCGGCGGTGACGGCGGCCGGCGGCTCGGTGCCCGTGCCGGTGCAGCTCGTCCCCTTCGCGGTCAGCGTCCTGGTGTTCGGCCTGCCGCACGGCGCGCTCGACCACCTCGTCCCCGCACGACTCCGGCCGGGGACGAGCACCCTCCGCTCGGTCACGGTCGTGGTCGTCCTGTACCTCGTCGTCGGGTCGGCGACGGCACTGCTCTGGGTCGTCGACCCGGTCGTCGGCTTCGCGGCGTTCATCGCCGTCACCTGGTTCCACTGGGGTCAGGGAGACGTGTTCGTCGACCGGCTCCTCGACGACGGCGCTTCCGGACGCGTGGGTTCCGCGGTCACCCTGGTGACCCGGGGCGCCCTCCCGATGCTCGTCCCGTTCGCAGCGCACCCCGCCGCGGCGACGGCGGTCGTGTCGAGCACGGCCTCGGTGGTCCGTCCGGGTGCCGCGACCGCCGGGCCCGAGGGCGTCCCGGTCCCGGTCCGCGTCGTCATCGGACTCGTCGTGCTCGGACTCGTCGTGCTCCACCTCGTCGCCGTCCGGCGCTCGGGGGCACCGGTCTGGCGGCAGGCCGCCGAGGACGCCGTGCTCCTGGTGTTCTTCGCCGTCGTCCCGCCGGTCCTCGCCGTCGGCCTCTACTTCACCCTGTGGCACTCGGTGCGGCACATCCTGCGGCTCGAGCTGACCGACCCGACCGCCGCGGCGCACCTCCACCACGGCCGACTCCGCGCCCCGTTCGGACGGTTCGTGAGGCAGGCATGGCCGATCACCGCGATCGCCGTCGCGATGCTCGTGGTGCTTGCCGTCGTCCTCCGCCGGGCCGACCTCGGCACCTACCTCGTCCTCATCGCCACGCTCACCACCCCGCACGCGGTCGTGGTGACGTGGATGGACCACGTCCAACACACCTGGCGACGCCGTGCGCCCGGTGCCGTCCTGCAGGAGACTGGCTCATGACCGACACCGCATCGACCGGACCGGCGACCCCGTCGCTCCCGGCCCCTCCCTCCTCCGGATTGCGCACCGGGGCGGTGTTCGCGGGCCGGCTGCTCGTCATCGCGGCGGCCGTCGGCCTGGCCGGCTGGATCGCGGCCACCCTGTCGAACGTCGTCGTCCCGCTGCTCATCGGCCTCGTGGTCGCGGCGCTGCTCGTCCCCTTCAGCGCGCTGCTGCAGCGGCACGGCGTGCCCAAGTGGCTCGCCATCGTCACCGCGCTGCTGTCGCTGGTGGCCGGTGTCGCGGTGCTGGTGTTCCTCGTGGTCTGGCGGGTCAGCGAACAGCTGCCGGACCTGGAGCGCCGGAGCGTGGCCCTCGTCGGCACCGTGCAGGACCTGCTGCGACACCCGCCGTTCGGGCTGCCCGCCGTCGACCTCGACACCGGGGACGTCCGGGGCTTCGTCGAGCAGCACGGCGCCGCCCTGCAGCAGGGCGTCGTGGTCGCCGGGGCCACCCTCGTCCACCTCGGCGAGGGGCTCTTCATCGTGACCTTCGTCACGATCTTCGCCCTGACCGGCGGTCGGCACATGTGGGACTGGATCGTGTCGCTCTTCCCGCGCCGGGCGCAGCACCGACTCCACGCCGCCAGCGAAGCGGGGTGGACCACCCTCACCCACTTCATCCGCGTCCAGGTGATCATCGCGGCGACCGACGCCATCGGGATCGCGCTCGGGGCGTTCCTCCTCGGCGTCCCGCTCGCGGGACCGATCGGCGTCGTCGTCTTCGTCGGTGCCTTCATCCCGGTCGTCGGCGCGTTCGCGGCCGGGGCGGTCGCCGTGCTCCTCGCCCTGCTCTTCAAGGGCTGGGTGATCGCACTGGTGATGCTCGGCGTCGTCGTCCTCGTCCAACAGCTCGAGGGGCAGGTCCTCCACCCGTTCCTGACCGGCTCGGTCGTCGCCGTGCACCCGCTCGCCGTCCTCGTCGCCGTCATCGCGGGGACGACCGTCGGCGGGATCGCGGGAGGGTTCTTCGCCGTCCCGCTGGCGGCGACCGCGAACTCGATGATCCGCGCTGCCCGACAGGACGATCCGGACGTCGAGATCGCCCTGCCGATCCCGCACGCCGCGGAGCCGACCTCGTGAGCGACGACCGCCGTCGGGAGCTCGGCGACAGCGACGAGCCCGTCGAGGACGAGATCCACGAGTCCTTCGACGCCGTCGTGGAGGAGGGCGCGGAACGCCTGCAGCGCACCACCCGGGTGGTGCTCACCACCGGGTTCGCGGGCGGTCTCGAGGTCGGCCTGGGCGTCATGGCCTACCTCGCGGTGCTCGACGCGACCGGTGACCACCTGCTCGCCGGCCTCGCCTTCGGCGTCGGCCTGGTCGCGCTCTACCTCGCCCACAGCGAGCTGTTCACCGAGAACTTCCTCCTGCCCATCACCGCCCTGATCGCCCGCCAGGGCACGGTCTGGCAGCTCCTCCGTCTCTGGGTGGGGACGCTGGTCAGCAACCTGGCGGGCGGGTGGCTCTTCATGTGGATCGTGGTGCAGGCCTTCCCGCAGTGGCACCCGGTCCTCGAGGAGGCGGCCCGGCACTACGTCGACGCACCCTTCGGCCTCGAGACGGCGGCGCTCGCCGTCCTCGGCGGGAGCACCATCACCCTCGTGACCCGGATGCAGCAGGGCACCGACTCGGACCCGGCGAAGATCGTCGCCGCGATGATCGGCGGCTTCCTGCTGTCCGGGCTGCAGCTGTTCCACTCGATCCTCGACTCGCTGCTCGTCTTCGGCGCGATCCAGGCCGGGGCGTCCATCAGCTACGGCGACTGGCTGGCCTGGTTCGGCTACACGCTCGTCTGCAACGTGCTCGGCGGGGTCGTGCTCGTCACGGCGCTCCGGCTGGTCCGGTCGGCCGACCTGCTGCAGGGCCGCCGACGGACGTCGTCGGCCGATCCCGGCCGGTCGACGCGGGAGCAGTCCGGGTCGTGACCGGTCGGCCGGACCCCTCGGCCGGCGGGACCGCACCACGTGCGGACGGGAGGCGCGGTGCCGGCCCGCACCGTGCCTCCCGTCCGCAGGGGGCGAGCGGTGGGGTGACGGACCGGTCAGTGCGCGGTCGTCGCCTCGTCGGAGGTGGTGTAGACGGACATCAGCATGGCGGCACCGAGTCGCGCCGTGCGCGCCGGCTCCGCCGACCGCTGGACGGCGGAGTCGACCCGTGCGCCCTCGACGAGGAGCGTGAGGGCCCCGGCGACGTGGGCGGGGATCCCGGCCCGGGCGCACACCGCGACGAGGTGGGCACGGATGGTCGAGAAGTGCTCCCGGACGAGCACCGCGACCAGCGGGTCCTGCCGCCCGAGTTCGGCGTGGCCGTTGATGAACGCGCAGCCGCGCCAGTCGTCGTCGGCGAAGCACTCCTCGAGGTAGGAGAACACCGCGAGGACCTCGTCGACGGGGCCGTCGGCCTCGGTGGCGATCCGGTCGAGCGCCCCCTGCCACCCGCCGTGCCACCGTCGCAGGACCGCGACCAGCAGTGCCTGCTTCGTCGGGTACGCGTCGGTGAGCACGTCCAGCGGGACGTCCGCACGGTCCGCCACGGCTTCGAGGGTGGTCGGGGTCACCCCGTCCCGGGTGAACAGGACGTCGGCGGCCGACGAGACGGCACGCTGGACCGTCGACTCCTCGAACGGGTCGGCGAGCGACGGCTCGGCGAGCAGCGGGGGCGTCACGCGCTGAAGAAGTCGGCGTAGGTCGGCTCGGACGGCACACCGCGGCCGACCCGGTCGCGGACCATGGCGTCGAGCACGTGCGGCGGCGTCATCCCGCGGCGACGCCACTCGTCCGGGAGCAGACGGAGGTCTGCGAGGGTCTGCGGCACGGGGGTCCTTCCGATCGCACCGGCGACGGAACGCACCGGGACGGTCCCGACGGTACGGCGGCGGGGGTGATCCACCAAGGCGGCGGCGGAAGTCGGACGACCGAACGGCCAGCCGTGGTCCGTGGTGACGACTACCGGACACCGGCGTCGCCGCGTCCCCTGCTCTGGGTGGCGCGCTTACCGGACAGCGGCGCCTGTCCGCTCCGCGCGGGTGTGACACTCGGCGTGATCCCCATGACGACCCGCCCTGCCCTGATCCGCGTCGACGAACGCGGCACCGACCTCACCGCGGCCCGCGCGACCCTGTCCGAGGCGTATGCGGGGATCGCCTGGGAAGCGGACGAGACGGACCTCGACTTCTCGTACCGGTACTCGGCCGCCGGGGACGCCGGCATGACCCTGCGCGCCGTGCAGTTCGACGGGCGCCTGGTCGGCGAGATGCCGGCCGGACCGGACTTCGTGGTGCAGTGGATCAACCGCGGCACCGGTGTGCTCGACGCCGGGCGGGACGCCGTCCACCTCGAGCACGGTCGCCCGCAGCTCTGGCCGAGCACGGCGTTCGAGTTCGCGTTCGCCGACTACGACCAGCGGCTCGTGCAGGTGAGCCGGACCGCGGTCGACGAGCTCGCCGCCGACCGCGACCTCGCCGTCGGCCAGGTGCTCTTCGACCACCGGGCCGTCCCGTCGGACGCGGCGATGCGCCAGTGGCGACAGACGGTGCACCTCATCTCGGCGACGACCCTGGACCGCAACGCCTCGCCGTTGCTGCAGGCCGAGATGAGCCGTCTCGCGGCCGTCGCGCTCCTCGACCTCTACCCGGTGCGGGCGGTCGACCTGCCGCCCGTGCTGTTCGCACCCGGGAACGCGCGCGTCCGGGAGGCGGTCGAGTACGTCCACGCGCACGCGCACCTGCCGATCACGTCGACGGACGTCGCCGCACACGTCGGGTTGAGCCTCCGCGGGTTGCAGAGCGCGTTCGCCCGGTCTGTCGGCGAGAGCCCGAACACCTGTCTGCGTCGGGTGCGGCTCGAGCGGATCCGCGACGAGCTGCTCGTGGGCGACCCCACCACCGCCAGCGTGGCCGAGGTCGCCCGACGGTGGGGCTTCGCGCACGCCGGACGGTTCTCCGGTGCCTACGCCCGGCAGTTCGGCGAGTACCCGAGCGACACGCTCCGCCGTCGCCACTGACGCACGCCGGGCACGACACGTCCCGACGGCGTCACCGACGGTCCGCGCGGGGGTGCGGTGTCAGGCGCGACGACGACGGACGACGACCGCGGCGGCGGCGCCGAGCAGCACCACCACGACGCCTCCGACCACCCACGGGACGGCACCGGACGGCGAGCCGTGGCCCGGCATGCCGGCGTGGGACGACGTGGTCGGCGCGGTGGCAGCGGCGGACGACGGGGCGGACGGCGTCGGGACCGCCGAGGCGGAGGTCGAGGGCGTCACGGGTGCGGCTGCCCGAACCGTGAAGGCCACCTGTCCGTCGATCGGGTGCCCGTCGGGCGACACGTACCGCCACAGGAGCGTGTGCGGCCCGGCGGAGAGGTCCACCGCCTTCGACATCGTCGCGTCGCGCACGACGACCTCGCCGGAGGACTCGTCCGTGCCGGAGGCGTCCCGGACTTCGATGCGCAGCCCGGCGTCGAGGCCCGCCAGCGGGGCCTCGGTGAAGGTGAGCGTGACCCGCTGCAGGTCGTCGGGGACGGAGGCTCCCTCGGCCGGGTCGCTCGCGGTGAGCCCGGCGTGCGCCGACGCCGGGGACGCGACGACCAGGGCGAGGAGGACACCGGCGGCGGCCCCGAGCGTGCCGAGGAGGGGACGGGAGGCCCGACGAGGGGACCGACGAGCGCGCATCACCGTGGAACTCTACGGTCTCGGTCGCTGAACGTCGTCACAGAGCACCACAGCCGCCTCTGCAGCGTCGTTCCCTAGGTTCTCCCCATGAGCGACGACCTCCTCGAGTCCCCCGACCCGGTCGCCAGTGGGCACCCGGCGCCCGTCCGCCACGGCCGCCAGCGACGCGGTGTCGTCCGCACCGTCCTCGGGACCGTCGGTGGCGTGGTCGCGATGGCCCTCGTCCTCACCGGCGGGTACGCGGCGTGGTCGTACCGGCAGCTCGACGACAGCGTGACGAAGGTGCACGTGGCGCTCCCGCACGCGTCGTCCTCCCCCGACGCCGACGGTGCGGCCCAGAACATCCTGCTCGTCGGCGACGACCACCGGCCGGCCGACGCCACGCCCCAGGAGCTCGCCGAGCTCGGCACGCAGCTGGACGGCGGGGCGACGAACACCGACACGATGATCGTGCTGCACATCCCGGCGGGCGGCGGCAGCGCGACGATGATCTCCTTCCCCCGTGACTCGTGGGTGCAGATCCCCGGGCACGGCAGCTTCAAGCTCAACAGCGCGTTCTCGGACGGTGCCGCGAACGGCGGCGGGGACGCCGGCGGCATGCGGCTGCTCATCCAGACGATCGAGAACGTGAGCGGTCTGTCGATCGACCACTTCGTGCGGGTCTCGCTGCTCGGTTTCTACCAGCTGGTCAAGGCACTCGGCCCGGTGGACGTGTGCCTGAACCATGCCGTGCACGACTCCAACTCGAACGTCGACCTGCCGGCCGGGAAGTCGACGCTCGACGCGTCCCAGGCGCTGTCCTTCGTCCGACAGCGGGACGGCCTGCCGCGCGGTGACCTCGACCGCGAGGTCCGGCAGCAGTACTTCCTGTCGCAGGAGGCGCGGATGGCGCTCTCCGCCAACACGCTCCTCAATCCGGTGAAGGTCTCGAACCTCCTGCACGGCGTCGGCGACGCGGTCCAGATCGACGACGGGCTGAGCATCCCGAGCCTCGTCGACACGTTCCGGAGCATCGACCTGTCGGCGATCCGCTCGACGACGATCCCGACCGCCGGGACCCCGACCATCGACGGGTACTCCACGGTGGCCGTCGACTTCGCCGCGATGCCGGCCTTCATCCAGAGCATCGTCGGGACCCCGGCCGCGTACACCGCGGCGAAGCCGGCCGCCCCGTCGACCGTCCACGTGTCGGTGCAGAACGGCGGCTCGACCCAGGGCGGTGCGACGGCGGCGTCGACCGCGCTGACCGCGGAGGGCTTCGTCGTCGGCGCCCCGTCGGACACCACCACGACGAGCACGACCGTGGTCGAGTACCCGAAGGGGTCCGAGGCGCAGGCGAAGGCCGTGGCGGACGTCGTCCCGGGGGCGACGCCGGTGCTGTCCACCACCGCGACCGGTGTCACCCTCGTGCTCGGGACCGACGGTCACACCGTCGCCACGACCTCGACGAGCGCTCCGGCCGCCGGGACCACCACGTCGACGCCCGGCGGATCGGCCGGGGGCTCGGGCAGCGGAACGGCGCCGAGCCGGTCGCAGCACACCCCGGCGACCGCGAGCACGCCGTCGTCGAAGCCCGTCGGCAACGCCTACGGCGACCAGGGGACCTGCATCAACTAGCGCCGGGCGCCCGGGTCACCGGGCCGGGTCGCTGCGCAGCGCGTCGACCATGCTCCGCAGCGCCCTGAGTGCGGCCGCCCGCTCGTCGTCGGTCATGCCGCTCGTCATCCGCACCTCGACCCCCCGCACGGCTGCCGACGCGCGAGCGAGCTGCCGCCGTCCGGCGGCCGTCAGCTGCGTCGGCAGGACCTTGCCGACGGGGGCCTCGGCCGGCCGACTCACGAGACCGTCGCGTTCGAGTGCCTGCAGCAGCACGTGCATCGACTGTCGCGTGACGAACGCGCCGCGGGCGAGCTCGGAGCCCGACAGGCCGGGTCGCTGGGCCAGCAGCTCGAGGCACGAGTACTGCGTCATGGTCATGCCGAGCGGCCGCAGCACGGACTCCATCGCGGTCCGGAGGGCGCTGGACGCCTCCTTCAGCAGGTACCCGAGGGACGTGTCGAGGTCGATCCCCTCGCCGTGTTGACTCATGTCAGTAGTCTGACATAGATTGCTCCGTGTCAGAAGACTGACACAACGACAAGGAGCCCTCATGCCCGTCACCGGACCCGACTTCATCTCCCTCCAGGCGCGCGACCTCGCGGCGTCGCAGGCCTTCTACGAGCAGTACCTCGGACTCGTCCGGTCGCCGGCGGGCCCGCCGCACGCCGTCGTCTTCACGACGACACCCTTCGCGTTCGCCCTGCGGGACGTCGTCCCCGGCACCGACCTCGACGCCGCGCCCCGTCCCGGCGTCGGGGCCGCGATCTGGCTGCACGCCACCGACGTGCAGGAGATCCACGACGCGCTCGTCGCCGACGGCCACACCATCGTGGCCGCGCCGGTCGACGGTCCCTTCGGGCGGACGTTCACGTTCGCCGACCCCGACGGCTACCACGTCACGCTGCACGACCGGGCCTGACCGGGCCCGACCGGGGCGCGGTCGGGACGCGGGACGGGACGGGAGGCGCGGTGCGCGTCGGACGCGCACCGCGCCTCCCGTCAGGAGCGCGTCCGGATCCGGGGCGGCGGCGCACGGGTTCCGTCAGGACGAGCCCGCCGGCGCGCCGTCCGGCGCACCGTGAGGGGGTGACCCTCACCACGATCCTGCCGACGCTCCGCGCGTCGCTCCCCGACCCCGCTGACCCGTCCTCGTGGCCCGCGCACACCAGCGTGACCACCGATGACGTCGTCGTCGCCGGTGTCTCGATGCTGCGCCTCGCCGAGCTCGCGGGGACGCCGTGCGTGCACACCGCCGACGGGGCGCCGCCGCGCCACCGGCCCGGCGGGTGGACGCCGCACGAGATGAGCGTCGCGGTGGTGATGGTCGTGCGGGTCCGACGACCCAGGACCGGGGCCGTCCTGCTCGAGCTCGACGCGACCCTGCCACCGGGCGCCGTGCTCGACCAGGTGCGTCTGATCGGGCGGATCAGCACCGCTCCGGCCATGCCGGCGCACGTCGTGCAGCGGGCGGACCGGACGCCGGGCGGTCCGTTCCGACGCCTGCCAGCGCCGATGCCGTCCGACGTCCGCGGAGGTGACGTCCTCTGCTTCCCGTGCGTCACGGCACTCCGGCACCGCGACGTCGTGGAGCCGGTCCGGACCGCGCTGGACTGACGCGTCCCGCGGCAGGTTGTGGCGGTGCCCCCCGGCGGCGGCGATCGTGCGCTACGGTCCGAGCATGATCGTGTGGCTGAACGGCACCCACGGCGTCGGGAAGACGACGACGAGCAGGCTCCTGCAGCCGCTCCTGCCGGACGCGCGCGTGCTCGACCCGGAGAAGGTCGGCGAGACGCTCATGGACGTCCGCCCGACCCTGCGCGCGACCGACGACTTCCAGCACTGGGACCCGTGGCGGCCGCTCGTCGTGGAGACCGCCCGGCAGGTCCTCGACTACGTCGGCGGGACCCTCGTCATGCCGCAGACGGTCCTGGTCCAGCGCTACTGGCGGGAGATCGCCGACGGTCTCGCCCGGCACGGGATCCCCGTCCGGCACTTCGTGCTGCACACCGACCAGACGACCCTGCGACACCGCATCGAGCACGACACCGACCTCGGGCCGTCGACGTTCCGCCTCAGCCGGGTCGAACCGTACGCCGAGGCCGCCCGCACCTGGCTGCACGCGGCGGCCGAGGTCGTCGACACGACCCGCGCCTCAGCGGCGCAGGCCGCCGAGCAGATCGCGGCCTCGGTCCTGCGCACCGCACCGGTGGGACGGAGCTGACCGTGGCCGGGATGCTGCAGCGCACGCAGTGGTCCGTGCAGGCCGCCGACCCGTCGGCCGCGGCGGAGCTCGTCGAGCGGCTGCCGGACGTCCGCGGCGCCCGCGTCGAGGGCCTCGCCCCGGAGCGTGGCTTCGAGGTGCGGCGACGCGGCACGAACCTGCTCTCGCTCGTCTCGCTGGCGTGTGCGGGCACCGTCTCCGCCGACGTCCAGGCGGAGACCGCGATGACCGTCTTCTGGGTGAAGTCCGGCGACGGCCAGGTCGACGGCGAACCGGTGAAGACCGGTCGCCCCGTCCTGTTCCGCCACGACCCGCAGACCGCACGGTGGGACGACTTCCAGCTCGACCTCATCCGCATCGACCGCGCGGTCGTCGAGCAGGTCGCGGCCGAACGCGGCGCGTGGCAGCCCGGTCCACTCGAGTTCCGGCCGCACCACATCCCCGAGGGGCCGGCGCTCGCCGCCTGGTGGCTGATGGTGCGTGCCGTCGCGGCGGAGGTCCTGCGCGGCCCCGCCGAGGTACCGGCCGACCGCGAGCGGGAGCTCGCCAGGTTCGCCGCCAGCGGCTTGCTCACCGCGATCCCGCACTGGCCGGTCGGACAGCACGAGCCCCGCACCGCCGCCGCCGCCCGGTTCGCGCGCGCCGAGTCGTTCCTGCTCGACCACGCCACCGAGCAGATCACGGTCGAGGACGTCGCCGAGGCGGCCGGTCTCAGCGTCCGCGGGCTGCAGGAGGCCTTCCGACGCCACCACGGCATCACGCCCACGACGTACCTGCGGCGCATCCGACTGCTGCTCGCGCGGGAACAGCTCGAGTCCGGTGACGGGCGCGGCATCGCCGAGATCGCACGAGCGGCCGGCTTCGCGCACCTGGGGCGCTTCGCGGGCAGCTACCGCGACGAGTTCGGGGTGCTGCCACGCGAGACCTGGCAGGCCGCGCGTCGACAGTGACGCCTCCGGCCGGTCAGCGCCGCAGGAACGCCTCGACCTCGGCCGCCACCAGGTCGGGACGCGTGAGGAACGGGTGGTGACCGGTCGGCACCTCGATGGCCCTCGTGGCTCGGGAGGCGTGCGCACGCTGCAGCGCGACGGAGGTGGAGCGGTCGCCCGTGCAGACCAGGGCGGTCGAGTCCACGTCCGCCCAGCCCGTGGCAGTCGTCGGCGTGCCGAACGCGCGGACGTCCTGTGCGGTCACCCGCTCCCACGCGCCCCGCTCGAGCGCGTCTTCGGCGTCCTGCAGGAAGCGCGCACCGAAGCGTGCGGCGTCGTACCCGTCGAGCTCGACCCGGCCGGCGTCGTCCGGCCGGATCGTGACCGGGTCCGGTTCGCCGGACATGATCGACCCCTGCGTGGCGCCGGTCGGCGGCGTGTAGGACGACACGAGCAGCAGGTTCCGGACCGCCGGGTGCGGGCCGGCCTCGGCGATCACGGTCCCGCCGTAGGAGTGGCCGACCAGGACCACCGATCCGAGCTCGTCGAGTGCGCGTCGGAGTGCCGCCGCGTCCTCCCGCAGGCCGCCCACCTCGTCGGTCTCGCCGCAGGACGGCAGGGCCAGGGCGCGGCTCTCGATGCCGGCGTCCCGCCGGAGCAGGTCGGCGGTCGGTGACCACCACCAGGCGCCGTCACGGACGAGCGCACCGTGCACGAACAGGACCGTCGGGTTCGCCATGGGCCGAGGCTAGGCGGCGGCGCGGGCGGTCGGCGGTCGGTTCGCTCAGGGCGTCCTGTGCGGTGTGCGTGCCGTGTGCGTGCCGTGCGCGTCCCGGGCCGCCCGGCGTCAGTCTCCGGCGACGGCCTTCGCGGACACCCGGACCATCAGCCCGCGCGGGAAGAACCGGTGCGCACTGGCGACCAGGCTGTTCCGCGCGCCGGACACCACCGTCGGGCCCCCGTTCCGCGCGAACGCCGTCAGACCCACGCGGGCGACCTCGTCGGGCGTCTGCCGCCCGTCCTGCAGGAACGAGTCGCCCCCGGCCGCGTCGAAGAACCCGGTCTCGGTGGGCCCGGGGCAGAGCGCGAGGACGCGGACACCGCTTCCCCGGGTCTCCTGCCAGAGCGCCTCGGTGAAGGAGAGCACGAACGCCTTCGTCGCCCCGTAGACGGCCATGGACGGCGTCGGCTGGAACGCGGCCGTCGACGCGACGGTCATCACGCCGCCGACCCCGCGGGCGAGCATGTCGGGCAGGAACGTCCGGGTCAGCCGCACGAGCGCCGTCTGGTTGAGCGCGATCTGCCGGACGATGTTCTCCTCCGGCTGGTCGGCGAACTCGCCGTGCCAGGCGAACCCGGCGTTGGCGACGAGGACGTCGACGCGGACGCCGTCGAGGGCCGACACCACTCCGTCCACCCCGGACTCGGTGGCCAGGTCGGCAGTGTGCGTCGTGACCGTCACGCCGTACCGCGTACCGAGTCGGGCGGCGATCGCCTCCAGCTTGTCGGCGGAACGGGCGACGAGGACCAGGTCGGCGCCCTCGGCGGCGAGTCCCTCCGCGAGGGACTCGCCGATGCCGCCGCTCGCGCCGGTGACGACCGCGAGGCGACCGCGGAACGGTGCGGGGTTCCGTGCCACCGTGTCAGTCCCCGGACCGGACGAAGTCGGCGATCGGCGTCGCCCCGCCGGTGAAGCGCAGCGTCCTGCCGACCGCGGCGTCGCTCTCGAGCGCGTCGGCGACGACGTGCGCGACGTCACCGCGCGGCACCTGCCCGGAGGAACCGTCCCAGCCGACCGACCCGGTCGGCTCGTCGTCGGTCAACGTGCTCGGCGCGACGACCGTCCAGCGGAGGCCGGAGTCCCGCACCACGGCGTCCGCGACCATCTTGGACTGGGCGTAGGCGAAGAAGTCGTCGTCCTGCGGGACACCGTGGTCGAGGACCGACCCGGACCAGGACACCATCACGTACCGGTCGACGCCGGCCTTCGCCGTTCCCTGGACGGACAGGATCGCCGCGTCACGGTCGATCGCCCAGGTCCGGTCGGCGGACCCGCCACCGGCGCCCGCGGACCACACGACGGCGTCGTGCCCGTGCACCAGCTCGGCGAAGTCGGTGAGCGTCTGCTGCTGGATGTCGGCCACCCGCGGCTCACCGCCGTGCGCGCGGACCTCGTCGGACTGACCGGCGTCGCGGATGACCGAGGTGACGGTGTGGCCGCGGTCGGTGAGGATGCGGGTGGCGAGGAGTGCGACCTTGCCGTGGCCGCCGAAGAGGATGACGTTGCTCATGCGGCGGACGCTACTCGCTGCGGCTCGGCGGACGGGGGACGCCGCCCCACCCGCGGGTGTCCGAGGCGGGCCGGAGTACCGTCCGAACCGAAGACGACAGGAGAACCCATGGGCAAGAAGAACGAGCAGCACACCCTGGTCCGCACCCTGGTGCTGGGCATCCTCAGCGGTGGACGGAGTGCCACCCCGCTCGCGGTCATGGCGCTGAACCACGACCGCTCCTCGCTGAAGGGGGCGTGGCAGGACTGGAAGGTGTTCAGCACGCCGCTCGGCCGGGGCGCCCTCGTCGCGTCCGCCGTCGGCGAGCTCATCGGCGACAAGCTCCCGAAGACGCCGAACCGCATCTCCCCCGCCGGGCTCGTCGGTCGCGTGGCGTCCGGCGCGCTCGCCGGTGCCGCGCTCGGGACGACCGGCAAGCGGGACCTCCGCATCGAGGGCGCGATCCTCGGCGGCCTCGGCGCCCTGGTCGGCAGCTTCGTCGGCTGGGCGGCGCGCAAGGCCGTGGGTGCCACGGGTCTGCCCGACCCGGTCGTCGCGCTCGCCGAGGACGCCGCGACGATCGCCGGTTCCGTCAAGGTGGTCACCGCCGACTGACGTCGGTCCACGGGAACGGTCGCGTCCGACAGCGGGCGCGACCGTTTCCTCCTGGTGAGGTCACCCGCGAGCCTCAGGTGCGCGTGCTGCTCCCGACAGCAACGAGTGCCGCCACCGCGGCTGCGATCCCGACGAGGCAGAGTCCGTTCAGGACGACGCCCCAGACCGCCGCCGTGCGGGGAGCGTCGCGCAGGGCGACGAGACCGAGGACCGTGCCGACGATCGCTCCGATCCCGAGACCGCCCAGCGTGAACATCGACACGACGCCGAGGACCACGGAAGCGGTGGCCAGGGGGTTCGACCGGCGAGCGCGGATCGGGTACGACGGCATCGGCGGGGCTGTGTGCACCGGGAACGACGGCGGTGCGTACGGCGGCGGTGTCAGCGTCGGCCGCATCGTCTGCACCGGCGGGACCGGGGTGACGCGTGGGGATCGCGCGACGGGCTCGGGCACCGGCGGTATCCGAGCGGATCGGTTCCGTTCGTGCCACTGGGCAGCGAGGACCCGCTTCATCGCCTCGCCGGCCCGGCTGGGGGTGGGGAGGCTCGCGTCCGCGACCTCCTCGGCCCGTGTCCGGTCCGACGTGTGCCCGACGGCGGTGACGACGGGCAGCAGGGACATGCGGACGGCGGCGGTCACTGCGGCGTCGTCGAAGACGCTGAGGTCCCCGCCGCCGCGGGTGAGCACGACGACGGCGTCGTCGGTCACCGGCAACGCCTCGATGGTGCGGGCGAGGGCAGCGGCGGAACCGGCCGCCTCGAGGGGCACGAAGTGGTGTTCGACCATCTCGCGGTGCGGCCGGAGCAGCGGGTCGGTGAAGTCCAGGCGGGCCTGCGACTGCGGCCCGCTGACGAGGTGGATGCGCCGGATCCGGCCGGGCAGGACGTCCATGAGCTGCTGGTGCGTGGCGTACACGTCGTGTTCCCCCCGGAGTACAGGCCGTCGTGAGCGTACCGCAGTCGCCCTCAGCGTCGTGCGCCTAGCGTGACCGACATGCGCATCGTCGTCATCGGAGCCACCGGCCACATCGGCACGTTCCTCGTCCCCCGTCTCGTCCGCGCCGGCCACGAGGTCGTCACGATCAGCCGCGGCACCAGCACCCCCTACGCCGACGCCGCGGAGTGGCAGCAGGTCGAGCAGGTCGTCGCGGACCGCGAGCAGGAGGACCGTGACGGCACCTTCGGGGAGCGCATCGTCGGGCTCCGGGCCGACGCGGTCGTCGACCTCGTCTGCTTCACGCTCGCCTCCGCCGAGGCGCTGGTCGCCGCGCTCCGCGGGACCGGCACGCACCTCGTGCACTGCGGGTCGATCTGGCGGGCCGGTGTGTCGGACGTGCTGCCGATCACGGAGGAGAACGCGACCGCACCCTTCGGCGAGTACGGCACCCAGAAGGACGCCATCGCCCGGATGCTCAAGCAGGAAACCGCCTCTGGCGGTGTCGAGACGACATCGATCCACCCCGGGCACATCAGTGGGCCCGGCTGGGTGCCGATCGGCCCGCTCGGCAACCTGAACACCTCCGTGCTCGCGCGGCTGTCGTCCGGCGCAGTGGTCGAGGTCCCCGGCCTCGGCGCCGAGACGATGGCCCACGTGCACGCCGACGACGTCGCCCAGGCGTTCCAGCTCGCGGTCGAGCACCGGGAGCGGGCCGTCGGCGAGGACTTCTTCATCACGGCGCCGACCGCACTCACCGTCCGCGGGTACGCGCGGCTCGCAGCGTCCTGGTTCGGCCAGGAGGCGCGGCTCGAGTCCGTCCCGTGGGACCGGTTCCGTGGGACCACGGCTCCCGAGCACGCCGACGCCAGCTGGGAGCACCTCTCGCGCAGCCAGGTGTTCAGCACCGAGAAGCCGGCGCGGGTGCTCGGCTACCGCCCGGCGTTCACCGCCGAGGAGACGGTGCTCGACGCGGTCCGGTGGCTCGTCGAGCACGACCGGGTCGAGACGGCGGCTCCCCTGGTCGTGTGACGCGGCTCACGGGTCCACAGGTCGGACCCTGCGACCTCGACGCCTCAGACGCCCCGGGGGCTCAGGACCACCAGTCCCCGGCGGCGGTGCACCGTCCACACCGTGAGGGCGACCCCGACGAGGACGGCCCCGCCGACCGTGACGGCGAGCCACCCGCCGGCACCCCAGAGGACGGACGCGAGGGCCGAACCGATCGCACCGCCGACGAAGTTCCCGGTGACGAACGCGGTGTTGAGGCGACTGCGCGCGGCGGGGTGGATCGCGAAGAGCCGCGTCTGGTTGAGCACGTTCGTGGCCTGCACGCCGACATCGAGCAGCACCACCGCGACCACGACGACGACGATCGATCGTGCTCCGAGGCCGGCGACGACGAGCGAGACGAGCACGACACCGAGCGCCGCGCCGGTGACCGGCACCGACAGGCCACGGTCGTGCAGTCGTCCCACGCGCTGGGTGGCGACGGCGCCCGCGAGACCCGCCAGCCCGACGAGCCCGATCGCGGTGGTCGAGTACTCGAACGGCTCCGCGCTGAGCAGGAACGTCAGCGCGGTCCAGAACATGGTGAAGACGGCGAACACGGTGGCGCTGATCACCAGGGTGACCTGCACGGCCCGGTGCGCCGCCACGGTCCGGAACACCGACGCGATGAGCCGCGGGTACGGGACGCGCTCGCGTCGCGGCAGCTCCGGGACCACCCGCCGCAGCAGGACGGCGAGGACGAGCGCGGCGACGGCGGCCACGACGTAGATCGTCCGCCACCCGAAGGCGTCCGCGACGAGACCCGCCACCGTCCGGGACACCAGGATCCCGGTCAGGACGCCCGACGCGATCGTCCCGACCACCCGGCCGCGCTCCGCCGGGTCCGCCAGGTCGCCGGCGAGGGGGATGAGGAGCTGCCCGGCGACGGTGGTCAGGCCGACCAGGGCGAGTGCGACGAGCAGCACGGCGAAGGACGGTGCGACGGCCGCGAACACCAGCGCGACGGCGGACGCCACGAGGACTCCTGGGACGAGCCGCCGCCGGTCGAGGACGTCCCCGAGGGGCACCACCAGCAGGATGCCGAGGGCGTACCCGACCTGCGTCAGGGTCACGAGCAGCCCGGCGAGCGCGACCGACGTCCCGAGCGACGTCGCGATGTCGTCGAGGAGCGGCTGCGCCCAGTAGAGGTTGCCGACCGCGGCTCCGCCGGCGACGGCGAAGAGCAGGGTGCGGCCGCGCGTCATGCCCGTGCCGGCGGTCACCGGCGCCGCCGGAACAACTCGGCGAGGCTCCACGCGCCGGGGGCGAGCCGCACGGCCGCCTCGGCCCGGACCGACTCCTCGTGGTCGCGGTCGCGGGTCAGCTCGTGGATGTCCTGCTCGGCGCGCAGGCGGAACCGCAGGCGCGCCAGGACGGAGCGGCGTCCCGCCGGTGGTGCGGTCCGGACCGGCTCGGTCCCCGTCATGCCGTAGTCGCGCGGTCCCGCGCGCGCTCGGCGATCCGCTCCGTCGCGGCCCACGAGGCGAGCACCCGCAGGGCGTCAGCGGTCGCCGAGCCGGGCGTCGCGGGGTAGATCGTCAGCGACAGCCCCGGGTCCTCGGTGAGCTCGAGGGTCTGGAAGTGCAGCTCGAGGTCGCCGACGACCCCGTGGTGGAAGGACTTCACGCCCGCGTAGTGCCGGCGCACGTCATGGGACGCCCACAGCTCGCGGAAGTCGTCGCTGCGCATCGAGAGCTCGCCGATGAGCGCCGCGAGCTCGCGGTCGTTCGGCGTGCGGCCCGCCTCGCGGCGGAGGATCGCGACGTTCGTGTGCGCGGCTCGCGCCCAGTCCCGGTAGAAGTTCCGCGAGCGCGGGTCGAGGAAGATGAACCGGGCGAAGTTGAGGGTCCGCGCCGACGCGTCCACCAGGTCCGAGTGCATCGCGTAGCCCAGCGCGTTCGCCGCGACGATGTCCTGCCGGTTGTTCACGATCATGGCCGGGGCGTCTGCGACCGCGTCGAGCAGGTACTGCAGCTCGGGACGCACGGCCGCGACGGGGGTGGGCCGGCCGGCCCGTCTCGGCGTCGTGTTCTGGTGCCGCGCGAGGTCGCGGAGGTGTTCGCGCTCGGCCGGGTCGAGCTGCAGCGCTCGGGCGACGGCGTCGAGCACGCTGTCCGACACGCCCTGCAGGTTCCCCCGCTCGAGCCGCGTGTAGTAGTCGATGCTCACCCCGGCGAGGCGGGAGACCTCCTCACGCCGGAGGCCGGTGACGCGCCGACGGGTGCCGAAGGTCTCGATGCCGGCCTGCTCGGGGGTGATGCGGGCGCGACGACCGGAGAGGAAGTCGCGCGCTTCGTCGCGGTGGTCCATGCGGTCACGCTACGACGCTCCGGTCTGCGGAGCGGGGTGCTGCCGGAACCCCGGTCAGCCGTCGGCGAGCGGGACGGACACGATCCGGTCGTCGCCCTCGGTCGGGTCGCCGCGGCCGTCGGTGTTGTTCGTGACGAACCACAGCTCGCCCTCCGGTCCCTTGAGCACGGTGCGGATACGGCCGAAGTCCCCCGCGAAGTACTCGGCCGACGTCGACGGGTCGTCCGCGAGGACCGCCCGGACGACCTCGCCCTGCAGGTTCGCGACGAAGACCGTGTCGTCGATCACGGTGAGTCCGCTGGGCGATGCGTCGTCGGTGGCCCACTGCTGCACAGGGTCCACGAACCCCTGGTCCTCGCCGCCGGTGCCCTCGACCTCCGGCCAGCCGTAGTCCTTCCCGGCCTCGATCACGTTGAGCTCGTCCCAGGTGTCCTGCCCGAACTCGGACGCGAACATCGTGCCGTCGGCCGTCCAGCCCATGCCCTGGACGTTGCGGTGTCCCGTGCTCCACACCGGCGACCCCGGGAAGGGGTTGCCGCCGGGCACGTCGCCGTCCGGGGTGTAGCGGAGGATCTTGCCCGCGAGCGAGTCGCGGTCCTGCGCGTCCGACCCCGTGCCGGCGTCGCCGACGCTCGCGTAGAGCATGCCGTCCGGACCGAAGGCGATCCGCCCGCCGTTGTGGAAGCTGTTCGCGGGCAGCCCGTCGACGATGGTCGTGGCGTCACCGAGGCCGTACGACCCGGTGGTCCCGGTGAGGTCGTAGCGCTGGATGCGGTTGCCGTCGTCGGCCGTCGAGTAGACGAAGAGGTCGCCGTCGTGCAGCGCGAGCCCGAGCAGTCCTCCCTCGCCGCCGTGCCGGACGCCCTCGACCGTCCCGACCGTCCGGTTCTTCCCGGAGCCGCTCAGCTCGAGCACCTTCGCGGAGTCCCGCTCGCTGATCAACGCGTCCGGACCGTCGCCCGTCCGCACCACCGACCAGGGCGCGTCGAGACCGGTGACGACGTCGGTCGGTTCGCCGTCCGGCCGGAGCTGCCCGGCGACCGGGGCACGGCTCGTGGTCGGCGCGCTCGTGGCGTCGGCGGTGCCCTCGAGCGTCCGCGCGGTGTCGTCGGAGCAGCCCGCGAGCAGGAGGGCCGCGACCGTCGCCAGGCCGGCTCCGATCAGGGTGCGGGTGCGGTGCGGGGTGCTGTCCACGGTGGTCCTCCCGGTGTCGTGCGTCGATCACACACGCCGCGCTCGGGAAACCGCTGGGTCCGCAGCCGTCCTGAGGGGTTCCGTCCTCCCCTCCCTCGGACGTGCGGCCCGGCCTACCGTCGGGGGCATGGAGATCCAGCCGGAGCAGCCCACCGTGAAGAACCCGCCCGAGCAGTTCACCGGGGACGTGTACCTCGACCCCATTGCCTCCCCGCAGGAGGCCGGACAGACGATGACCGTCGCGAAGGTCCGCTTCCTGCCCGGGGCCCGCACCGCCTGGCACTCGCACGCCAGGGGCCAGACCCTCCACGTGACCGAGGGCGTCGCGCTGATGGGCACCCGGGACGGCACCGTCATCACGGTGCAGCCCGGGCAGACGGTCTACACGCCCGCCGGCGAGGAGCACTGGCACGGCGCCACCCCGACCCGGTACACGGAGCACCTCGCGATGCTCGAGTCGGCGGACGACCCGTCGACCACGACCACCTGGCTGGAGCACGTGACCGACGAGCAGTACGGCGCGCGCTGAGGACGTCCCGACCCGGGCGTCCAGCCCCGCGGACGACGATGGCGGTCGTCGTCCGCGGACGACCCCACACCACCGGAAGGACCACCGCATGACCACCATCGCCATCGTCGGGGCCGGCAAGGGCCTCGGGCTCGCCGTCGCCGACCGCTTCGGGCGCGAGGGCTTCTCGATCGCCCTCGTCTCCCGCAACCAGGCCCGGCTCGACGAGCTCGCCGCCGAGCTCCGCGAGCGCGGGTACGACGCGGCCGGCTTCGCCGCGAACGTCCGTGACCAGGACTCGCTCCGCGGAGCGCTCGAGCGCGCCACGGAGCAGCTCGGCCCGATCGAGGTGCTGCAGTACAGCCCGCTGCCGGCGAAGGAGTACATGCGGCCGGTGCTGGAGACCACCGCCGAGGACCTCGTCGGCCCGATCGAGTTCTCCGTGTACGGGTCGGTGACCGCCGTGCGCCAGGTGCTGCCCGGCATGCGCGCGATCGGCCACGGCACGATCCTGTTCGTCAACGGCGGCAGCGCGGTCCGCCCGGGAGCCCGGGTGACGGGCACCTCCGTCGCGTTCGCCGGCGAGAGCGCCTACGCGCAGCTCCTGCACGACGCGGTGCGCGACGAGCAGGTCCACGTCGGCCAGCTGATCATCCCGTTCGGCATCGACGACGGACAGCCGGACCACTCCGGCGAGTCGATCGCGGACCGGCTGTGGACGATCCACTCCGAGCGGGGCGACTTCCGCACGTACGCGGAGCCGCTCCCCGAGTGACCGAGCGCTGACGGTCGGGAGGCGCGGGCCGGCCCCGCCCCGCGCCGCCCGGTCCGTCGGTGGGTCCGGGGACACAGCCGTCCGGCCGGGCTCGGCGGTCGCGTCCGGGCCCTCCTACCGTTGCCGCGTGGAACCGGGGACCTTCGACGGGACGGCGGGCATCGCGCTGCTCCTGCTGCTGCCGACGTCCGTCCTGTTCGTCGCGGCGGCGATCCGTCGTTCGGGCGCGCCACGGTGGGCGTGGGCGTGCTTCCTGTCCGGGACCGTCGGCGTGCTCGTGCTCCTGCACCTGGCCGGAGGGGTGCGGTACCCGGTCGACGCGCCGGAGCGCAGCGCCCTCGATCCGTGGGACTTCTTCCAGATCGTCGGCCTCGGAGTCGGCCGGATCGGCGTCGTCGTCAACGCCGTGGTCGCGACGGCCCGGGGTCTCCGTCACCCGGTCCCCTACGACGAGGTCCTGCCTCGGCGTGAGACCGCACTGGTCGTCGCCGCCTACTCCACGATGGCCGTCGCGGCCGCGGTACCTGCGGTCTGGTGGGCCTCGGGACTCGGGGTGGTGCCCCTGCCCGTCGAGCTCCCCGTGGTGCTCGCCGCCGTGGCCTTCCTCACGACGGCCCTGCTCCTCCGGTGGCGCCGACTCCGGGTCCTGGACGAGGCGGACCGCCCGATCGGGTTCCCGTGGCCGGCGGATGCCGTCGTCGCCGTCTGGCTCGTCGGCGCGCTCGCCGCGGGGCCGCTCGTCGCCGGGAGCGGGCTGCCGGACGGATCCCTGGTGGGGCGTCCCGACGAGGGGCGACCCCCGACGGCCCCGCGGTCGGCGGAGCCGGAGTGGCCGGGTCCGACACCGGCGGCCTCGACGTCCCTCGACGCCGCCGCGATCGAGGCCGGGACGCGGGCGCTGCTCGCGGACTCGATCGACCGGGCCGGGCCGCTCGACGACCTCACGTCGCCGACGCCGGCACCTGCGGACGCGCCACCGGTGGTGCTGGTCGAGCAGGCGTGCGACCAGGGCGGCCGGCGGTGGACCGGGTCGCTCGTCCTGCCGACCGTGCGACCGCAGGACCTCGCGCCGCGGGTGCTCGCGGGGTGGCGGGCCGCCGGGTACGCGCCGGTCGACCGGGCGATGGGGACCGACGTGGTCGGGCCGGTGCGTCCGGACGCGGCCGTCGAGCGGATGCGGCTCGGCGGCGGCACCGACGGTGTGCACGTCGACGTGCAGTCGTTCTGCACGTCGGGCTGAGGGGCGCGGGGTCCCGGACGGCGGTGAGCGGTGCGCCGCCCGTCAGCGGAGCCGGGGCACGTCGGAGGCGAGCCGGTCCCAGGACCGGTGCCGTGCCTCCAGTGCGGTGCGCTGGTCGTGCGCGAGGCGGGCCGCAGCGCGTTCCGGGCCGGTGGCGGGCCCGGCGCCGGGGACGCGACGGGCGGCGCGCGTCTCGCTCCAGCGGAGCAGGGCGAGCCCGAGGCGGTGCGCGGTCCGCTCGACGGGACCGACGTGGTCGAGGTGCAGTGCTGCGCTCATGATCCCTGGACCTCGTCGTCGAAGACGGGCACCGCTGCGAGGCGCAGGAAGACCCGGTTCGTGCCCGCGTCGGACGTGTCGTCGAGCTCGTGGCGGTCCCGGAACGTCTCGACGAGGGCGTGGATGCCGTCCATGAGCTCGGTGAGCTCGGACGGTGCGAGCCGCAGGATCGCGACGGAGAGGTCGGCGGCCTCGCGCCAGTCGGGGTCCATCGACTCCTGGTCGCGCGCGATGAACTCGCGGACGATCCGTTCGGCGAAGTCGTTCGACCCGCTGGCGAGGAGCCGGGCGGCGGCGATGCCGGCGGGCGAGTCGCCGGTCGTGGTCTCGACGGGGACCGGCGTCCGGCGCCACCAGCGTTCGCGGCCGTTGCCGCGACCGACGACCTCCTCGATGAAGCCGTGCTTCTCGAGCTGGCGGAGGTGGTAGCTGGTCGAGCCGGTGGACTCACCGACACGCTCGGCCAGGCTCGTCGCGGTCGCGGGACCGTGTGCGGCGAGCTCGTTGAACAGCTGCGTGCGCAACGGGTGGTTGAGGGCCTTCATCGACGGGAGGTCGAGGAGGCGTGCTTCGCGGGCCATACAGCGATCGTACGACCGCAAAGAATTCTTTGCAAGCGTCTCTTTGCAAGCGTCTCTTTGCAGCGGTTTCTCTGCGGTCTTCGGACTACCGGGCGGCCTCCGTGATCGCCCGGGCCAGCACGCGCGCGATGACGACGTTCGACGCCGCCGTGCCGTGGATGCCGTCCGGGGTCGAACCGCGGACCCAGGCGCCGTCGGCCAGCCGGAAGGCGGTGAACGGGTCGACGAACGACCAACCGTGGTCCTGCGCGGTGCGCTCGAGCGCGCGCGTCAGGACGAGCTGGCCCGTCCGCCGGTCCGCTCCCCACCGGCTGGTCGTCCAGTCCGACGGCGGACCGGCGACGACCAGGACGTGCTGCGCGCCGACCTTCTGCACCACGGCGTCGACGTTCGCGATGGTCGTCGCGGTCGGGACGGCCTGGTTGACGTCGTTCGTCCCGAGCTCCACCACGAGGACGTCGGCGTCGTGCACCGGACCGACCTCGGCGAGGACCTGGTCGGCGCGGTACCCGCTGTGGGCGTAGCCCCCGACGGCGTGCAGGCGTGCGTCCGGTTCGAGCACGTGCAGCCACGAGTCGGGACGGGCGGTGATGGAGTCCCCGGCGTACGCGAAGGTGATCGCGCCCGCACGGTCCCCGGTGCCGAGCGGCCCGGAGACGACCTGCTCGCGGACGGGGATCCGGACGCCGGCGTGGACGTCGGCCGGCTCGACCCGCTCGGCCCGTGCGGGGGCCGGGGCGACCGCCGCCACCCGGGCCTGCTCCACCGACGCGGCGGTGTGCGCGGTGACGACGACGGATCCGACGGCCAGGAGGCAGGCGGCGGTGACGGTGCTCGCGATCAGGGCGAGCCGGTGGGTTCGGGACACGACTCCAGTTCTCCCGCGGATCGCGCCCCGGTACCAGTCCCCACAGCTGGGGAACCGGCCCGGACGCTGTGGGTCCTCGCGGCCGTTCCCAGCTCCGGCACGCACGGTCAGAGCGTCCGCCGGACGGCGACCCGACGACCGCGTCCCGCCGTCGCCCACGTCCCGAGGGTCACCACCACGGGCAGCCCGATCGCGAGCAGCGCGAGGAACGGCCAGTCCGCCACGAACGGCATGTGCGTCGTGCCCTCGGGCCCCGCGGTGAACCGCAGGGTCAACGCGCGGATCGGCAGCAACCCGAGCAGTGTGCCGATCACCGCCCCGACGCTCGTGAGGATGGCCGCCTGCCACGCCGAGACCCGCCGGCGCAGCACCGGTGCGGCCCCGACCGCGTCGAAGACCTCATCGTCGCGCCGACCGTCCGAGCGGGCCAGTCCGATCGCGACGGCGGTCGCACCGATCGTGACCGCGGCCGCCAGGGCGAGCACGATCGCCTTCACGATGCCCTGCGCGTCCACCGGTCCGGTCTCGTACTGGAAGGCCGGGCCGCCCCACCGGTCCCGGTCGGCGCCGCCGCGGCTCTGCCACGCCGAGGACAGGTCGTCCGACCGGGACGCGCTGAGCTCGGACGGCAGCGTCGTGACGAGCATCGCGTCGACCGCGGGGACCCGGTGGCGCGCAGCGGTCTCAGGCGTCATGAACACCCCGATCTGGATGCGCGGCGTCTGGACGTCGAGCACCGCGGGGATCGTGGTCGTGGCGTCGGGTCGGGTGTGCGCGGTGATCGCGGGCGCCTCCCACGTCCGGTCGTGGAACGCGTCGAGCCGGACCGTGCCGTCGTGCTCGTACTCCGGCCAGAGCGACACCGCCTTGCCGCTGGCCAGGGCGTCCCGGACGGTCGCTGAGGGGCGGTGTCCGGTGAGCACTGCGTAGTCGTCGACGGTGCCGGTCCAGATGTGCGGTGCCGAGCTGTCCTGCGACGTCAGGTACCGCGAGCACGAGGTGGTGTCGTTCCCCCGGCAGTCCTTCGCCGCCCAGTCGTGCGGCAGCGTGACCGTCGTCGAGGTGTCGCCGGCCTGCTCCCAGACGGCGCCGAGCACCCGGATCCGGTCGTGTCGGAGCACGCCGGACGTGATCGTCGCGGCCCGGGCCGTCAGTGCGGCGTCGTAGCCGGAGGGCGTCCCGTCGTCGCCGTACAGCGCGACGGCGGCCGTGGCGACCCCGACCGCCGTGCGGTACTCGTAGTCGCGGACGAACTGGGCGTGCGACGACGCACTCCACGTCAGGGCCACGGAGGCGACGAAGACGACGCTCATCACGCTGGCGAGCACCGGCACGGTCCGCACCGGGTTGCGGCGGGCGTCCCGAGCGGCCAGGCGGGCCGACAGCCCCAGCCGCGCCGAGACCCGGGCGACCAGCGCGAGCAGCCACGGCGAGCAGATCGCGACGCCCACCTGCACCAGGCACGGACCGACGGCGACCCCGGCGCCGACCACCCAGGCCAGGCTGTCCTCCTGCACCGGGCGGTCGTTGAGCAGCAGGACGCCGGCGCCGCAGGCGAGGGTCATCACGGCGCCGACGGCGATGAGCACCGGTGCCCAGACGCGACGCCGACGTTCGGTGCGGGGGTTCGTCGACGCCGGACGGAGGGATCCCCGGAGCGCTGCGAGCACGTTGATCCGCGTGGCGGCGCGGGCGGCGACGAGCGCGGAGACCAGCCCTGCGAGCACGCCGGCGACGGTGATCGCCAGCAGCAGCGGGAGCGGGACGTGCAGGCCGGGCCAGGTACCGACGTTGCCGTTGTCGATCAGGTGGAACGCGGCGATGCCGATACCGGTGCCGAGCGCGACGCCGAGCACCGCGCCGGTGACCCCGAGGACGACCCCCGAACCGGCGACGACGGCGCGGACGAACCGGCGGTCGCCCCCGACGCTCGTGACGATCGCGTACGAGCGGGTGTCGGCGCGGGTGCCGACGAGGAACGCGGCGCCGGCGAGCAGCGCGACCTCGAACATCGCGAAGACCCCGAGCAGGGCCATGGCGCCGAGGTACCAGCCGAGCGTCGACCCCGTCGGGCCGCCGGGCAGCCGTTCGTCCGGCGGGTCGAGGACGACCGGTCGGGACTCGACGACGATGCCGTGCTGGTTGAGCTGCCGGACCTCGGACCACGAGGGCGCGTCCGTCGCCAGGTACACGGTGACGTCCGTGGTGCCGGCGCGGTCCGCACCGGTCGTCGGCGACAGCGTGGTCCCCCACGGCAGGAACACCCCCTGCGCGTCCGGGTCGGACGCGGCGTCGCGCATCGTCCCCGAGATCGTCATGCGCTTCGTCACCGGGTCCGTGATGTCCACGGTGTCCCCGACGGACGCTCGGAGCCGTTCCAGCGTCGCCGGCGTGACCATGAGCTCGTCCCGGTCCGACGGGGCCCTGCCGTCGAGGACGTGCCAGTGCCCGTCGAGCACGGTCGACCACGCGGAGCCCTCGACGGCGTTCAGTCCGACCGGCCCCTTCGGTCCGGCCAGCACGACGGACGACGCCCCGACCGGGATCGACACGGCGCCGGTCGGCACGTGGTCGAGCACGTTCGGGAACGCCTCGTCGCCGTCCGCGTCGGACGCGGGGCTGTTCCGGGCCGCCTGCGTGTACTGCCAGTCCACCGGGTCCTGCCGCATGCCGGGCAGGTCGGGCCCCGAGACGCGCATCTGTGCGGCGGCGTGACCGAGGTCGTACCGCAGCTGCTCGGCGGTCGTGGGCTGCGTCGACTGCATCACGATCGACGCCGCCGCGAAGCCCGCCGTCGGGATGCCGATGAGCGCGACGATCAGTGCGGCGCGGCCGACCTTCGCGAACGCCAGCCGACGGCCGAGCCGCAGTGCCGGGCGGACCGCGAACGGCGTGCGGACGCGGTCCCCGCGCTGCGACGAGCGCCCCGACGAGCGACCCGACGCGCGACCCGCCGAGCGCACGGTCCCGGTGCGCGCGGCGCGGCGGGCGCTGCGGTGCGGATCGGCGTCGGCGTCGTGCCGACGCTCGCTCACGACGCGGTCCGGTCCGCGAGGGCCATCTCGACACCCGAGTACACGGTCTCGTCGACCACCCGACCGTCCCGCAGGAAGACGATCCGGTCCGCCCAGGCGGCGTGCCGGGCGTCGTGCGTCACCAGGAGCGCGCCGGCCCCGGCGTCGACGTGCCGACGGAGCATGCGCAGCACCACCTCACCGGTCTGCGAGTCGAGGGCGCCGGTCGGCTCGTCGGCGAGGACCAGGCGGCGCTCCCCCACGACCCCGCGGGCGATCGCCACGCGCTGCTGCTGGCCGCCCGAGAGGTCGTCCGGGAAGGCGTCGGCGCGGTGGCCGAGCTCGACGTTCGCGAGGGCGAGCTCCGCGGCACGTCGCGCACGCGAGGCCTTCCAGCCGTCGAGCTCGAGCGGCAGCGCCACGTTCTCGACCGCGGTGAGCGACGGGATGAGGTTGAAGTCCTGGAAGACGAAGCCGATGAGGCGACGGCGCAGTGCGGCCAGCTCCTTCGACGGCCGGTCCGAGACGAAGTCGCCGTCGATGACGACCTCGCCGCTCGTCGGCGGCAGCAGGGTCCCGGCGCAGGCGAGCAGGGTCGACTTGCCGGACCCCGACGTGCCCATCACGGCGACCATCTCGCCGCGGCGGATCCGCAGGTCGATGCCGGCGAGGGCGGTGACGGCCTTCGACCCGGAGCCGTACTGCACGCTGACGGCGTCGAGCTCGAGGAGCGGGGCCTGGGTGCCGGGGACCGTCGCCGCGCTCATCGTGCGCTCCGGACGGTCTCGTCGGCCGGCGTCGCCGTGGGCGCGGGGTGCTCGTCCGGCCGGTACCGGGCGACGGTCGACTCCACGTGGTCGAGCCAGCGGACCTCGGCCTCGGCCTGGAACAGCATCGACTCGAGGACGAGCGACCACGGCAGGTCCGACGCGGGGTCGGACGTGCGCTTCAGTCGCGTGAGGTCCTGCAGGTTCCGGACGGCCGCCGTGCGCTGCAACTGCACCAGGCGGGTGACGTCGACGCCGGGCACGGTGACGGCCAGGGCGAACTTGATCGACAGCTCGTCGCGCCCGCGCTTCGCGGGCACCGGCTCGCTGAACCAGCGCGCGACCGCGTCGCGGCCCGCGTCCGTCGCCGTGTAGACGACGTGTCCGTCGTCGTCGGCGTCGCCGCGGGCCACGAGGCCGTCGCGTTCGAGACGGTCGAGCGTCGTGTAGACCTGGCCGATGTTCAGCGGCCAGGTCCCGCCGGTGCGGTGCTCGAACTCCCCCCGGAGCTGGTACCCGTACCCGGGTCCCCCCACCAGCAGCGCGAGTACGCCCATCCGTACGCTCATGACACTCCCCCGTCTCGGCCGCTCTGGCCATACTCGGTATGTACGAACTGAGTATGGCCATACCGAGTATGCAAGCGCAACCCCCGGACGGACGGGAGGCGCGGTGCCAGCCGGCACCGCGCCTCCCGTCCGCGAGGTGGCGGGGTCTACTCCCCCGGGCCGGAGAGCTCCTCGAACTCCTCGTCCGTGAGTTCGACCGTCGCACCCTGGAGGTTGTCCTCGAGGTGGTCGACGCTCGACGTGCCCGGGATCGGGAGCATGACGGGCGACCGCTTGAGCAGCCAGGCCAGGGCGAGCTGGGCCGGCGTCGCACCCTTGCGGTTCGCGATCTCGGTGAGCGGGGAGTCGTCGCCGGTCAGCCCACCGGTGGCGAGCGGGAACCACGGGATGAAGCCGATGCCCTGCTCCTCGGACCAGTCGAGCAGCTCCTCGGCGTCGCGCTTCTGCAGGTTGTAGAGGTTCTGCACGGAGACGATCGTCGCGATCTCCTGTGCGGCCTTCACCTCGTCGACGGAGACCTCGGACAGGCCGATGTGGCGGATCTTGCCCTCGTCCTGCAGCTTCTTCAGCTCGCCGACCTGGTCCTCGAGCGGGACCTTCGGGTCGATGCGGTGCAGCTGGAACAGGTCGATGCGCTCGAGGCCCAGGCGGCGGAGGCTCATCTCGGCCTCCTGGCGCAGGTACTCCGGGCGGCCGACCGGCGGCCAGACGTTCGGGCCGGTGCGGGTCAGGCCGGCCTTCGTGGCGATGACGACGTCGTCGCCGTAGGGGTGCAGAGCCTCCTTGAGGAGCTCCTCGGCGACGTAGGGGCCGTACGAGTCGGCGGTGTCGAAGAAGTTCACGCCGAGCTCGACGGCGCGCTTGAGGACGCGGACGGCCTCGTCGTGGTCCTTCGGCGGGCCCCAGACGCCGGGGCCGGTGAGCTGCATGGTGCCGTAGCCGAGTCGGTTGACCTCGAGGTCCCCACCGATGCGGAAGGTGCCGGAGGACGCGGCCGGACGGTTCGTGGTGTCAGTGCCTGTGGTCATGACCCCGGTCTACGCCACCCGTGTTGCCGCTCTCTGAGTCGGTGTCCCCCGGACCGGACGGACCCGAGGTCGCTCAGCGGCCCGGTCGCGGGTACGGGGTCTCGCCCCGCTCCAGGCCGCCGACGAGCTTCGCCACCCGGTTCGCGCGGGCCGTCGCACTCGGCGCCGTCACGACGCGGTGCACGACGGCGTACCGGTTCGTGGCGTCGAGGTCGGCGAACAGTGCCGCCGCCGCCGGGGCCGCGTCGAGCGCGGCCCGCAGGTCGTCCGGCACGGCGGCGGTCGCGGCCCCCGCGTAGGCGCGGTCCCACCGGCCGTCGCCCTTCGCCCGGTCGATCTCCGCCTGACCCCGTGCGCGCATGCGGCCCTCGGCGAGCAGCGCCGCGACCAGCCCGATGTTGCGCTGCGACCAGAGCGACGCCTTCCGCCGTGGGGTGAACCGCTGCCGGAACGTCGCCGCGTCCCGACCGCGCTTCTGGCCGTCGATCCACCCGGAGCAGAGTGCCTCGTCGAGCGCCTGGTCGTAGGTCACGCTCGTCGGCTCCGTGGTGCCCTTCTTCGCGAGCACGAGCCACACCCCGTCCGGGTCGTCCTCGTGCGCGTCGAGCCAGGCGCGCCACGCGGCGGCGTCGGGCAGGACCAGGTCGTCGGCGTCCATGCGCTCATCGTAGGTCGGCAGGTGCGGGTTGCGCGGTGGGTTCTCCGGTGCGCCCGCCGTCGGCCTGCGCGGGCCGCAGCGCGCGCTTCCCGTGCGGTGAGATCACACTTCGGCAGCCATCCGGCCCGTCGGACCCGGCCGGAAGTGCGATCTCGGCGGCCCCGCGCCGCTCAGACCCAGTGCGGCTGCGCCAGCATCCCGGTCGGGTCCGCCTGCTCCGCGATCCGGTGCAGCCGCGAGGTGTTCACGTCGAAGTAGTCCGACGGCTCCGTGACGGCAGCGTCGCAGTAGTTCGCGTAGGCCGCGTCGCCCCACGCCGGCCGCATCGCCGCCCGGAAGCGCCGGACGTACGCGTCGAAGGGCGCCGGGTCCGCACCGTCCGCGAAGACCGCGGTGTACTGCACGGTCATCAGGGCAGACCGCCACGGGAACGCCGTGTCCGTCCGTCCGATCTCGGCGACGGCGCCGCCCAGGGCGTCCAGTGCGACGCCGCCCTCCCGGTTGCCGTCGACGTCACCCGCCGCGCGGGCATGCTGCACGAGCGTGTCGATCTGGGCGTCGGTGAGCTTCGCCGTGCCGACGGACGACGTCGCTGCCTGCGACACGCGCTGCGGTGTCCCGGCGAGTGCCGCCATCGCCGCCCCGTAGGTGAGCTCCTGGGCGGTGTGGGCGAGCGGTGTCGCGCCCGTCGCACGGACGAAGCCGTCCACCGAGGCGTCCGCCCCGGTCTTCGCGCCCGTCCAGACGCCGGTCACGGTGACGGTCGGGGCGGTGTGCCGCGAGCCGTTCAGCAGTTTCAGCGTGGACCAGAGCTGCCGGTCGGCGGTGGGCGCCCAGTCCTGCCAGGCGCGCACCACGGCAGCGGCGGCGGACCACGGGAACGTGATGCGGAAGAGCAGGACGGGAGGCGCCGGCTGGGTCCGGTAGGTGAGTGCGGTCACGACGCCGACGGTCCCGCCCCCGCCGCCGCGGCAGGCCCAGAACAGGTCCGGTTCGGCGCTCGACGAGACCTCGTGCACGGAGCCGTCCGGCGTGACGAGCGTGACGCCGGTGAGCTGGTCGCACGTCAGGCCGAACGACCGGACGAGCACGCCGACCCCGCCGCCGAGGGTGATCCCGCCGATGCCCACGGTCGGGCACGAGCCCGAGCCGATCGCGCGCCCGGCCTTCGCGAGCGTGGCGTACACGTCGGCGAGCTGCGCCCCCGGTCCGACGGTCACGGTGTGGTCGTCGTGGAGCTCGACCCCGTCGAGGTCCTGGGTGCTGATCACGAGCGACCGGGGGACGTCGGTCCCGCTCGCGCCGCCCGCGGACCAGCCCGTGTAGGAGTGCCCGCCGGCCCGGAGGGCGACCGGCGTGTGCGTGTTCCGCGCGAACGCCAGTCCTGCCTGCACGTCCGCCGTGCCGGCGACCCGCAGGATGCCCTGGGGATCAGCGTCGTCGTACCGCGGGTTCTCGACGAGTCGTGCGCGGTCCCACCCGTCCGACCCGGAGCGCAGCAGGCGACCGGAGACCGCCGCGGCGAGGGCGTCCCACGAGTCGGGGCCGCCGGGCGTCGCCGACGCCGTCGGGCTGCCCGTCGGTCCGGGTGTCCCGGTGGCCGGGCCGGTGGCGGACGGGGACGGCGACGGCTCGGCACGGCTGCACGCCGCGAGCACGCCGGCGATGCCGAGTCCGACTCCCCCGGCGATCAGCACACGCCGGGTCGTCACGGGGGTCCGCCGGTCGGGTCGGTGTTCGCTCACCAGACCTGTCTACGCCGCCACGCGCGGGTCGCCGTCCGCCGCACGGGTGAGATCCGGTGGTCGACCGGCCAGGGGCGCCTGGACGGTGTGGGGCAGTCAGGCGGCGGAGCTGCTGATGCGCGTCGCGCCGGCCCACTCGCGCACCCACTCCGGGACCGTCAGGTCGTGCCCGGGCTCCCCCGCGGCCGCGAGCAGCTCCGACGGCGGGACGGTGCCGCCGGTCTTCCGCAGGAAGCGCGCCTGCACGACGGCCCGGGCGACCACGGTCCCGTGCCGCACGAAGGTCTGCTCGAGGTACGCCGCCCGGTCGTCCAGACCGAGCACGCGGGTGACGAGCTCGATCCGTTGCCCGAGCGTCAGCGACCGCTTGTAGGTGATCGTCTGCGCGGAGACGACCGGGTACCAGCCGCGCTCGGCGATCTCGCCCCAGAAGCCGGACCGCAGCATGAGGTCGAGCCGCCCGAGGTCGAGCATCGAGAGGTACTTCCCGTTGTTCACGTGCCGCAGTGGATCGAGGTCGGTGACCACCACCCGGAACGGCGTGCGCACCTCGTCCCAGAGCGCCGGTCGACGGCCGGACACCGCCGGACGGAGGCGGACGCGCAACTGCAGCAGGAACAGCCGGAAGTACAGGTTCACCCGCCGATCACACCAGCGTCGCCGTCGCCAGGGCGAGACCTTGGAGGATCCGCACCAAACGGGGCACGTGTCTGACCGGCACGGTCAGTGCCTCCCTCCAACCCGTGCACCCGGAGTAGACCTGCAGCATGCAGACACGCAAGCTCGCAGACCTCGAGGTCGGACCCATCGGCCTCGGAACCATGGGCATGAGCGCCTTCTACACGGGCGCCGGCACCGACGACGACGAGTCGATCCGCACCATCCACCGCGCGATCGACCTCGGCGTCACCCTGTTCGACACCGCTGAGGCGTACGGCCCGTACACGAACGAGGACCTCCTCCGTCGGGCCCTCGCGGACCGTCGTGACGACGTCGTCATCGCGACGAAGTTCGGCCTGATCACCCACACCGCCGGCGAGGAGACCCCCGCCACCGGCCGCGGCATCAGCTCCGCCCCCGAGTCCGTCCGCGAGGCGCTCGAGGGCTCCCTCCGCCGCCTGGGCACCGACCACATCGACCTCTACTACCAGCACCGCGTCGACCCGGCCGTCCCGATCGAGGACGTCGTCGGGCAGCTCGCCGGCTTCGTGCAGGAGGGCAAGATCCGCCACATCGGTCTCTCCGAGGCGAGCGCCGCCACGATCCGGAAGGCCCACGCGGTCCACCCGATCACGGCGCTGCAGACCGAGTACTCGTTGTGGACGCGCGACCCCGAGGGCGACGTCCTCGACACGACCCGCGAGCTCGGCATCGGGTTCGTGCCGTACTCGCCGCTCGGCCGCGGGTTCCTCACCGGTGCCATCACGAAGCCGTCCGACCTCGACTCCGACGACTTCCGCCGGGCCAACCCGCGCTTCCAGCAGGAGGCGTTCGAGCAGAACATGCGCATCGTCGAGGCCGTCAAGGAGATCGCCACCGAGGCCGGCGGGACCCCGGCGCAGGTGTCGCTCGCGTGGCTCCTGGCCCAGGGCGACGACATCGTGCCGATCCCCGGGACGAAGCGGGTGTCGCGTCTCGAGGAGAACGTCGGCGCGGCGGACCTCACGCTCAGCGAGGACCAGATCGCCCGGCTGTCGGCGCTCCCGGTACCGACGGGCGACCGCTACCCGGACATGTCCAGCATCGGTCGCTGACCCGACTGCCGAACGTCGGAGGCCCGCGGCGGACGCGCCACGGGCTTCCCGTCGTCCGCGGAGATGTCCGCGCGCACGCCCTCCCTCTCCGCGCCGCCCCCTTCCGGCGCGAGCGGGCAGATTGCCGCAGTCGGCATGCGCGCGCACCCCGCATTCCCGCCCGCTCGCCGCGCTGCCCGCTGCGCCCCTTGCCCGTGCGCGCCGAGCGGGCGGAACCGCGGGGTAGGTCGCTGCTCGCACCACGTGTTTGCGCCCGCTCGCGGCAGGGTGACGCGGGACGCGGGTGTCTTCGCGCGCGGATGGCCCTGGTCGGATACCGCGACGGACACTCCGTCGCGGGCGCGAGCGGGCGGAATGCCGCGGTCGGCATGCGCCGCGACCGCGCTGATTCGCCCGTTCGGCCATGCATGCCCATAGGGGAATACACGATGGCTAGGAGGGTGGCCGCTCAACTCCCGCGGTACGTGCTGTACGCGAAGGGACTGAGGAGCAGGGGCACGTGCAGGTGGTCCGTCCCGCTCACCGTGAAGGCGACGACCACGAACGGATGGAACGACGGGACGCCCGCTGCGCGGTGGTGGGCGCCCGTGTCGAACCGGAGCTGCAGGTCGCCGCGCGGCAGGACGTCCGGGCCGAGTGCCGCACGCCCGTCAGGACCGGTCGTCGCCGTGGCCAGGACCGTACCGTCGACCGTGCTCAGCACGAGGTCGATCCCTGCTGCGGGCGTGCCGTGCGTGGCGTCGAGCACGTGCGTGGTGAGCTGGGCGACCCCGAACGTCGCTCGGATCCGGTGGACCGCGATGTCAGCGAGGGCTGCTGCGGCCTCGGCGGTCTCGGCTGCGGGTTCGTTGCCGAGTCGGCGCTGGAGTTCCCCGAGCAGCTCCTCGGGCGAGCGTCCGGCTGCCCGGACGAGGAACACGCGACCGAACCGGTGCTCGTACTCCGCGTTGCCGGCGGCGATCGCGGCGGCGACGTCCTCGTGCGCCGTGCGCATCGACGACTGCTCCCGGGACGAGGACGCGTCGGTTGCGCGGTCGCCGATCCGCGGGTGCTGCGCGAGTGCCGCGTCGAGTTCGGGAGCGCCCCAGGGCTCCGCGAGTGATCGTGCGCGGTCGAGGAGGGCCGACACCGACCCGTAGGGGCGTCCGTCGACGAGGGCGTCCACCCACGGGCCGACGTCCGCCCATCCGCGGGCGGTCGCCGCCGCGTCGGTCGCCGTTGCGTGGTCGAAGTCGCGCAGTTCCATGCGGTCACGCTACGGAACGCCGGTTTCACCGACGTTTCCGACCGGTTGCGGCAGCGCCCGCGCTCGCGGCAGCGCCCGAACACGAGCCCGCGCTGCTCACACCTCGGCTGCGAACGAAGCCGCCCGGAGCTGCAGGTCCTCGATGCGTCGGGCCCGAGCAGCTTCCACGTCGTGGCCCTCGTACGCCGGCGGCGGCAGCTTCCGCACGTTCCGGGAGCACTGGAAGTCCTGGCAGACGAGCGTCCCCACGGTGTTCCCGTTCCGTCCGGCCGGGCCCGACCGCTTGGCGCTGTAGAACACCACGTCGTTGGGCAGCTTGACGTCCTGGCACCAGGAGCACTGCGCCCGTGCGCGCGAGGACGCCTCGGCCTGCCGGAAGAGGATGCCGACGAGGCCACCGTCGAGGGTCGGCACGACGGCGTACGCGCGTCGACCGATCTTCGGGTCGCGCCAGCCGAGGTAGTCGAGGGCGTCCCAGTCGACGGTGTCGAAGCCGGTGGGGAGTGTGAGGTCGCCGACCTCCTTGCGGGAGGCGTTGACGAAGGACGTGCGGAGGGTCTTCTCGCTGATGGGCAGCATGGTGTGCTCTCGTTCAGGGCCCGGGGCGCAGGACAGCGCCGCGCCGGGCGGAGGGTTCAGGGTTCGGTGACGGCGGCCGCACCGAACGGTGCGACCCGGGGCGTCACGCCCTGATGTCGGCGAAACGAGCGCCGACCACCTCCTGGAAGCTCACCGGACCAGCCTACGACGCCGTGTCAAGCGGTCGGCTCGGCGACGACCAGGACCACCGAACCCTCGTGGCTCGGCCGCACGCGGAGCGCACCGTGCCGACGGTCCCAGTCGCCGGACTCGATCGCCGTGCGCAACGCCGCCACCGACCGCCGCGCGGTCAGCTCGTCCACGAGGCCCCACGCCGGATCCGCACGGCGGGCACCGGCGTCGAGGAGGCGCTCCGGTCGCGCGTAGTACGCCTCCGAGAACCCGTCGACGCAGGTGAACGGGATCGGGACGGGCGTGCAGGCGACCGACGCGCCCTCGAGGGCGGCGACGACCCGGTCGAGCGGTGGGTGCCGACGTGCCTCGGCGGCGACGACCTCCGGGGCGTACTCGGCCAACCAGGAGTGCGCCAGCCGTTCGGGGTCGGACACCAGCAGGACGACCGGGCCGCGGGTCACCCGGCGCAGCTCGGTGATGCCCGACTCGAGGTCGTCCCGGTCGGGCAGGGAGAAGGCCGACACGGCAGCGTCGAAGGCGTCGTCCGTGAACGGCAGCGGCGCATCGGGGGAGCCGATCGTCGTGACCGCGCGGTCGTCCGGCGCGTACCGGGGCGTGCGGGCGTCGGTGGCGACCTGCAGCACCGAGCGGGCGTCGCCGAGGGCTCGCCCGACCGCCCGTGCGAAGGCGGGCTCCGCGCGGCGGTACCTGCGGTGCTCGCTCGCCTCGTCCGTCGTCGTCACGTCCCCACCCTACGGACGCCGCCCGCTCGGACCACGCGGAGCCGGGCGCCCTGGCGCGCGCGTCAGGCTGTTACGGTCGGCGCATGGTATCCGGGGGATTCGCCGTCGTCAGTGTCCTGTACATCGCGTTCTTCGTGGCGTTGGCGGTGCTGACCGTCGCGCTCATCGTGCTGGTGTTCGCGGCGATCCGCGTGCTGCGCCTGTCCGCGCAGGAGCGTGTGCTCCGCATCGAGCGGCTGCAGCACCCGGACCTGTTCGACGACACGGACGACCCCGACGATCCCGCCCAGGCGTCACCCGCGTCCTGACCACGGGCAGGCCACCACGGCCAGTCGGCCGACCGAGGTCGACCGACTCGGCTCTGCGGCGACGTCAGTCGACCGACTCCGCCTGCCGGTCGGCCTCGGCCCGGCGGCGCTCGGCGTCGTGCTCCGCCCGCTCCGTCGCCGCCCAGGACCCGAGCAGGGACAGGGAACGCTCGGACTCGCTGCCCGGCTCGGCCGAGTACGAGAACATCACGAGCCCCGGGTCACCGACGAGCTCGAGCGCCTCGTAGTCCAGCCGCAGCTCGCCGACGATCGGGTGCACGATCCGCTTCTTCCCGGTCCGGTGGACCCGGACGTCGTGCGCGGCCCACCAGGTCCGGAACTCCTCGCTGCGCGTGGACAGCTCGCCCACGAGCGTGACGAGGCCCGGCTCGCACGGGTTCGACACCGCCGCGGCGCGCAGGATCGCCACAGCGTCGCGGGCCGTCTGCGCCCAGTCGGGGAAGAACTCCTTCGCCGCCGGGTCGAGGAAGGTGAAGCGTGCGGTGTTCACCGGACGGCCGGGGCCGGCGAACATCGGCGAGTACAGCGCGTGGCCGAGCTCGTTCGTCGCGACGACGTCGCCACGCTCGTTGCGCACCCAGGCGGGCGCTCCGGTGATGGCGTCGAGCAGCCGCTGCACACCCGGGCGCACCCGGGTCGGGACGTTGCGGTGCATGTCCTTGACGCCGGCGTTCGCGAGGCGGGCGAGGTCCCAGAGGTGCACGCGTTCGTCCTCGTCGAGCTGCAGTGCACTCGCCAGGCCGTCGAGCACGCTGTCCGAGACGCCCTTCAGCGAGCCCCGCTCGAGCCGCGTGTAGTAGTCGACGCTGACGCCGGCGAGCATGGCGACCTCGTGCCGTCGCAGCCCCGGGACCCGTCGGATCCCGCCGCCGAACGAGGGCATGCCCACCTGCTCGGGGCTGAGTCGCGCCCGCCTCGAGGACAGGAAGTCGCGGATCTCGTTGCGCACGTCGATACCCATGCCTCGAGCGTACGTGCCGCGGCGGGGAGCGCGGCAGGCACCAGCGGTACCCGGCTCGCCGGGCCCGGCCCCGGTCCACGTCGGGTGCGGTCGTCAGTCGGGAGGCGCGGGGCGGTGGCGCCCCGCGCCTCCCGGCCCTAGACGGTCACGTTCGCCGCGATGCGCACGCGGGCAACGCGGTGACCGTCCATGGCGGTCACTTCGAGCCGGTGGTCACCCGTTTCGACGACGTCGCCGACCCGTGGGACGCGGTCGAGGTGGAACTGCACCAGGCCGCCGACCGTCTCGTAGTCGCCGTCCGGCAGGACGGGACCGCCGTCGGCGACCAGGTCCTCGAGGACGGTGGCGCCGTCGACGCCGTCGCTCTCGGCGGTGGGCTCGTCGTACTCGTCGCGGATGCGGCCGACGAGGTCCTCGAGCAGGGCCTCGAGCGTCACCATGCCGGCGCTGCCGCCGTACTCGTCGACGACGAGGGCGATCTGGTGCCCCTCGGTGCGCATGTCCGCGATCGCGCTCGACAGCGACTTCGTCTCGGGCATCGCGAGCACCGGCCGGGCGACCGTGGCGACGGCCGCGGCGGGGTCGGCGGGGCGCAGCAGGTCGCGCAGGTGCACGAAGCCCACGACGTCGTCGCGCGAGCCGCCGGTGACCAGGTAGCGCGTGTGCCCCTCGTCGATGGCGTGGTCCGTGGCGTCTCGGAGGGGGGTGTCGGCGGCGATGGTCGACACGTCGAACCAGGGGCGCATGGACTCGCGGAGGATGCGGTCGCCCGCGTCGAGGGCACTCCGGGCGATGCGACGGCCCTGGGCGTCGATCGCGTCGTGGTCCTCGACGAGGCCGCGGAGCTCCTCGGTGCTCATCGACTCGCTCCGTGCGTCCGGATCGCCGCCGAGCAGTCGGACGACGGCGTCGGTCGACCTCGACAGCAGCCAGATGACCGGGCGCATCAGGGTCGCGAAGCGGTCGAGCGTCGGGGCGACGGCCATCGAGAAGCCCTCGGCCCGCTGCAGCGCGAGCCGTTTCGGCACGAGTTCGCCGAACACGAGCGACAGGTAGGCGACGACGAGGGTCATCAGCACCAGGGCCACGGCCTCGGAGGCGCCCTGGCCGAGCCCGACGCCGGTCAGCAGCGGAGCGACGTCGGGTGCGATGGTCGATGCGCCGTAGGCCGCCGAGAAGAACCCGGCGACGGTCACGCCGATCTGCACGGCGGCGAGGAAGCGGTTCGGGTCGCGGCCGAGTTCCGCGACCCGTACACCCCGTGCCCCGCGGCGTTCGAGCTGCTGCAGCTGGGACTCACGCAGGGAGACGAGGGCGATCTCGGCGGCGGCGAAGACACCACCGACGAGCACGAAGAGGATGACGAGCCCGAAGGCGATCCAGGTGTCGGCGCCCATCAGCGGGCGGTCCGGTCAGATCGGCGACGGGCGGGCGGTCTGTGACAGTCGTCCATGCCTGTGAGTGTGCACAGGCAAGCTGATCAGGTGGTGAGGGAACGCCCGATGCGCGCTTCGAGCCAGGCCTCGGGGTCGATGGGCGTCACGCCGTCCATCAGGACCTCGAGGTGCAGGTGTGCGCCGGTGGAGACCCCGGAGGAACCGACCTTGCCGACGAACTGGCCCGCCTCGACGGTGTCGCCGACCTTGAGCGGCGAGGAGCCCGGGATCATGTGCCCGTAGAGCGTCGAGACCTGGCGGCCGTCCACGACGTGGTCGATGATGACCGCGTTGCCGTACGAGAAGTAGGTGCCGGAGACGCGCACGGTGCCGGCGGCGACGGCTCCGATCGGCGCGCCCATGCCGGGGTTGAAGTCGAGGCCCTGGTGGAGCGACGAGCACGCCCCGCACGGCGCAGCGCGGTACCCGAAGCCGGAGCTCATCCGGACCGGTCCGGGGAAGGGCGACCGGACCTCGCCGCCGGAGGAGACGGCCGTCCCCGGGGTGCCGGACGCGCCGCCACCGACGGTGAACTCGTCGCGGTCGAGGGCGCTGGCCGAGATGGCCTCGGTGACGGCGTAGTCCTGCGTCCGCACCGTGGGCGCGAGGGTCGAGGTCGCCATCGAGGTGCCGGCGCTGGCGTGTGCCGGCATCGCGGACGCGGCGAACATCGCGAGGGCCGCGAGCGCACTCGTCAGGGTGATGCGCGTGGCCCGCTGCGGCCGCGAGGGGCGGGACGGGCGCGGCACGGGCGTGACGGCGGCCGGGCGGCGGACGACGCGTTGGATCCTGGCGTCCGGGCCGCCGTGCACGCCGTGCTCGGTGACGACCCGCGCGGTGGTGGCGCGTCGTCCGGCCCGCGCCGGTTCCGCGCTCCGCTGCCGACCCGGGGTGACCGCCGTGCGGCCCACACGCGTCGGGGCTCCGACCGTCGGCTCGGCGGCGCGGACGACCGTGGCGGGGCGCTCGCGCCCGACGGTCCGGACGACCTTCGCCGGGCGCTCGCGGCGCGCGGGCTTCCGCGCGGCGGCACGCTCGGCCTCGAGGGCTGCGCGACGGGACAGGTGCACCACCGGGGTCCCCGGGTGCTGGTCGGATTCGCGTGGTGTCGTCATGGCCGCCCACCATTCTGCACGACTCTGTCGCTTTGTACAGGTCCTTTCGTGATCTTCTCGTTACCAACCGTGCTGGGAGGGTGCTGACGGACGGGAGCGGTCCGGACCCGCTCCCGTGGGCGTCGGTAGTGTCGCCGGTGAGCGAGCGGAGAGGACCCCGACCATGGCCCGAGCGCCGCGTGAACGGCACGAACCCGTCGACCTGCGGACCGTCGAGGTCGTGCTCGCGGGTACCCAGGACCTGCTGCCGGTGCTCCGCGCGGCGGCCGTGCGGGCGGGGGTCGACGCCTCGAGGATGCGGGTCGTCGGCGTGGACGACGTGCCGGATCCCGGCGAGACGGGCCGTGCCGAGCTCGCGGTGATCGCGATCCGCCGGCCCGGTGACGACCCGGCGTTCCACCGCGCGCAGGAGGCCGCCGAGCTGATCGAGCCCTTGCTCGCGCCGAACGCCGTGCAGGTCGTCGTGACGGTGTCGGGAGTGACCCGGCTCGCGCCGAAGGTCGAGCGGACCCTGACCTCCGAGGTGCTGCACCAGATCGGCGTCGCCTCGCACGCCTCGGGGTTCCGTCGGCCCTTCCGCGGTGCCCGGATGCGGGTGGGTGTGGCCGGGCTGCGGGCCGCAGGCGTCCGGGTCTTCCGGCTGACCATCGGCCACTGACGGCCCGCGCACCCCGCAGCCCGGGTCGGGCCCGCGCCCGCAGCCCGCAGCCCGCAGCGCGGGGGACGCCCCACGGCTCAGCGGCCCGGAGCCCCCCGGAGTTCGAGGGCGATCTGCTCGGCGTCGAGGTTCCGGAGCATCGACTCGAGCACCTCGGCGTCGAAGGTCCCGTCGTCGCGGGCGTCCAGGATCGCGGCACGCTGGGCCTCGAGCACCGCCAGTCGGCGGGCCTTCTCGCGGCCCATCCACGCACGGAGTTCGCCGGGGTCGGCGGCCCGCAGGTCCTCGGTCGTCCGTGGCCCGTCGTCGTCGGCGGCGGGGATGCGTCCCGCTGCCGACCGCATGAGCTCGAGCAGCCGTTGCCGCTCGTCGACGTCCTTCGCGTCGGTGTCCGGAGCGGGCGCGGCGATCCGGCGGACGAGCGGCCCGATCGTGCTGCCCTGGACCACGAGCGAGAGCAGGGCGACCGCGAAGGCGATGAACACCAGCAGGGGCTTCTGCGGCGTGTGGTCCGGCAGCGACTGGGCCGCGGCGACGGTCACGGCACCCCGCATGCCGGCCCAGATGACCGTGGTCCCCTCGCGCCAGCCGAGCGGCGCCGACGTGTAGTACGCGATGTCGGCCAGGGTCCGGCGCACCCGGATCGCGAACCGGTCGAGCTCCCGTTCGGACGGCGCCCGGCCCCGGGGTCGGTGCTCGCGGATGACCTCGCTCATCGCGTCGCGGTCGCCGGCGTGCACGTCCGCCAAGCGGGACTGCATCCGTTCGCCCCGCTTCGCCCCGGCGGCGAGGGCGAGCAGGAGCGGGACGACGTACGCGGCGCGGACGAGGACGGTCAGGACGAGGGCTGCGACGGCGACGAGGAGCGCCGGGCCGATGCCGGTGTGGTCCTCGTGCACGTCGCGGAGGATCCCGGCGAGCTGGAGCCCCATCGTCAGGAACACGGCTCCCTCGAGCACGAGTTCGATGGTCTGCCAGTTCTGCGCGTCCGACAGCCGCTGGCTCGGCGACAGCCTGCGCGGGCCGACGATGCCGGTGAACAACCCGGCGACGACGGCCGCGACGAGGCCGGAGCCGTGCAGCAGCTCGGTCGGCACGGCGGCGGCGAAGGGCACCGCGAACGAGAGCGCGGTACCGACCGCGGCGCCGGGCACCCGGGCCCGGACCCGCACGTTCAGCCAACCGACGAACCACCCGATCACCACGGCGATCGCCACGGCCCGCGCGAAGTCGCCGAGCGCGCCCCAGAACGAGAACGACGCCGCCGCGGCGGCGATCGCGGTCCGCAGCAGCACGAGCGCGGTCGCGTCGTTGAGCAGGGACTCGCCGTCGAGGATCGAGATCGCGCGGCGGGACACCGACGTCTGCTTCACGATCGAGGTCGCCACGGCGTCGGTCGGACTGACGATGGCCCCGAGGGCGATGCCCCACCAAAAGCCGAGGCCGGGCAGCGCCCACGCGAAGAACAGGCCGAGCACGAGGCTCGACGCGATGACGAGCAGCACCGACAACCCGCTGATCGCGCCGAACTCCCGCCGGAAGTTCATCGACGGCATCGACACCGCCGACGAGTAGAGCAGCGGTGGCAGGACCCCGGCGAGGATCCACTCGGGGTCGATCTCGGCGTCCGGGATCCACGGCACGAGGCTCGCCACGATGCCGACGACCACGAGCACGAGCGGTGCCGCGACCCCGATGCGCGGTCCGAGCACCGCCGCTCCGGCGATGGCGACCACGGCGACGACGCCGACGACGAGGAAGTGATCGATCACGGTCCCAGGGTGGCACCGACGCGCTCGAGCCGGCGATGTATCTTGATGTCGAGACATCCTGCGCCACGAGTACCGTGGACGTACCGACGGTCGAACAAGGGAGTACCCGCCAGCATGGCCAAGATCATCTACACCCTCACGGACGAGGCGCCGTTCCTCGCCACCCACTCCTTCCTCCCGGTCATCCAGGCCTTCGCCGGCACCGCAGGTGTCGACGTCGAGACCCGCGACATCTCGCTCTCCGGCCGGATCATCGCCCAGTTCCCGGAGCGGCTCACCGCCGAGCAGCGCCTGGACGACGCCCTCGCCGAGCTCGGTGCGCTCGCGGGCACCCCCGAGGCGAACATCATCAAGCTGCCGAACATCTCGGCGTCCATCCCGCAGCTCAAGGCCGCGATCAAGGAACTCCAGACGCAGGGCTACGACCTGCCCGACTACCCGGACGAGCCGTCGACCGACGAGGAGCGCGACACCCGCGCCCGCTACGGCCGGACGATGGGCAGCGCCGTGAACCCGGTGCTCCGCGAGGGCAACTCCGACCGTCGCGCCCCGCTGTCCGTGAAGAACTACGCCCGCAAGCACCCGCACCGCATGGGTGCTTGGAGCGCCGACTCGCGGACCAACGTCGTCACGATGGGCGTCGACGACTTCCGTTCCAACGAGCGGTCCTGGATCGCGCCGTCGGACGACGTCCTCACGATCGAGTTCGTCGGCACGGACGGCGAGACCACCGTCCTCAAGCAGTCGGTCCCGGTCCTCGCGGGCGAGGTCATCGACGGCACCGTGCTGCACGTCCGTGCGCTCGAGGCGTTCCTGACGGAGCAGATCGCCGCCGCGAAGGCGCAGGGCGTGCTGTTCTCGGTGCACCTCAAGGCCACCATGATGAAGGTCTCCGACCCGATCATCTTCGGCCACGTCATCCGCGCGTTCTTCCCGAGCGTCTTCGAGCGCTTCGGAGCCGACCTCGCCGCCGCCGGGCTCAACCCGAACGACGGGCTCGGCTCGGTCCTGGCGGGCCTCGACGCGGTGCCGAACGGCGCTGCGATCAAGCAGGCGTTCGAGCAGGGCATCGACGAGGGCCCCGACCTCGCGATGGTCGACTCGGACAAGGGCATCACCAACCTGCACGTTCCGAGCGACGTCATCGTCGACGCCTCGATGCCCGCGATGATCCGCACCTCCGGCCACATGTGGGGTCCGGACGGCGAGGAGCACGACACCCTCGCGGTCATCCCGGACTCGAGCTACGCCGGCATCTACCAGGTCGTCATCGAGGACTGCCGCGCGAACGGCGCCTTCGACCCGGCGACCATGGGCTCGGTCCCGAACGTCGGCCTGATGGCGCAGAAGGCCGAGGAGTACGGCTCGCACGACAAGACCTTCGAGGTCCCCGGTGCCGGCCACGTCCGCGTCGTCACCAGCGGCGGCGAGACGGTCATCGAGCACGAGGTCGAGGCCGGCGACATCTGGCGGGCCTGCCAGACCAAGGACGTCGCGATCCGCGACTGGGTGAAGCTCGCCGTGACGCGCGCCCGTGCGACGGGCTCGCCCGCCGTGTTCTGGCTCGACGAGTCGCGTGCGCACGACGCGAACCTCATCGGGCTCGTGCGCACGTACCTCGGCGAGCACGACACCGACGGGCTGCAGATCGAGGTCATGACCCCCGAGGACGCCATGCGCTTCTCGCTGGAGCGCATCCGCCGCGGTGAGGACACCATCTCGGTCACGGGCAACGTCCTCCGCGACTACCTGACCGACCTGTTCCCGATCATGGAGCTCGGCACCTCGGCGAAGATGCTCTCCGTGGTCCCGCTCCTCGGCGGCGGCGGCCTGTTCGAGACCGGTGCCGGCGGTTCCGCGCCGAAGCACGTGCAGCAGCTGGTGCAGCAGAACTACCTGCGCTGGGACAGCCTCGGCGAGTTCCTCGCGCTGGCGGTCAGCCTCGAGCACCTCGCGGGCGTGACCGGCAACGCGCGGGCGCGGATCCTCGGCGAGACGCTGGACCGCGCCACCGGGACGTTCCTCGAGCAGGACAAGTCCCCTGGTCGCAAGCTCGGGTCGATCGACAACCGCGGCAGCCACTTCTTTCTGGCGAAGTACTGGGCCGAGGAGCTCGCATCGCAGACCGAGGACACCGAGCTGGCCGCGGCCTTCGCGGAGATCGCCGGTTCGCTCGCCGAGCAGGAGCAGACGATCGTCGACGAACTCGTCGCCGTCCAGGGGCACCCGGCGGACATCGGCGGGTACTACCGACCCGACGACGCGAAGACGAGCGCCGTGATGCGCCCGTCCGCCACCTTCAACCAGGTGCTCGCAGCCCTGTAACCAGCCGGACCAGTGACGAACCGGAGGCGCGGTGCCAACTGGCACCGCGCCTCCGGTCCGTTCCTCCCGTCCCGCTCAGGCGCGGGACGGGACGGGCGGCCCGATCACCAGCAACGCGCCGAAGACGAGGGCGACGGCCACGACCCCGACGGCGGCGGACACCGCCGGCCGGCGCACCACGAAGAAGAGCAGGCCGTCCAGGACGCCCGTCCGCGCGCCGATGTCGGGGGAGCGGCGCCACGGCCCGTCGAGCATGCCGCGTCGGGCGACCGCGACCTCGAACGGCACCGTGGCGTAGGGCACGACGGCACTCGCCCAGCCGAGCACGAGCGCTCCGACCGACCAGCGCTGGTTCACCGCGACGACCGTGGTCACCACGAGGTACGCCAGGAACACGAACCCGTGCACGCCGCCACCGATGCGCACGCCCCAGTCACCCGCGTCGAGCCCGTACTTCACCACCATCCCGGCGATGAGCAGGGTCCAGGTCACGAGTTCGGCGACCGCTGCGGCGCGGAACAGGGAGCGTGGCGTCATGCCGACATGGTGACGGACCGCTCCGGAGAAACACCCGGTAGCGTCGAGGGCATGTCGACGACGACCGAGAACCGGCCCCTGAACATCGTGGTGTGGAACGAGAACGTCCACGAGTCCCGCGGCGACGCCGTGGTGCTGGAGCACTACCCGGACGGGATCCACCGCGCGGTGGCCGACGGCCTGGAGGCGCGGCTCGGCCCCGACGCGCACGTCACCACCGCCACCCTGCAGGACGAGGACCACGGCCTCGCCGAGGAGCGGCTCGCCGCCACCGACGTGCTCTTCTGGTGGGGGCACGTCGCCCACGACCAGGTGTCGGACGCGGTGGTCGACCGCGTGGTCCGTCACGTGCACGCCGGCATGGGCCTCGTGGTGCTGCACTCCGGCCACTACTCGAAGCCGTTCACGCGGCTGATGGGCACGACGTGCTCGCTGAAGTGGCGCAACGACGGCGAGCGCGAGCTGGTGTGGACCGTCTCCCCGGAGCACCCGATCGCCGCCGGGGTCCCGCACCCCATCGTCATCGACCGCCAGGAGATGTACGGCGAGTACTTCGACATCCCGCGCCCCGACGAGGAGGTCTTCCTGTCGACGTTCGCCGGCGGCGAGGTGTTCCGGTCGGGTGTCGCCTACCGTCGCGGGCTCGGCCGGGTGTTCTACTTCTCGCCAGGCGACCAGGAGTACCCGGTGTACCACCACCCCGACATCCAGCGGGTGCTGTCGAACGCGGCGCAGTGGGCGACGCCCGTGTCCGCACGACGCGGCCTGACCGCCGACCCCCACCCGCGGGACTGGTTCCTCGACGCCGGGGCGGGTAGACAGGGGGAGTGACCCGACTCGAGGACGCCGCCGCCCACCGGTCCGCCGTGATCGAGGCGCTCGGCGTGCTCGGCACCGGCCCGGAGGAACGGTTCGACCGCATCACCCGGATGACGCAGGAGGCCTTCGGCGTCCCGCTGAGCTTCCTCAACCTCGTCCACGACGACGTCGTCACCGCGCAGTCGACGCAGGGCTGGAACCAGGGCGCGAGCGCGCCGGCGAGCGAGGTCTTCTGCTCGACGACCGTGCTGACCGACGAGCCGCTCGTCGTGCCCGACGCCGCCGCGGACCCGCGCTTCGCCGGGATGGCGTCGGTCACCGAGCAGGGCATCCGGTTCTACGCGGGCGCACCGCTGTCGATGCTCGACGGCACCCGTGTGGGCACGCTCTGCATCATGGACGCCGAGCCCCGCACCCTGTCGGCGGAGGACATCGGCCTGCTCCGGGACCTCGCGCGCTGGGCGGAACGGGAACTCGGTCACTCGATCGAGGACGACCGGGTCCGCCGGGTGCTCGGCGGCCTCGTGCCCGAGCCCGTCGTCGTCCCCGGCCACGACCTCGCCGTGCTGTCGCTGCCGAGCGCCGACGTCGGCGACGTCGCCGACTGGCGCGTCGCCGCCGACGGTCGGCTCCACCTGACCGTCGGGACGGTGCCGTCCGCCGGTCGCGCCGCGGCGCTCCTCGCGGCGACCGTCCGGTCAGCGGTGGTCGCGCGGACCGACGTGCCGCTGGCCGTCGCGATCGCCGAGGTGGAGGCGCAGGTCGCCACCGACCTGTCCACCGCGGACACCGTGGCGTCGCTCGTCCACCTGCGCCTCGACCCGGCGACGGGGCACGCCGAGTACGCCGATGCCGGCCACGGCCTGGCGGTGCTCTTGCGGGCGGACGGCGGCTCCACCGCGCTGCGGTCGCTCGACCTGCCGATCGGCCTCCAGCCGTCCGGCGCCCCGCGGACGCCCGGGTCGCTCGACCTCGCCCCCGGCGACCGCCTGCTGCTCTGCACCGACGCCCTGCTCGCGGACACGGACGGCATCGACGGCCTGCTCGCAGCCGCCAGGACGGCCGGCGACGCCGCCGCCCTGGTCGAGCACGTCCGCGCGACGGCGACGCACGGCACGCTCCTGGTCCTCACGCGGCGCTGAGCGGTCCGCGCGCCGCTGGCGACTACCGGCGGGTGGGCCTCGTCGTCATCGAGACGACGAGCAGTGTGGCGAGGAGTCCGACGCCCGCGAGCTCGACACCGAGCCCGAGGAGCTGCCAGTAGGCGCTCCCGACGACCTGCGGCTGCGTGATCGAACCGGGCCACCAGTCGTCGATGAGCGGGAAGGACCCCGGGAACGGGTCGAGACCGAACACGGCGAGGCCGCCGAGCAGCAGGACGACCCCGAGTCCCGCCATCGCGCCGCGCGACCGGCGGAGCATGTGCGCGACGAGGGCCGCCGCCATCCCGGCGAGGCCGACGACCGCGACGAGGAAGGCCAGCACCACGACGGTCTGCGGCGCCAGGGCCACCCAGTCGAGGACGGCGATCGGCAGCAGGAGCCACCGACCCGTCCGGGCCCAGCGCGCAGGGTTCCGCCATCCGTCCATGCGGGAACCGTACGACAGGCCGCCGGGGAGGACCCGGTGACCGCGGGTCCGCCGCCGGGGAAGTCCGGACCGCCCGGCCCTGACCGAGCGGGAACCGACGCGACGCGGGTCCCCCCACGGACACCCACGTCACCGTTCCCTGTGAGGATACCAAGAGCCCCGATCCGCCTCCGGCCCCCGTTCACGGGTGCCGGAGCGCGGTCGGGCGCGGGGGACCGGCCGGCACTACCCTGACCCGGTGGCCACCCCAGCAGCCGAGTTCGACGTCGACGAGCACCTCGTCCGCGCCCTGCTCCGGGACCAGCACCCCGACCTGGCCGACCTGCCGCTGGCGATCGCCGCGAACGGCTGGGACAACGTGCTCGTCCGGCTCGGCGACCTGCTCGCGGTCCGGCTCCCACGGCGGTCCGCCGCCGCCGTGCTCATCGAGCACGAGCAGCGCTGGCTGCCCGAGATCGCCCGCCGTGTGGCGCCGATCGTCCCGGTACCGGACCCGGTCCGCACCGGACGGCCCGCGCTCGGGTACCCGTGGTCGTGGAGCGTCGTCCGCTGGCTCCCGGGGAGTCCCGCCGGCGACCGCGTCGGAGGGGTGCACGTCGCCGAGGCGCTCGCCGCGTTCGTCGACCTCCTGAACGTCCCCGCGCCGGCCGACGCCCCGGCGAACCCGGTCCGGGCCGTCCCCCTGACCACGAGGAGTGCCGCGGTGCTGACGCGACTCGACACCGAGGACGTGCCCCGGGCCCGTGAGCTGGCGACGGTCTGGCGGACCGCAGCCGCCCTGCCCGCGTACGCCGGGCCTCCCGTCTGGGTGCACGGCGACCTGCACCCCTTCAACGTGCTGTTCGCCGAGACGCCGTCGGGCGACACCCGCCTGTCGGCGATCGTGGACTTCGGCGACGTGACCGCGGGGGACCCCGCGGTCGACCTCGCGACCGCGTGGCTGACGCTCGACCGCGAGGCACGGCGCGTCTTCCGCGCGCGGCTCGCGGTCGACGACGACACCTGGGAGCGTGGGCGTGGCTGGGCCGTGTCCATCGGCTCGGCCCTGCACCTGTCCGACGACCGCACCGTCCGTGCGGTGGCCCGCAGGGGGATCGACGCAGTGCTGGACGACTGACTCCGCCCGGGGCTATCGTGACCGCACCAATCCGTGCACGTGAAGATCGGAGGGGCCGTCATGACCCTCGAGTTCCGCGTCCAGCACGACGTCGCCACCGACGCCGCTCCACTCCCGTCCGTACCCGCCCGCTCCGGCCTCCGGGGACTCCTCGACCGCATCGCCGCCCGGCGTGACGCGGCACGCGTCCGTCGGGTGGAGGCCCGTCTGCAGGAGCTCGACGACCTCGAGCGTCTGCTCACCGACGCCCGCAGCGTGATCGAGCGGGGGTGGATCCAGCACGCGTGGTTCGCCTACGTCGACGAACACGGTCGGATGCGCAAGGCCTCCAGTGCCGCCGCGATGGACGTGCAGGGTCGGCCCCTCGTCGCCGCGTGCCTCGTCGGGTCCGTCGTCTCCGCCGCCGGGGGCCCGCACGCCGTGCACTCGCAGAAGGTCCAGCGCGCGCTCGACCTGGTGTGGCACGCGCTCGCAGCCGAGGAGGGGCAGCCCGTGCTCTGGTGCCCCGCGCCCGACGTGCGCATGGGCCGTGTCCGCGACCTGACCAGCTGGAACGACTCGCCGGCGCGCACCGCGGGCGACGTCGCCGGGCTCCTGCTGACGGCGGAACGCGTCGCCGTGCACGAGGCGGAGCGCATCCGCGAGCGAGCGGTGGCACGATCGAGGGCATGAGCAGCGCCGACCCGGTCCCCGAGGTCCACCCCGCACCGACGGCACCGTCGTCGTCCGTGCCGCCGATCGCCGCGGTCGGCGGGTCACTCCTGTCCGACGAGGGGACGGCCCCGACGACCGACGCGGCGGTGGTGAAGCAGACGCTGCACCGGTACCTGCAGAAGCACCGCGCCGCCCTGCTCGCCAAGCTCGACGGTCTCGCCGAGCGGCAGGCCCGGTGGCCGGTGACCCCCACCGGGACGAACGTGCTCGGCCTCGTCAAGCACGTCGCCGGCGTGCAGGCGGGCTACTTCGGCGAGGTGTTCGGGCGGCCGTTGCCGGACGCGCCCGCCTGGCTCGACTCCGACGCGGGCGACGACATGTACGCGAGCGCCGACGAGACCCTGGACGACGTCGTGGCGTTCCACCGCCGCAGCGCCGCGCACGCCGACGCGACCATCGAGGCGCTGGACCTCGACGCCCGCGGGGTCGTCGCCTGGTGGCCCGAGGGGCACCGCGACGTCACCCTGCACCGGGTCCTGGTGCACATGGCCTACGAGACCGCACGGCACGCCGGGCACGCCGACATCGTGCGCGAGATGCTCGACGGGCTGGCCGGTGACGGGGACGGCAACCTCGCCGTGAAGACCGCCGACGAGTGGGTCGAGTGGCGGGAGCGGCTGGTCGAGATCGCCGAGCAGTCCGGGCTTCGCGATCTCCCCGCGTAGCCGACGAGTGCTCGTGATCGTTACCGTTCTCCCAGGCGAAGCGTGGCGCACCCCGCTGACCGGGGGTTTCCGCCCGGCCTGACCCTCCCTGAACGCGTCCGAAGGAACCCGGTTGGCTCGGGCACCGCGGTCGACCTGCGTAGGTTCGATGGCACTTGTGCCCCGGACCGTGGGCACTTCGACCGACCGGGAAGGGCGCGCGTCACGTGTTCCAGTACATCGGGGAGCGGTGGGACCAGATCTGGTTCGCGTCGTGGCAGCACTTCTCACTGGTCGTCCAGTGCACGGTGCTCGCGACGATCATCGCCGTGGTGCTCGCCACACTCGTCTACCGCAGCGCACGGCTGACCTCCGTCGCGAACGGGGTGTCGGCCATCGGCCTCACCCTGCCGTCCTTCGCGGTGATCGGTCTGCTGATCGTGCCGCTCGGGTTCGGCGTCCTGCCCTCGGTCGTGACGGTCGTGTTCTTCGCGACGCTGCCCATCCTCCGCAACGCGGTCGTCGGCCTCGCCGAGATCCCGGCCACCGTCGTCGAGTCGGCGCGGGGGATCGGCATGAGCCGCTTCCGCACCCTGGTGCAGGTCGAACTGCCGATGGCGTGGCCGATCATCCTCAGCGGCGTGCGCGTCTCCGCCCAGATGGTGATGGGCATCGCCGCGATCGCCGCCTACGCGCTCGGACCCGGCCTCGGCGGCTTCATCTTCTCCGGGCTCTCCCGCCTGGGCGGCGCCAACGCGCTCTCCTCAGTCGTCGTCGGGGTCGTCGGTGTCGTCCTGATCGCCTTCGTCCTCGACCTGCTCCTCATCGGCCTCGGCCGCCTGACCATCTCGAGAGGTATCCGTGTCCAGCACTGACTCCGCCACCGCCCCCGCGACCGACGAGGGCGTGACCGGTCGCAGCATCCTGCTCGACACGGTCACCAAGCGGTACCCCGGCCAGCAGAAGCCCGCGGTCGACGGCATCACGCTCGAGATCCCGGCCGGCAAGATCGTCATGCTCGTCGGCCCGTCCGGCTGCGGCAAGACCACCACGCTGAAGATGATCAACCGCCTGATCGAGCCGACCGAGGGCCGGATCGTCGTCGGCGACGACGACGTCACCGGCATCGACGCCGACGAGCTCCGGCGCCGGATGGGCTACGTGATCCAGGCCGGCGGCCTGTTCCCGCACATGACCGTGGCGGCGAACATCGCGATCGTGCCCAAGATGCTCGGCTGGTCGAAGGAGAAGATCGCGGCGCGTGTCGACGAACTGCTCGACCTCGTCTCGCTCGACCCCGACACCTACCGCGACCGCTACCCCCGAGAACTCTCCGGCGGCCAGCAGCAGCGCGTCGGCGTCGCCCGGGCGCTCGCCGCGGACCCGCCCGTGCTGCTCATGGACGAGCCGTTCGGCGCCGTCGACCCGATCACCCGGCAGCGGCTGCAGGACGAGCTCCTCCGCATCCAGGAGGAACTGCACAAGACGATCGTCATCGTCAGCCACGACTTCGACGAGGCCGTGAAGCTCGGCGACTGGATCGTCATCTTCACCGAGGGCGCGCACATCGTGCAGTACGACACCCCGGAGCGCATCCTGGCCGAGCCGGCGAACGAGTTCGTGGAGAACTTCATCGGCTCCGGCGCCGGGCTGAAGCAGCTGACGCTGAACCGCGTCCGTGACGTCGACGTCGTGTCGGCGGTGACGTGCTCGCCCGGCGAGGAGGTCGCGGCCGTGCTGCAGCGGATGAACGAGGCCGGCGGGCACCAGCACGCCGTGGTCGTCGACCGTCGCCAGCGCCCGATCGGCTGGCCGTCCCGACGCCAGCTCGAGCGCCTCCAGCGCATCCCCGAGGGCATCGACCCGGCGCTGCCCGTCGTCGGCGAGGCCGCGACGCTCAACGACGCCCTCGACACCATGCTCGTGTCGAGCGCCGGCGCCGCACTGGTGACCGGGCGCCGCGACGCGTTCCGCGGCGTCATCACCGTCGAGACGGTCATGGAGGCCATCACCCGCTCCCGTGCCGCCGCCGCGGACGACCAGCAGTACGCGCCGATCGGGACGAACACCAACCCGATCGAGACCATGCCGTCCTCGCCGGCGGCACCCGCGATGCCGACCGGGGAGGACCTGTGAGCGCGGTCGCCGCCGGGCCCGCGACCGGCGCCAGGACCTCGTGGAAGGGGCTGCTCGTGCAGCCCGTCGCGATCCTCGTGGTGCTCGCCGCGTTCGCGGTCTGGCTCGCGACGGCCGGCCTCACGGCGACCGAGCGCGGCACGCTCAACCCGTCGACGATCCTCGAGCTGACCGGGCAGCACCTCGTGCTCACGCTCGAGGCCACCGTGCTCGTGCTCGTCATCGGCCTCCCGCTCGGGGTCGTGCTCACCCGCGGGCCGCTCCGCCGGATCAGCCCCGCCGTCATCGCCGTCGCGAACTTCGGCCAGGCCGCCCCCGCGGTCGGCCTCATCGTGCTCCTCGCCGCGTGGCTCGGGCTCAACCCGTTCTCGGCGGTCATCGCCCTCGTGCTCTACGCGATCCTGCCGGTCCTCCGGAACACCATGATCGGCGTGCAGAGCGTGGACGCGCGGCTGGTCGAGGCCGGTCGTGGCATGGGGATGAGCGCGTTCAGCGTCCTGATGAAGGTCGAACTGCCGCTCGCCGTGCCGGTGATGCTCTCCGGCATCCGGACCGCGCTCGTCCTGCTCGTCGGCACCGCCAGCCTCGCGACGTTCGTCGGGGCCGGCGGCCTCGGGCTCCTCATCACCACCGGCGTGACCCTGTTCCTGCCCAAGGTGCTCGTGTCGGGCGCGCTGCTCGTCGCGCTGCTCGCGCTGTCCATCGACTGGATCGGCCGTGTGGTCGAGACCGTCGCACGACCGAAGGGACTCCGATGACGCACGCCGACCCGCGCGACGCGAGCCGCGCCTCCCGTCCGTCCACCCGTCGCCGCATCGCGACCGTGACCGCCCTGGCGGGGGCGAGCGCCCTGGTCCTGACGGGCTGCGGTCTGCAGCCCGCCACGTCCTTCGTGCCGGCTGCCGGCCCCGGGTCGATCCAGCGGATCGACGACCTGCCGGACGACGCCGCGATCACCGTGACCTCGAAGAACTTCACCGAGCAGCTGGTCCTCGGCAAGATCGCGGTGCTCGCCGCGAAGGCCGCCGGCTTCGACGTGACCGACGAGACGAACGTGCCGGGCAGCGTCGCCGTCCGCGAGCTCATGACCTCGCACGCCGCCGACTTCACGTACGAGTACACCGGCACCGCCTGGTTGACCTTCATGGGCCACGCGCAGGGCATCCCGGACAAGACCGAGCAGTGGCAGGCGGTGAAGAAGGAGGACGCGGGCAACGGGCTCACCTGGCTCGAACCGGCGCCCATGAACAACACGTACGCCTTCGCCGTCCGTGACGAGGCGGTCTCGGAGCTCGGCGACGTGAAGACCCTGTCGGACATCACGAAGCTGCCCGTCGACCAGCGCACGTTCTGCGTCGAGTCCGAGTTCAACTCGCGTGCGGACGGCTTCAAGCCCATGCTCGAGAAGTACGGGCTGGAGCTCGGCGGTTCGGGGTCGAACGGCATCCCGCGCGGCAACGTCAGCATCCTCGACACCGGCACGGTCTACACCGCGACCGACCGCGGCAAGTGCAACTTCGGCGAGGTCTTCACGACCGACGGCCGGATCAAGTCGCTCGGGCTGACCGTGCTCGAGGACGACAAGGGCTTCTTCCCGGCCTACAACGTCGCGCCGGTGCTGGACTCGGCCACCCTCGAGGAGTACCCGCAGCTGAAGGGCGTCTACGACCAGATCTCGCCGAAGCTGACCGACGCGGTGCTGCAGGAGCTGAACCGGCAGGTGGACGTCGAGGGGCGGGAACCAGCGGACGTGGCGTTCGAGTGGATGGTGAAGGAAGGGTTCATCACCCGCGGCTGATACGCTCCGCGGTGTCGCGGATCGTCGCGACCACCGAGGCGCGCACGGCGTCCGGCTCGGAGCCGTCGTGGCGGGCCGAGCTGCGCAGCCCGGTCATGCACATCCCGAGCAGCATCTCGGCCGCCTGGGTGGTCGCCGCCTCCGGGCCCCAGGCGGGGTCGCGCTCGAGGACGGTCCGGACGGCACCGGTCATCGCCTCGGCGACGGTGGTCATCCGCGCGACCTGGCGACGCATGAGCTGGGGGAAGCGCACGATGACCTCCTTCCGGGCGAGCCGCTCGTGCTCGTCGCCGAAGGACTCGCCGAACACCAGGAACGCGAGGTCGACGACCGCCTGGGCCGCCGGTTCGCCCGCCACCGCGCGCAGGTGGGCCTCGAGCGTCTCGGGGCGCAGGTCGAGCTCGGTGTGCCCGAGGACCGCGTCCTCCTTGCTCTCGAAGTAGTTGAAGAACGTCCGCGGCGAGACCTCGGCCCGCGCGGCGATCTGCTCGATCGTCGTGCGGTCGATGTCCTGCTCGAGGGCCAGCGACCGGGCGGACTCCGCGATGCGGGTGCGGGTCTCGATGCGCTTGCGGTCGCGGAGACCCAGTCCTGACGGAGCGACGTTCTCGGGCATGGCCCCGACTGTAACCGGAACGTCACATGATCTACAGCAAACGCAAACTTGCAGTCGTGCAACGGACAGTAGGCTCGCGGCCATGACCACTCCCGTGCTCGAGGCCCGTGGCCTCGCCAGGACCTACGGCCGCGGCTCCACGCGGTTCGACGCACTCAAGGGGGTGTCGCTGCAGGTGCACCAGGGCGAGAGCCTCGCCATCGTCGGCAAGTCCGGCTCCGGCAAGTCGACGCTCATGCACCTGCTCGCCCTGCTCGACAAGCCGTCCGCGGGGCAGGTCCTGCTCGACGGCACCGACGCCGCGACCCTCGGCGCCCGGCAGGTGAACCGCACGCGGAACAGCACCTTCGGCTTCGTGTTCCAGCAGTTCTTCCTCACCCCGAAGACGTCGGTGCTCGACAACGTCGTGCTCCCGCTGAAGATCGCCGGTGTCACCGGGGCCGAGCGGAAGCGGCGGGGCATGGCGGCGCTCGACGCCCTCGGCCTGGCGGACAAGGCGAAGAACGACGCGAACGACCTGTCCGGCGGGCAGAAGCAGCGCGTGGTCATCGCCCGTGCGCTCGTGGGGGAGCCGAGCGTCATCTTCGCCGACGAACCGACCGGCAACCTCGACACGAACACCGGGCAGGTGGTCGAGGACCTGCTCTTCGGGCTGCAGCGCGAACGCGGCATCACCCTCGTCGTCGTCACCCACGACGAGGACCTCGCCGACCGGTGCGACCGGCGCGTCAACGTCCGCGACGGCGTCATCGTCGACGCGTCTGCGACGGCAGCCGACGGCACGGTCGGCGTCCGGATCGACGACCCGGCTCCGCACGGAAGGCACTCCGCATGAACTTCCTCGACCTCCTGCGGACCGCGGTCGCGAACACGTTCCGGTCCAAGCTCCGCACCACGCTCACCGTCATCGCGATCTTCATCGGTGCCTTCACCATCACGCTGACCTCGGCGATCGGCACCGGCGTGAGCAACTACATCGACACCCAGGTCGCCTCCATCGGCGACACCGGTTCCCTGACGATCACGAAAGCTGTCGAGAGCTCGACGGACAGCGGGCCGGCGAAGTACGACCCCGACGAGTCCAGCCAGAGCGTGAACCGCGGTCCGGCGTCCTTCGCGTACCTGTCGCAGTCCGACGTCGACCGGATCGAGGGCGTCTCCGGGATCCGGTCCGTCCGTCCGGCGGTCGCCCTCAGCACGAAGTGGGTCGAGCACGACGGCGAGGGCAAGTACGTCGTCGACATCTCGGCCAACGCCGGCGAGCTCGACGCGGACCTCGCCGCGGGCCGGCAACTCGACGACGGCTCGTCCGCCGGCAACCAGGTGCTGCTGCCGACGAACTACCTGGAGAACCTCGGGCTCGGGACCGCGAAGTCCGCCGTGGGCAAGCAGCTGACGATCGCGGTCGACGACTACCAGGGCACGGAGCACACCCTCACCGCGACCGTCGTGGGCGTGCAGAACGAGTCGCTCTTCGGCGGCGGGGCCGGGGCGAACGCCGCACTGACCGACGCGATGCAGGCCGCGCAGGAGACCGGGAAGCCGTCCTCCATCGCCACCTCGTACGCCAGCGCGACGGCGACGCTCGACAGCGGTGCGTCGGCGAGCACCGTGAAGAGCGCGCTGTCGAAGGACGGCTACACGGGTCAGACGATCCAGGACCAGCTCGGCCAGTTCCAGACCGTGATCAGCGGCATCGTCGGGGTGCTGAACGCCTTCGCCGTGATCGCGCTGATCGCCGCCGGGTTCGGGATCATCAACACGCTGCTGATGAGCGTGCAGGAGCGCACCCGCGAGATCGGCCTGATGAAGGCGATGGGCATGGGCGGCGGCAAGGTCTACACGCTGTTCTCGCTCGAGGCGGTGTTCATCGGCTTCCTCGGCAGCGCGATCGGGGCGGGGGTGGCGATCCTCCTCGGTACCGGGATCTCGAACGTGCTCGCCGGCAGCGTCTTGAAGGACCTGCCGGGGCTGCAGATCATGCAGTTCGCCCCGTCGTCGGTGATCACGATCATCCTCGTGGTGATGCTCATCGCGTTCCTCGCCGGCACCCTGCCCGCACGTCGGGCGGCGCGGCAGAACCCGATCGAGGCGCTCCGGTACGAGTAGCCGGTCGCCGGCACCGAGAGGGCGGTCCCGATCGCGCGGACGCCCCCGTCCACAGCGGACGGGGGCGTCCGCCTGTGCCTAGGGTCGTACCGTGGCGGCATTCGGGCGGGACCTCGGCGACGGGTACACGCTGACGCTGCGGGACCTGTCGACCGTCGAGCCCCTGCACGAGCTGGTCCTCGCGAACCTCGACCGGCTCCGCGCCGCCGAACCGTGGGCCTGGCAGCCGCAGACCCGGGAGCGTGCCGTCCTGCACACCGAGCACCTGCTCGGGCAGTACGCGATGGACCGGGCGCTGCCCTGTGTCCTGCGCCTCGACGACCGGATCGTCGGGGCCGCATCGCTCGCCTTCGACGCCTACCTCGGGCAGGCGTCGCTCGGGTACTGGGTGGACGCCGGTCTGGAGGGACGGGGTGCCGTCCGGCGCGCCGCCACCGTCCTCGTCGGGGTCGCGAAGGCCCGCGGCGCCGCCCGCGTCGAGATCCGGACGGCGGTGGACAACCAGCGGAGCCGTCGTCTCGCCGAGCGGCTCGGCTTCACCGAGGAGGGCACGCTCCGGAGCGCGATGCCGCTCGGGCCGACGCGCGTCGACGTCGCCGTGTACGGGCTGGTGTTCTGAGCGCGACGGGCCGCGCAGGTCGCGCGCCGGCACGCCGGGACGCTGGGCCGCCGTGCTCGCTCGCGAGTGCGATGGGCCGCCGGTGCGGCGCGTCCCCGATCAGGAGGCGTGCGTCGCGCCCATCCAGACGGCGAACGAGCCACCCACCACCAGCAGCACGACGAGCAGGATCCACACCGCGAGCGCGACGAGGTTGAGGAGGATGCCCCATCCGGCGCGGCCGCGGGCCAACGGCTCCCGGCTCCGCGAGGCGATGCCGAGGCAGAGCCCGACGACGGGGGCGACGAAGGTCCAGCCGGCGAGCAGCGAGCAGATGCCGAGGACGAGACTCGCCGTGCCGAGACCGGTGCGGGGGGATTCCGAGTACATGACCATGCACCCGACGCTACGGGCACGGGGGAGGCGGGTCGTCCCTCCAGGGCGTGATCCGGGTCCACCTGCGGACGGACGGACGCCGGACGCCGGTATCGTCGGTGGCATGGCCCTGTTCGGACGACGCAGCAAGCACGACGTGCGCGACCGACCCGTCAGCCAGGTGGAGCTGAAGCGTGCGGTCGACGAGGGGTTCCTCATCGCGAAGGCCGCCGTCACGATCGCCGTGGCCAACCGCATCATCACGAACGCCCTCCGCGACCAGGGGTACTTCGACCACGCGCTCATCGCCGAGGCGACGCGTGAGGAGCTCCACCGGATGGCGGACGAGCAGCGTGGCGACGCCGCGCGCATGCGCGAGATCCGGTCACGGTCGAGCAAGCAGAAGGGCCGCTCGCGCCACCAGCACGACTACCGCCGTGGCGACGACCTCAAGCTCCGCACGCGAGAGGCGACGTACGAGAAGCTCGCCGAGATGCTCGACCGGCGCCGGACGGACCAGGGGTTCGTCGACGGCATCGTCCTCGCGGCACGGGCCCGGGCGTGGGACGACATCGGCACCACCGTCGTGGGGCGGCTCGGCTGGGCCCAACGACCCGCGGACGACTACGAGGTCGGGCGCGACGACCGCCTGCAGCAGATGCTCGACGAGGACTTCGCCGCGCTGCTCGCCGAGCACCCGGTCGAGGCGACGACCCCGGCGGACGCCGACGAACCGGACGCGGCCGACGCCGGCGACGACGGAACGGACCCGGCTGACCCGGACGCGACCCGCGTCTGATGTGGTACTTGATACATCACCTCGGCCCCGCTAGGGTGATGGGGTAACGCCCCAGGACCATTCGGCACAGCCGGACTCCTGGGGCAATCGTCGTCTCTGGGGGGTGTTCGTGATCGATCCAGCCACGCTCCCGGCCCTCCCTGATCTGCTGAGCGCTCCGCGTTTCGAGCGGTACCGGAATCGGTACGCGGGACGGTCGGACCTCGCAGCCCGCCTCTACGCATGGAACACGGAGCTGGCGACGGCGTTCTGGGGACCGGTCGGCTGCCTCGAGGTCTTCGTGCGGAACGCCGTCCACGACGCGCTCCGCCGGGACCGCCGCGACGACTGGTGGAACGATCCCACTGTCCGCCTGCTCGACCGGGAACGGCGTGCGATCGACGACGCCGTCCGGACGCTGCGCCGTCGTGGCGAGCTGGATCCGGCACCCGACAGGGTCGTCGCAGCGACGAGCCTCGGCCTGTGGGTCGGCCTCACGGACGGCGGCATCCCGCGCGATCCGATGTGGAGCTACGAGACGACCCTCTGGCAGCCACGCATCGTGCACGCCTTCCCGGGCCTCGGCAACGTCCGGCGGAAGCAGCTGCACCGGCGCTTGGACGAGGTCAGACGTTTCCGGAACCGGCTCGCCCACCACGAACCGGTCCACGAGGCGCCCGTCGAGCGGATCCGCGATGACCTCGTCGCGATCGCCGGCTTCATCCACTCCGATGCGGCCGCGCTGATCGCCGGCGCGCAGCGGATCGATGCCGTGTTGGCGCGCAAGCGCACCGCCGTCGAGACCGGGGCCTCGGTCATCTGACCGAGGGGGCGTGCAGTCGTCGGACCCTAGGCTCGGTGCATGGTGGATGCGGTGGTGGTCGGAGCCGGCCCGAACGGACTCGCGGCGGCGGTGACCCTCGCCCGCGCGGGTCTCTCGGTCGAGGTCGTCGAGCGGAACGAGACCATCGGCGGCGGAGCTCGGACGTCCGAGCTGACGCTGCCCGGGTTCCTGCACGACGTCTGCTCCGCGGTGCACCCGATGGCGCTGCAGTCCGAGTTCTTCCGGCTGTTCCGCATGGAGGACCGCATCGAGCTCCGGCTCCCCGAGGTGCAGTACGGCCACCCGCTCGACGGCGGCCGCGCCGGCATCGCGTACCGGGACCTCGACCGGACCGCGGACGCGCTCGGCGTCGACGGACGGGCCTTCCGCCAGCTCATGCGACCGCTCTCGGACCACGCGGACCAGGTCGCCGACTTCGCCACCGACGCCCTGCTCCACGTGCCGCGGCACCCGATCAGCGTCCTGCGCTTCGGACTGCGGGCGCTCGAGCAGGGGTCGAGCGCGTGGAACCTGCGCTTCCGCGACGACGTCGCGCCGGCGATGGTGTCCGGCGTCGCCGCCCACTCGATCCAGCACCTGCCCTCGCTGGCCACCGCTGCGGCGGCGCTCTCGCTCGGCTCGTACGCGCACGCCCGCGGCTGGCCCGTGCCCATCGGCGGGAGCCAGGCGATCGTCGACGCGCTCGCCGCGGACCTCGTCGCACACGGCGGCCGGATCGAGACCGGGCGCGAGGTCCGCTCCCTCGCCGACCTGACCCCGGCGAAGGCGGTGCTGTTCGACACGAGCGTCCCCGGGATGCTCCGGATCGCCGGCCGACAGATCCCCACGCCGCGCCGCGGTGCCCTGCGGCGCTTCCGGTTCGGCAACGCGGCGTCGAAGGTGGACTTCGCGCTGTCGGACCCGGTGCCGTGGACGAACCAGGCGCTCCGGCAGGCCGGTACCGTGCACATCGGTGGGACCCGCGCGGAGATCGCGGCCGCCGAGGGTGCGGTCGCCCGCGGGCAGCACGCCGAACGGCCCTACGTGCTCGGGTCCGAGCCCACCGTGGTCGACCCGGGCCGGGCTCCGCAGGGGAAGCACGTCTTCTGGGCGTACGCGCACGTGCCGGCCGGATCGGACATCGACCAGACCGAGGCCGTCACCCGGCAGATCGAACGCTTCGCGCCCGGGTTCCGCGACACGATCCTGCAGTCGAGCAGCCGGACCGCCGTCCAGATGGCGGAGTACAACCCGAACTACGTCGGCGGCGACATCGCCGCGGGCGCCGCGAGCTTCTGGCAGCTCGTGAAGCGGCCCGTGCTGTCGAGCGACCCGTGGCGGATGGGCGGCGGCATGTACCTGTGCTCCGAGGCCTCCGCTCCCGGTCCCGGCGTGCACGGCATGGCAGGCTGGCACGCGGCGAAGAGTGCGCTCCGCCACACGTTCGGACTGCCCGACGACGTCGATCTCGCACCGGAGGACTGACCATGGCGAAGAACGTCCGCATCCTGCACTGCCGACCGGAGGCCGTCTTCGACGTGCTCCGCGACGGCTGGCTCTACCCGACGTGGGTGGTCGGCGCCTCGCGCATGCGCGGCCAGGACCCGGGGTGGCCGGCCGTCGGCACGGAGCTGCACCACTCGTTCGGCGTCTGGCCGTTCGTGATCAACGACACGACGACGGTGCTCGAGTACGACGCACCCCGACGGATGGTCATCCAGGCGCGTGGCTGGCCGGTCGGCGAGGCGCGCGTCGAGGTCGAGGTGGAGCCGCACCCGCGCGGCTGCCGCGTGACGATGCGCGAGAACCCCGTCGCCGGACCGGGATCGCTCGTCCCCGGGTTCATCGCGCAGCCGGGGATCTGGCTGCGGAACCACGAGAGCGTGCGTCGGCTCGGCTGGGTGGCGACGGGTCGCGCCGTCACCGGCTGACGGACGGGAGGCGCGGTGCGGGCCCGCCCCGCGCCTCCAGGAGGCCGCCGCCGGATCGCCGCGTCACCCGGCGCGGCTGAACTCGCTCGCCCGGCGGACCTGGTCGTCGGTCAGGGCGACGCCGGTGTAGCGCTCGAACTGCCGCGCCGCCTGCAGCGCGATGACCTCGGCTCCGGAGACGACGTGCTTGCCCGCGGCCCGACCGGCACGGACCAGCGGTGTCTCCGACGGGAACGCGACGACGTCGAAGACCGTGTGCGCAGCTTCGATCCGCTCCTGCGCGAAGGCGAGTGCGTCCTGCTGGTCGCCCCGCATGCCGAGCGGGGTGACGTTCACGACGACGTCCGCGTGCCCGGCGTCCCGCTCGTCGCGGACCCAGCCGTAGCCGTACCGGTCGGCGAGGAGGGCGCCGGTGCGCTCGTTCCGGGCGACCACCGTGAGCCGGTCGAAGCCCGCGCCGCGGAAGGCCGCCGTGACGGCCTTGGCCATCCCGCCGGACCCGCGGAGCAGGACGCTCGCTGTCGGGTCGACCCCGTGCGTCGCGAGCAACGACGCGACGGCTTCGTAGTCGGTGTTCGACGCCGTGAGCACGCCGTCGTCGTTCACCACGGTGTTGACGGAGTCGATCGCCGCGGCCGAGTCCTCGACGACGTCGACGAGGGGGATGACGTCCTCCTTGAAGGGCATCGACACCGAGCACCCGCGGATGCCGAGCGCGCGGATGCCGGTCACGGCGCCGGGCAGGTCGGTCGTGGTGAACGCCTTGTAGGCGAAGTTCAGACCGAGCTCGTCGTAGAGGAAGTTGTGGAACCGGGTGCCGATGTTGCTCGGGCGCGCGGCGAGGGAGATGCAGACCTGCATGTCCTTGTTCAGGATGGGCATGCGGCCAGTCTCCCACCGATGCGCCGATGGAGCGGTCCACGACCGCCGCTTCCGGCCGCTCTCCCGTCCGGACGGGTTACTGTGGGGCGGTGCCGGTTTCCGTGTTCGACCTGTTCAGCATCGGGATCGGTCCGTCGAGTTCCCACACCGTCGGGCCGATGCGAGCCGGCTCCGCCTTCGCCGCCCGGCTGGTCGAGGCACCGGTCGCCCGGATCGACGTCCACCTCTACGGCTCGCTCGCGTCCACCGGCCAGGGTCACGGCACGCTCGGCGCGGTCGTCGCCGGCCTGATGGGCTCCGACCCGGAGACGGTCGACCCCGACGCGATGGCCGACGCACTCGCCGAGGTCGAGCGCAGCGGGACCCTCCGGCTCGCGGGCGGCGCGACCGTGCCGTTCCGGCTGGCCGACATCGTCCTGCACCCGTTGACGATGCTCCCGCGGCACCCGAACGCGATGCGGTTGCGGGCCGACGACGGCACCGGCGCGGTCCTGGCCGAGGAGACCTACTACTCGATCGGTGGCGGGTTCATCACGAGCGACGGTGCGGGCGAGGTCGCCGAGGCCGCGATCCCGGTGGACGACGCCGTCCCGTTCCCGTTCACCAGCGGCGCCGAGCTCCTCGCTGCGTGCGCGGCCTCCGGGTTGCCCGTCAGCGGCGTCGCGTTCGCGAACGAGACCGCCACGCGCAGCACCGACGACGTCCGCGACGGGTTGCTCCGCATCCACGCGGTGATGGAGTCCTGCGTCGACCGGAGCGTCGCACGGTCCGGCACGCTGCCCGGCGGGCTGGCAGTCCGCCGTCGCGCGGCGGACTGGCACGACCAGCTCACCCGCGACGACCCCGACCACGACCCGCTCTTCGCGATGGAGTGGGTGAACCTGACGGCGATGGCCGTCAACGAGGAGAACGCCACCGGCGGCCGCGTGGTCACCGCCCCGACGAACGGCGCCGCGGGGATCATCCCGGCCGTCCTCCACTACGCCCTGACGTACGTGCCGACGGTCACACCGGCTGACCGCGACGACGCCGTCGTGCGGTTTCTGCTCACGGCGGGCGCGATCGGCTCCATCTACAAGGAGCGCGCCTCGATCTCCGGTGCCGAGGTCGGCTGCCAGGGCGAGGTCGGCTCGGCGGCGTCGATGGCGGCCGCCGGACTCGCCGAGGTCCTCGGGGGGACGCCGGAGCAGGTGGAGAACGCCGCCGAGATCGCCATGGAGCACAACCTCGGCCTGACCTGCGACCCGATCGGCGGTCTCGTGCAGATCCCGTGCATCGAGCGCAACGCCATCGCCGCGAACAAGGCGATCAACGCCGCACGGATGGCCATGCGCGGCGACGGCGTGCACCACGTCTCGCTCGACCAGGTCGTCGAGACGATGCGGCAGACCGGCGCCGACATGTCGACGAAGTACAAGGAGACCGCGATGGGCGGTCTCGCGGTGAACGTCCCGCTCTGCTGAGCCGGCGACACCGACCACAGCGGTCGCCGGGTACCGTGCAGCGCATGACGAAGCCCGACCACGACCACCTCGACGACGGCGTGGACATGTCCTTCGAGGAACGCCGCCAGGACACCTTCCGCCGGATGTCCGGCTCGGACGAGCACGACGCCGACCCGCGCGTCGAGGTGTCCCGCTCCGAGGACGGGGACGTCCGCATCGACGTGGCCGACACCGCCGCCGTGCGTCCCGGCGGTTCCCGTCGCGAGGCAACCGACGACGGCCAGGGCGCCGGCAGCGAGTGACCTCCGTCCGCAGCTGACGGTGGGACACGGCATGATCGTCCCGTGCACCTCGTCCTGCGCCGCGTCGACGGCGGCGTCCTCGCGACGCCCCTGACCGACGCGGGGACCGCCGGGGGCGAGCCGGTCCGGGTGGACGAGTCGCGCCTCCCGGCCTTCGTCGCGTCCCACGACGCCCCCGATGTCCGCTGGGTCTGGGACGACACTGCACGCTGGTACCCGGCGGTGCTGGCAGCGGGCGGCCGGGTCGGCCGCTGCACCGACCTCCGGCTGGGACGCAGGGTCCTCCGCACCGCCCTGAGCGCACGCGGCTCGGCGCTCGCCGCCGCGCCGCAGGACGCACTCGACGCGCCCGTGCCGGAGGCTCGGGTCGTCCGGCCGACGCAGGCGCAGCTGTTCGACGACGGTCTGTTCGCGGCCGTCCAGGCCGACGACGAGGTCGACCCGGTCGCGGAGCTCCGCGCGCAACTCGCGGCCGTCGCCGGGTCCTCCGCGCCCGGCGCGCTCCGACTCCTGCTGACCGCCGAGTCCGCGGGGGCGCTCGTCGCGGCCGAGATCCTGCACGCGGGCCTGCCGTGGCGCGCCGAGGTGCACGAGCGCCTGCTCGAGGACTCCCTCGGTCCCCGCGTGCCGTACGGCGTGCGGCCCCGCCGGTTGGAGGAGATCGCCGCCGTGGTGCGCGACCGGTTGGACGACCCCGCGCTCAACCCGGACTCCCCGGCCGAGGTCCTGCGGTCGCTGCGGCGCGCCGGACTGATGGTCAGCAGCACCAGGAAGTGGGAGCTCCAGGAGGTCGACCACCCGGTGATCGAACCGCTGCTCGAGTACAAGCGCCTCGCCCGGCTGCTGACGGCGAACGGGTGGACATGGCTCGACGAGTGGGTCCGGGACGGCCGGTTCCACCCGAAGTACGTCGTGGGCGGCGTCGTCACCGGTCGCTGGGCCGCGGACGGCGGGGGAGCGATGCAGCTGCCGAAGGGGATCCGTGCCGCGGTCGTCGCCGATCCCGGCTGGAAGCTCGTCGTGGCGGACGCCGCACAGCTCGAGCCGCGGGTGCTCGCGGCCATGGCGGGGGACGGGGCGATGGCCGCCGCCGGCGACGGACGAGACCTCTACGACGGGGTGGTAGCCTCCGGTGCGGTCGAGACCCGGCAGCAGGCGAAGGGCGCGATGCTCGGCGCGATGTACGGCGCGACCCAGGGCGAGGGCGGCCGGCTCGTGCCGCGGTTGGCGCGGGCCTTCCCGGACGCCATCCGGCTGGTCGAGCGGGCGGCCCGCGCCGGGGAACGCGGCGAGCCGGTGACGACGCTGCTCGGTCGGACGTCACCGGTGCCCGAGGACTCGTGGTTCGCCGCCCGCAACCAGGCGTACACGGTCGAGGGCACCCCGGCGATGCAGCGGGCGGTCGAGTCCCGCGCGCGCAGCTGGGGACGCTTCACGCGGAACTTCGTCGTGCAGGGGACGGCCGCCGAGTGGGCACTGGCGTGGATGGGGTCGTTGCGCTCGCGCCTTGCTGCACGCTTCCCCGGACCGGTGACCGCCGGACCGCACCTGGTGTTCTTCGTGCACGACGAGATCGTGGTGCACGCCCCGGCCGAGCACGCGGAGTGGGTGGCCGAGCAGGTCCGCGCCGCTGCTGAGGACGCCGGACGCCTGCTGTTCCGGGACTTCCCGGTGGTGTTCCCGCTCTCCGTGGCGGTCGTCGACGACTACGGCCAGGCGAAGGACTGACCGCCGAACACGGGTCCGACCCCGGGACGCACATGCGGCATGGGGCAGGGTGGGTCGATGGACACCGAGCACGCCGACCCGACCGGCCGACGGGAAGCACCCGACCGGCACCTCGGTGACGTCGACCTCACGACGTGGCGGACGAAGGCCGGCCGCGTCGGCGCGGACCGCTGGACCGAGCTCGGCCACCGGTGGGGTGCCCTGCCGCTCCTCGTCGTGACGCTCGTGATCGGCATGGGGGTCGCGGTCCTCGGGACCTGGGCGGCGTCCGGGGTCTACGACGCCGTGCGCGAGGGTGACGACGTCGCGGTGCTCGACCGTCCCGTCCTCGACTGGATGCTGACGCTCCGCTCGCCGGCGGCGGACACTCTCGTCACCTGGTGGACGGACATCGCGGGCACCATCGGCATGCCGATCGTCGCGCTCGGCTTCCTGGTCGGCTTCACGGTCCAGCGGCGCGCGTGGACGCCGCTCGTGCTCCTCGTCGCGGCGAGCGGCGGGTCCCTGCTCATGACGATCGCCGGCAAGGACCTCATCGGACGTGCCCGGCCGCCGCTCTCCGATGCGGTGCCGCCGTACGAGCACTCGCCGTCGTTCCCGTCCGGGCACACGCTGAACGCGACCGTCATCGTCGGCACGATCGTCTACCTGCTCCTCCTCCGGCAGTCCAGCACCGTCGCCCGTGTGTGGACGATCGCCGTCGGGACGGCCTTCGTCCTGTCGGTCGGCGTCTCGCGCGTGTTCCTCGGGCACCACTGGCTGACCGACGTCCTCGCGGCGTGGGCGCTCGGGCTGGCCTGGCTCGCCCTGGTGGTCACGGCGCACCGCCTGTACCTGACCGCGCTGCGGCGTGGTGCCCGGCCGACGCAGGGGCGCGGCCGACGCTCGCCGGACGGCCGTCCACTCGACGGTCCCGGGCCCCAGGATGCCGCGCCGGACGGCCACGACGACCCCGTCGGGCCCGCGCCCGACGGTCCCGGCCCCGGCTCCCGGGGCCGCCCGCCGTACGGCCCCGTCAGCCACGACCGGTAGGTTGCCCGTCATGGAAGAACGGGTCTTCGGCGGTCGGTACCGCGTCACGGGCACGCTCGGTCACGGTGGCATGGCCTCCGTCTACCGCGCGGTCGACGAGCAGCTCGGGCGCGAGGTCGCCGTCAAGGTGTTCCGCATCGGTCCCGTCGACCACGGTGAGCGTGCACGTGCCGAGGCCGAGATCCAGACGCTCGCCGGCCTGCGGAGCCCGGCGCTCGTGACCCTCTACGACGCCGCGCTCGACGACGCCGACGGCGACTCGTACCTCGTGATGGAGCTCGTCCCCGGCAGCGACCTGGCCACGCGGCTCCGCGAGGGCGCGCTCGACCCGTCGACCACGGCGCACGTGGGGGCGCAGGTCGCGGACGGCCTTGCAGCGGTCCACGCACAGGGGATCGTGCACCGGGACGTGAAGCCGGCGAACGTGCTCCTCGAGAGCGACGGCTCCCACGTCAAGCTCGCGGACTTCGGCATCGCGCTGCTCCGTGACGCAGCCCGCGTCACGGGGACCGGCACGGTGATGGGGACCGCCGCCTACATCGCTCCCGAGCAGGTCCTCGGGCAGGGCATCAGCGGCAAGGCGGACGTCTACGCCCTCGGCCTGGTGCTGCTCGAGTGCCTGACGGGTCGTCGGCCCTTCCCGGGAACCGTGGTCGAGTCGGCCACGGCGCGGCTCACGCGCGGTCCCGAGATCGACCAGCACCTGCCGACGGCCTGGCGCACCCTGCTGCACGTGATGACCGCGCAGGACCCGGCGGCCCGCCCGACCGCGGCCGAGGCCGCCCAGCGGCTCCGTGCGCTCGGCCACGACGACGTCGCGCCGGCGACCCAGCTCCTCCCCGGCGCACCCGGCGCGGTCACCCGTGCCGGAGCGGCCGGCGTGGCCGGAGCAGCGGGCGCGGCCGCGGCAGCCGGAGCGGCCCGCGCTGCGTCCGCGGACGAGGCGACCCGCGCGATGCCGACCCAGGGCGCAGCGGGCGGTGCCGACGACGCGACGCGCGTCCTCGGTGTGCCGCCGCAGGACGCCTCGGACGACGTCGCGACCACCGTGCTCGGTGCGCAACGGGGGGCCGCGGGCGGCGCCGGCGGTACCCGTGGTCCGAGCGGACCCGTCGCCCCGCGCGCTGCTGCTCCGGCACCGGCCGACGAGCCGGCGAAGCGACGACGAGGACCGGTCATCGCGGCGGTCGTCGTCATCGTGCTCGTGCTCCTGGGCATCGGGCTCGCCCTCTTCGCGCTCGACGGGCGCGACGCCACGCCGGCGCCGACCGACTCCGGGTCCCCGTCCACCCCGACCCAGCAGCAGTCCGGTGAGCCGGAGCAGCAGCAGCCGAGCGAACCCGCGCAGCAGCAGCCGAGCGAGCCGGCACAGCAGCAGCCGAGCGAGCCGCAACAGCAGCCGAGCGAACCCCAGCAGCAGCCCAGCGAACCGGAGCAGGAGCCGAGCGAACCCAGTGAGCCCTCGGTCGGTCCGGAGCCGAGCACCCCGGTGACGAACCCCGTCGAGGTGCCGCAGACGGGCACGGACCCGAGTGCGGACGCTGCGTCCGACAGCGGCCCCGGGACCGGGAGCGGGCCCGGGAAGTCCGGTGAGGCGCCGGGGCGGAACAAGCCCTGACCCCGGCACGGCTGCTCTGCGGACACGCCGCCGGTTTTCCTCCAGTCCCTGGAGCAAATAGGGTGACGACGTGCGAGAACTGCAACGGAGCGGTGGTCCGACGACGGCCGTCGCCGCGCGGAACGGCGTCGGGTTCGGCTCGACGGAGGCGTTCCTCCTCGAACGACCGGCCGGGGTCGCGAGCGAGGTCGCCACGGTCCCCGGGTTCGCCGACAGGACGGTCGACGAGGGCGACGTGCTCTCCTGGGTGTGGTTCCCGGAGCGCACCCTGCCGGACGGTGTGACGGAGCCGTCCGACGCCGACCTGGCGCACTTCTGGGACGCCACCGCCTTCGCCGTCGACGTCGTCTTCACCGACGGCAGCCGGCTCACCGACGCGGCACGCGACCAGTACGGCGACGCGCTCACCCCGGAGGCGCAGGACGCCGCCCGCAAGCAGTGGGTCGACCAGTGGAACCGTCGCGCGGTGGACCTCACGCCGTTCGCGGACCGGGTCGTCGACCGCCTGGAGGCGCGGCTCGGCCCCGCCGCGCACCCCGCGCCCGACGACGGCGCCCGTCCGGCACTCCGCGGCTGGCTCGACGACGTCCGCATCGAGCCCGCACGCCCGACCCCGGCGACCCCGCTCGACCACGTCCGCACGACCCGCGGCACGCAGGCGTCGTCCCGGTTCTCCCGCGGCAACGACGCGCCCCTCGTCGGTCTCCCGCACGGCGGTGTCTTCGGACTGCCGATGACCGACGCGTCGAGCAACCGGTGGCCGTACGCGTACCAGGAGCACGACCGCGTGGACACGTCCGGGCGGTTGCGTCCCGCGGTCGAGGCCTTCGCCACGAGCCACATCCCGTCGCCGTGGATGGGGGACCGCGGGGTCTTCCAGGTGATGCCGTCGCCGCTCGACACGCCGGACGTCGACCGGAGGGCGCGGGCGCTCGGCTTCGACCACGACCACGAGGCCGACGGGCCGCACCGCTACCGCGTCGACCTCGAGCACGGCGTCGGCGCGGAGATGACCGCGGGGGAGTTCGCGCTCGGCCTCCGCTTCACCGGCGCGCGCAGCATCGTGCTCGACCACCACGGCCGGGTGTCCGACGTGTCCGTGACGGTCGCCGACGGCACCGCCGTGGTCGAGGCCCTCCTCGACGACCGCCCGGGCACCCCACCGCACCACGTGCACCTCCGGGTCACGGGGGTCACCGCCGACCACACGACCACCGGCGAGCACGAACTGCGCGGGTGGCTGTCCCTCGGCGGACCGGACGGCCCGGTCGACGTGCTGCTCGGCATCTCGACCGTCTCGATCGAGGACGCCCGTGCGAACCTCGACGCCGCCGGGCCGTTCGACGCGATGCGCTCCCGGGCCGAGGAGCTCTGGACCGAGGAGCTCCGGACACTGTCCTTCGACGGTGCGACCCCCGACCAGCTGACCAGCCTGTACTCGGGCCTGTACCGGGTCTTCCTCTACCCGAACCGGGCCGGGGAGACCGCCCTGACCGGCACCCCGCGGCACCGTTCCCCGTACGGCGACGTGCTGGCGGAGCCGATCCGCGACGAGCCCGGGCCGGAGGTCGTCACGGGCCCGTTCACCACCACGAACGGCTTCTGGGACACCTACCGCACCGCCTGGCCGCTGCTGGCCCTCCTCACCCCGGAGACGGCCGGCGAGCTCGCGCAGGGCTTCGTCGAGCACCACCACGACGGTGGCTGGACGCCCCGCTGGAGCGCGCCGGGTGCCGAGGACGTCATGACGGGCACCACGAGCGACACCGTCTTCGCGGACCTCGCGGCGAAGGACGTGCCGGGCTTCGACCTCGCGGAGGCCTACCGGAGCGCACTGCGCAACGCGACCGTCCCGCCACGGGACGAGCGTGTCGGGCGCAAGGGGAGCCTCCCGGGCGCCTTCCGCGGCCACGTCGACACCGCGACGCACGAGGGGATGTCCTGGACCCTCGACGCGGCGATCAACGACTGGGGACTCGCGGTGATGGCGAGCCGGCTCGCCGCGCGCGCCACCACCCCCTCGGACCTCGCCCGGTACGAGGCGGAGTCCGAGTGGTTCTCGCGCCGCTCCCTGCAGTACCGGAACGTGTTCGACGCGGAACGCGGCTTCTTCATCGGTCGCGACCCGGACGGATCGTGGCGGGTCGGCACCGAGTTCGACCCGCGCGACTGGGGCGACGACTACACCGAGACCAACGCGTGGGGGACCGCGTTCACCGCCCCGCACGACGGCGCCGGCGTCGTCGACCTGCACGGCGGGCCCGCGCGGTTCGACGCAGCCCTGGACGCGTTCTTCGCCACCCCGGAGACGGGCAGGACCGATCGCTCCGGCTCCTACGGCTTCCCGATCCACGAGATGACCGAGGCCCGCGACGTCCGGATGGGCATGCTCGGGTTGTCGAACCAGCCCGCGCACCACATCCCGTTCTTCCCGATGTTCACGGGGCGGCACGACGACGCGCACCGGATCGTCCGCGAGTGCCTCGAGCGGCTGTTCGTCGGGTCCGACCTCGGCCAGGGCTACCCCGGCGACGAGGACAACGGCGAGATGAGCGCCTGGTACGTCTTCGCTACCGTCGGCCTGTACCCGCTGGCACCGTCGACCGGTTCCTACGTGCTCGTGCCGCCGTCGGTCCGCCGGACGGTGCTGCGGCAGCCGGGAGGCGCGGAGACCGTCATCGAGGTCGCCGACGGTTCCGCAGGGGCGTACGTCGCGTCGGTGACGGTCGACGGGGAGCCGTGGACGTCGGTCAGCATCCCGCACGCGGTCGTGGTCTCGGCATCACGCATCGAGTTCACGCTGTCCGAGACCCCGCAGGGGTGGGCGTCGGACACGCGTCCGGTGTCGGCCTCCGAGCTGCACGGGTACCGGGACACCCCCGAGGACGTCCTCACGGCGTCGCCGGGCACGCCGGCAGCGGCGTTGGTGGACGACGTCGGGCGGACCGTGACCGCGCTCGCGCCCGGGGACACGGTGGCGTTCGACGTCCTGCCGGTCGACAGTTCGCTCTACACGGTGACCGCGGCGACGCCGGGCGCGTACTCGTGGGAGGCGTCCTTCGACGACACCCGGGTCGCCGTGCAGGACGCCGTCTTCGACTGGCCCGGCCAGACGCGCGTCTTCCGCCTGCAGGGCAGCGGAACGGTGTTCTCGTTCACCGCGGCGTCCGACCTCGCGCTCACCCAGCTCGAGCTCGTCGCGGCGGACGGACAGCGTTGACCCGCCGTTCACCCGCCGGGAGCATGCTCGGCCCATGTCGATGAGCGCACCCTTCGATCCCGAACAGCCCGGCGGCTCCGTCCCGGTGGACGGCTCCGACGAGGACGAACTCCAGGTGGAGGAGGACCGCGGCGCCGACGTCGGCCCGGACTCCGTCGACCCGGACGCGTCCCCGGTCGACCACCACGACGAGGACGAGGCCGGCGGCGGACCGGTCTTCCGGCGTCCGCAGGCCGGTGACCGCCTGCACCCGGACGACCTCGCCGACTGACCAGCGGTCCTGCGGCGGTTCGACAGGCCCCGCACAAGCTCGACCGGCATGCTCGTCGGCATGTCGATTGCGAACTCGTTCGATCCCTCGCAGGGCCGTGCCATCCCCGAGGACCAGGTGACCGAGGACGGGCTCGAGCTCGACGAGGAGTCCGCTGCCGAGCTCGGGATCACCTTCGACGTCGTCGGCGGAGCCTCGGCCGACCCGGCAGGGGTGTCGCCCCTGGACGTCGCGGTGCCGAGCGTGCCGGATCCCTCCGACCGCTGAGCGCGGCGCTGCGGCGCAGTCGGGCCCGACCTGCCGGGGGTGCACGGAGCACAACGCAAGTCACCCCGAGCCGTGCTCCTGCGCGGTTCGGGGTGACTTCCGTTGTGCGGAGCCCGGTCCCGGTCAGGGGACGGTGTGACCCGCCGCGGTGAAGATGCGGTACCACTCCTCGCGGGAGAGCTCCACGTCCGAACCGGCCGCCGAGTCCCGCACACGCTGCGGGTTCGTCGTGCCGAGGACGACCTGGAAGTGCGCCGGGTGCCGGGTGATCCACGCGACCGCGATGCCGGTCGGGGTGACGCCGTGCGCCGCCGCGACCTCGTCCAGCACGTCGTTCAGCTCCGCGTACTGCGCACGGTCACCCAGGAAGACGCCGTCGAAGAAGCCCTTCTGGAACGGCGACCACGCCTGCAGGGTGATGTCGTTGATGCGGGAGTAGTTGAGGATGTCGTTGTCGCGGTCGATGGACTGGTCGAGCCCGGCCATGTTCGCGGTGACACCCTGCGAGATCACGTTCGCGTGCGTGATGCTCAGCTGCACCTGGTTGAAGGCGAGCGGCTGCCGGACGTGCTTCCTGAGCAGGTCGACCTGGCCCGGGGTGTGGTTCGAGACACCGAAGTGGTGCACCTTGCCGGCGGCGTGTAGCTCGTCGAAGGCCTTCGCGACCTCTTCCGGCTCGACCAGGGCGTCGGGGCGGTGCAGCAGCAGGACGTCGACGTAGTCGGTCTGCAGGGCGGCCAGTGACTCGTCGACCGACTCGAGGATGTGCTCGTACGAGAAGTCGAAGTACGCGCCGTTCGCGGTCGGTCGGATGCCGACCTTCGTCTGCAGCACGATCTCGGCGCGCTCGGACGGCGACAGCGTCACGGCGGAGCCGAACCGCTCCTCGCAGCCGTGCCACTCGCCGTACACCGCGGCGTGGTCGAACATGGTCACGCCGGCGTCCCGCGAGGCGCTGTAGAGCGAGCGGATGTCCTCGTCGCTCATGTCGTTGATCCGCATCAGGCCGACGACGACGTCGGAGGCGGTGAGGTCGGTCTGTGGCAACTCCAGTGTCTTCACGCCGACGATCCTGCCATCCGCGGTCGGGGACAGGCAGGCCCTGCCCGTACCCGTGAGGGCGTCGCGGCCGACCGGCCGACCGGGCCGATCAGGGCAGCAGGACGGCGAGCACGCCCGAGCCGTCTGACCACTCGGCGGTCAGGACGTCGCCGTCGGGCAGGGCCGTGCCGACGACCCGGGCGACGACGATGTGGCCGTACCCGGTGTCGACGGTGGTCGTCGCGCCCTCGGTCCGGGCTGCGACGTCCGTCACGGTGGGGGAGTCGGTGGCCGTACCGCTGCCCCGGGCCGTCCCCTCCTTGTCCCACGTGCCGGTGCCGGCTGCACGCTCGAGCTCGGCCTCGTGCCCACCGGTCGCGATCGCGCGACGGAGGACGTCGGCGTAGACCGGGTCGCCCACGGCGTCGTACACCCAGCGACGACCGAGCACGGAGTGGTCCATCTCCGTCACGAGGAAGGCCTCGGCGCCGGCCAGCGGCGCTCCGCGGTAGGTGAGCGGGGCGTGCAGGAAGCGGCCGTCGTCGGTCCGCACGATGAGCGTCTCGACGCCGACCTCGCCCGCCGGGTCGTCGAAGCGGAACTTCCCCGCGACGGTGGTGCGGCCGCCGGCGGGGACGCTGCTCCACGGCTGGGTCGGCAACCAGGCGGCGAGCGCCTCGGCCTTCGACGGTCGGAGTTCTGCCTGGTGGATGACGGCCATGCCCCGACCGTACGCTGGGCGTGTGCGCGACGACCTCCTCCCCGTGCTCGCGTGCCCCGTCTGCGCCGAGCCCCTCGGCCGGGTCGACGGCGGGCAGGTGGGGTGCCCGACCGGACACCGGTTCGACGAGGCGAAGCAGGGGCACCTGACGTTGCTGCCCGCGAAGCGTCGCGCGCTCACGGCGGACACGCCGGAGATGGTGGACGCCCGCCTGCGCTTCCTCGGGCGTGGCCACTACGCCACCGTCGAGCGGGCGCTCGCCGCGGTCGTGGCGGGAGCGGCTGCGCCGGGCATCGTCCTGGACGTCGGTTCGGGGCCGGGCACCTACCTCGCGCACGCCCTCGCCGCCGCGGACGATCGACTCGGTGTCGCACTGGACCTGTCCCCGGTGGCGATCCGGCGGGCGGCCCGTGCCCACGAGCGCGCGGGAGCCGTCGTCGGGGACGTGACCGAGCGCCTCCCGGTCGTCGACGGGGCGGCGGCCGTCGTGCTCGACGTCTTCGCGCCGCGCAACCAGACCGAGTACGCCCGGGTCCTGCACCCCGACGGCGTCCTCGTGGTCGTGACGCCGCGGCCCGGCCACCTGGCGGAACTCGCCGAGGCGACGATCACGGTCGACCCCGAGAAGGAGCGTCGGCTGCACGACTCCCTGACCCCCGCGTTCGGGCTGCGGTCCTCCGAGGACCTGACGTGGACGATGGACCTGACCGCCGACGACGTGCACGACGTGGTGCACATGGGGCCGAGTCACCACCACGTGGCCGCCGACGCGGAGTACACGCCGACGACCGTCACGGCAGCCGTGACGATCAGTACCTGGATCCCGGCGCGCTGACTACCCTCGGCACCATACGGGTGCGGGGGTTCGTCGCGATCGGTCTGGCGGTGGTCGTCGGCGCGGGTGCGCTGTCGGCCTGCACGTCGTCGTCGGGTGGCAGTGGATTCTGCGTTCCGCGGTTGACCGTCCGACCCGGCACGGCGCACCCCGGTGACACGGTGACCGTGTCGTCGAGCGACGTGTGCGACGTCCCGGTGCCCGACCGCGGCTGGACGGTCTCGGTCCGGCAACCGCTCGAGGACGGCCGCGAGGTCACCGTCCGGAGCGCCGACCCCTTCGACGGCTCGTGGTCGACGTCGGTCGCGCTGCCGGCCGACTTCCCCGTCGGGGAGACCAGCGTCGGGATCGACAACTGGGACTACTCCTCCTGCGACGACGGCGCGAGCTGCGCTGCGGCGAGCGGCGACTTCCGGGTCCGGGCGCCGACGCCGACGCCGATGCCGACGCCGACGCCCTAGGCTCTGGTGCCCATGAGCACGCTGACCGTTCGCCTGGCCGCGCAGCCCGTCCTGACCACCGAGCGACTCCGGCTCGTGCAGCTCGGCCCGGAGCACCTCGACGAGACGATGGCGGCACTCGACGACCAGGACGCGATGCGCCTCACCGGGACACGGGGGACGTTCACGCGCGAGCAGGTCCGTTCGCACCTCGACCGCCTGCCGGGAGCGCCAGACCGTGCGGACTTCGCGATCACGGACGCCGGCGGTGCGTACCTCGGCGAGGTCGTCCTCAACGAACTCGAGGAGGACGACCTCGCGATGAACTACCGGATCGCGCTCGCCGGACCGTCGCTGCGCGGGCAGGGCTACGGCACCGAGGCCGGACGTGCGGTCGTGGACTGGGCGTTCGACGTGGTGGGGCTCCATCGCGTGTCGTTGGAGGTCTACGCGTTCAACCCCGCCGCGCAGCGCTCCTACGAGAAGATCGGCTTCGTCGTCGAGGGCCGTGCGCGGGACGCCCTGCGGTGGGACGGTGCCTGGACGGACGCGGTGACGATGGGGATGCTCGCCACCGACCCGCGTCCGCGCTGACGCCGGGTCAGGCCTCCGCGGCGGGGGCCGCGACGTCGAGCTGCCAGACCACGCCGAAGCGGTCGCGCAGCTGGCCGGCGAGCGGTGCCCAGGCCGACGGCCCGAGCGGCTGTCGGACCTCGGCGCCCTCGGACAGCACGGCCCAGTACCGCTCGATCTCGGTCGGGTCGTCGCCGTGCACGAAGACGTAGAACGCGTTCGATCCCTGGTCGTAGGGCTGTCCGGGCCAGATGTCGAAGGCCATCACGCGGAAGCCGGCGGTCGTGGAGACCTGACCGAACACGATCCGGTCCGCCCAGGCCGGGTCCTCCAGGGCGCCCATCTGGCCGTAGGTCGCGGCGGTGACCTCGCCGCCGAAGACCGATGCGTAGAAGTCGAGCGCCGCGCGGGCGTCGCCGTCGAAGTTGAGGTGAGTTGTCGTCTCGATGCTCATGGGACGAGGATGTCGGGCGATGCGGTCAGATCGTGTCCGCTTCTCGGACGAAGATGGACGACATGGCCGGACCCTCCGCTCGCATGCTCGCGCTGCTCTCCCTGCTCCAGGTGCACCGCGACTGGCCGGGCGACGAGCTCGCCGGGCGGCTCGGGGTCAGTCCGCGTACCGTCCGTCGCGACGTCGATCGGCTCCGCGGTCTCGGGTACCGGGTCGAGGCGCTCCGCGGGCCGGCCGGGGGCTACCGGCTGGAGGCCGGCTCCGACCTGCCCCCGCTGCTCTTCGACGACGACCAGGCCGTGGCGATCGCCCTGGCGCTCGCCGTGGCGCCGGCCTCGGGGGCGGACGTCGCCGAGTCGGCGGCGCGAGCGCTCGCGACGGTCCGGCAGGTGATGCCCGCGCGGCTCCGGTCCCGCGTCGACGCGGTGCGGGCCGTGACCGCGACGAGCCGGACCACGACGGACCCGGACGTCCTGGTGGCGGTGAGCGAGGCCGTCCACCTCGGCGAGCTGTTCCGCTTCGGGTACGGCGAGGACGAGACCCCGCGTCGCGTGGAGCCGTACGCCGTCGTCGCCCGCGCCGGCCGCTGGTACCTGCTCGACTGGGACCTCGACCGGCAGGACTGGCGGACGCACCGCATCGACCGGATCACACCGCGCATGCGCACCCGCGTCCCCGTCACGCCGCGTCCGATCCCCGGTGGCGACGCGGCCGCGTTCGTGTCCGCACGCTTCAAGGGATCGGCCGTCGACGACGTGTGGCCGTGCACCGGGTCGGTGGCCACGACGGCGGACGACGCGCGGCGGATCGCGCCGTACCTGCCCGAGGACGCCGTGGTCGAGGAGCTCGACGGCGACCGGACCCGCGTCACCCTCGGGTCGTGGTCGTGGGACGGACTCGCGGGCGTGGTCGCTGGGCTGGCCGTGCCGATCCGGGTCGAGCGGCCGGACGCGCTCAGACGGGCTGTCCGTGACCTGTCGACACGACTCGCGACCGCGGCCGACTGAGCCGCCCGGTCCCGCGCGTTAGGAGCGTGCATGCGTCCGTCAGGGCGCCGTTAGGGAACCGTCAGGACCGGACGGGAGGCGCGGCGCAGGACCCAGCATCGGTTCGGCGCCACTCGTGGTGCCGGTCCGCGTCGTCCGGCGCGGACACCGCAGATCTCTGGAGTCCCTCGTGTTCGACGTCTTCGTCGTCGCCGGTGTCCTCGCCGTGTTCGGCGTGGTGGCCCTGATCGCCAAGGGGGTGGAACGGCTGTGATCGGCATCACCATCGCGGCCGCCGTCCTCGGCATCGCAGCAGTCGTGTACCTCGTCTGGGCGCTCGTGCGTCCGGAGCGGTTCTGATGGGCGCCGCGGACGTCTGGGCGGGCATCGCCCAGGTCGCCACGCTCGTCCTGCTGCTCGTCGTCGCACACCGCCCGGTCGGTGACTGGATGGCGCACGTCTACACCCCGACGAAGCACGCCCGGATCGAGCGCGGCGTGTACCGCGTCATCGGCGTCGACCCCGACGCCGAGCAGTCCTGGCCCGCGTACCTGCGTGGCGTGCTGCTCTTCAGCGTCGTCGGACTGCTGGTGGTCTACCTGCTCCAGCGCATCCAGGTCGTGCTGCCCGGTGACCTCGGCCTGCCGAACGTCGGCCCGGCCCTCGCGTTCAACACCGCGGCGTCGTTCGTGGCCAACACGAACTGGCAGTCGTACTCGCCCGAGGCCACCGTCGGCTACTCCGTGCAGATGGCCGGTCTCGCGGTGCAGAACTTCCTGTCCGCCGCGGTCGGTCTGTCGGTCGCCGTCGCCCTGGTGCGCGGGTTCGCCCGCCGGAGGTCCGGCACGCTCGGCAACGTGTGGGTGGACGTCGTCCGGGGGACCGGTCGGCTCCTGCTGCCCGGCGCCTTCGTGTTCGCGATCGTGCTCGTTGCCGGCGGTGTGGTCCAGTCGTGGGGTGCGGGCGTCGACGTCTCGACCCTCGCGGGTGGCACGCAGCACCTCCCGGACGGCTTCGTCGCCTCGCAGGAGGCCATCAAGGAGCTCGGTACGAACGGCGGCGGCTACTTCAACGCGAACTCCGCGCACCCGTTCGAGAACCCGCAGGCGTGGACGAGCCTCGTCGAGGTCTTCCTGATGCTCGTGATCCCGTTCTCACTGCCCAGGACGTTCGGCCGCATGGTCGGCGACGACCGGCAGGGCTACGCGATCCTCGCCGTGATGGGCGCGATCTTCCTCGTCTCGCTCTCGGTGATGTCGGCGTTCGAACTCGCCGGCGCGGGAACGGCCACCCACGCCGCCGGTGCCGCGATGGAGGGCAAGGAGGTCCGGTTCGGGATACTCGGGACGACCCTCTTCGGCACGACGTCGACCGCGACCTCGACCGGCGCCGTGAACGGCATGTTCGACAGCTTCACGCCGATCGGCGGCATGATGGCGCTGCTCAACATGATGCTCGGCGAGATCAGCCCCGGCGGTGTCGGGTCCGGCCTCTACGGCATGCTCGTGCTCGCCGTGATCACGGTGTTCATCGGCGGCCTCCTGGTCGGCCGGACGCCGGAGTACCTCGGCAAGAAGATCCGGGCCCGCGAGATGACCTTCGCCGCGCTCTACATCCTCGTCACGCCCACGCTGGTGCTCCTCGCGACCGGGCTGTCCCTGGTGATCCCCGGCGTCCGCGAGCAGGTCCTGGGCACGAGCATCTTCAACCCGGGCAACCACGGCCTGTCCGAGCTGCTCTACGCGTTCACCTCGGGCGCGAACAACAACGGTTCGGCGTTCGGCGGCCTCACCGCGAACACGACGTGGATGAACTCCGCGCTCGGCGTCGTGATGCTCCTCGGTCGCTTCGTCCCGATGGTGTTCGTCCTGGCGCTCGCCGGGTCGCTCGCCGCGCAGGACAAGGTGCCGGAGACCGTCGGCACGCTGCCCACCCACCGGCCGCTCTTCATCGGCCTCCTCGGCGGTGTCGCGATCATCGTGACGGCGCTGACCTACTTCCCGGTGCTCGCACTGGGTCCGCTCGCAGAAGCCCTCGCACGATGAAAGCCGACACCATGACCACCGCGACCTCCGCCCCGGAGGCGACCACCGCCTCCCGGCAGACCACCTCGTCAGCCTTCGGACCCCGCCAACTGGCGGCGGGCCTCCCGGGTGCGCTGCGCAAGCTGGACCCGCGACTGATGTGGCGGAACCCCGTCATGTTCATCGTCGAGGTCGGCGCCGCGCTCACGACCGTCTCGCTGTTCGTCGAGCCGTCCGCCTTCACGATCGCCATCGCCGTGTGGCTCTGGCTCACCGTCGTCTTCGCGAACCTCGCCGAGGCCGTGGCCGAGGGCCGCGGCAAGGCGCAGGCCGACACCCTGCGGAAGACCCGGTCCACGACCAGCGCCCGACGCGTGCTCCGGTACGACGCGACCGACGCCGCGGCGACCGGCAACGAGACCGAGGACGTCGCCTCGGTCGACCTCGCCAAGGGCGACGTCGTCGTCGTGGTCGCCGGGGAGGTGATCCCCGGGGACGGCGACGTCGTCGACGGCATCGCCTCGGTGGACGAGTCCGCGGTGACCGGTGAGTCGGCGCCCGTCATCCGCGAGTCCGGCGGCGACCGCAGCGCCGTCACCGGCGGGACCCGGGTGCTCTCCGACCGCATCGTCGTGCGGATCACCTCGACGCCCGGAGAGACCTTCATCGACCGGATGATCCGGCTCGTCGAGGGCGCCGCCCGCCAGAAGACGCCGAACGAGATCGCGCTGAACATCCTGCTCGCGTCGCTGTCGATCGTCTTCGTGATCGTCTGCCTCACGATGCAGCCGATCGCCGGCCTGGTCGGTGCCACCGTGAGCATCCCGGTGCTCATCGCCCTGCTCGTCTGCCTGATCCCGACCACCATCGGCGCGCTGCTCTCCGCGATCGGCATCGCCGGCATGGACCGCCTCGTCCAGCACAACGTGCTCGCGATGTCCGGCCGTGCGGTCGAGGCGGCCGGTGACATCACCACGCTGCTGCTCGACAAGACGGGCACCATCACCTACGGCAACCGTCAGGCCTCCCGCGTGGTGCCGGTCCCCGGTGTCGCCGAGGCGGACCTGATGGGGGCCGCAGCGCTCTCGTCGGCCGCCGACAGCACCCCGGAGGGCCGGTCGATCGTGTCCCTCGCCGAGGCGGCCGGGGTCGCCACCTCGCTGCCCTCGGGTGCCGTCGAGGTGCCCTTCACCGCGCAGACGCGCATGTCCGGCCTCGACCTGGCCGACGGCACCGAGGTCCGGAAGGGTGCCGCCGCGGCCGTGCTCGCCTGGGCCGCCGCGTCCTCCTCCGCTGCCGACCCCGGCGTCGTCTCCGCGATCGACGCATCCGTCGTCGCGATCTCCGACCAGGGCGGCACCCCGCTCGTCGTCGCCCGCCGCGACCCGTCCGGCGCCGTCGCGCTCCTCGGCGTCGTGCACCTCAAGGACGTCGTGAAGGACGGCATGGCCGACCGGTTCGCGCAGCTCCGCGCGATGGGCATCCGCACCGTCATGATCACCGGCGACAACCCCCGCACTGCGAAGGCGATCGCCGCCGAGGCCGGCGTCGACGACTTCCTCGCCGAGGCCACGCCCGAGGACAAGCTCGCCCTGATCCGCAAGGAGCAGGAGGGCGGCAACCTCGTCGCGATGACCGGTGACGGCACGAACGACGCACCGGCGCTCGCCCAGGCGGACGTCGGCGTCGCGATGAACACCGGTACGACGGCGGCGAAGGAGGCGGGCAACATGGTCGACCTCGACTCCGACCCGACCAAGCTCATCGACGTCGTCCGGATCGGCAAGCAGCTCCTCATCACCCGCGGGGCGCTCACCACGTTCTCGATCGCCAACGACGTCGCGAAGTACTTCGCGATCATCCCGGCGATGTTCCAGCTCGCGTTCCCGGGGCTCGCAGCGCTGAACGTCATGGGGCTGCACAGCCCGTCGTCCGCGATCCTGTCGGCCGTGGTCTTCAACGCGCTGGTCATCGTGGCGCTCATCCCGCTCTCGCTCCGCGGCGTCGCGTACCGCGCAGCGTCCGCGTCGTCGATCCTCGGCCGCAACCTGCTCCTCTACGGGGTCGGCGGCGTGGTCGTCCCCTTCATCGGCATCAAGCTGATCGACCTCGTCGTCGGTCTCATCCCGGGGTTCTAGTCATGGCATCTGCACGATCCACCTTCCGTTCCACGGGTGTGGCGATCCGCCTCACCCTGCTCAGCACCGTCGTCCTCGGCATCGCGTACCCACTCGCGGTCTGGGGTGTCGGCCAGGCCGCCTTCCACGACCAGGCCAACGGCTCGATGGTGACCTCGTCCGACGGGACGACCGTCGGCTCCTCCCTGATCGGGCAGTCCTTCAGCGGGAAGGGCGCCGACCGCTGGTTCCAGTCCCGCCCGAGCGCTGCCGGCGAGGACGGCTACGACGCGAACGCGTCCAGTGGCTCGAACCTCGGCCCGAACAACCCCGACCTGGTGCAGGCGATCGAGGAGCGCCAGCGCCGGATCGCCGAGGCGGACGGGGTCCCCGTGTCCTCGATCCCGGCCGACGCCGTCACCGCCTCCGGCTCCGGTCTCGACCCGGACATCAGCCCGGAGTACGCGCTCCAGCAGGTGTCCCGGGTCGCGGACGCCCGCGGTCTGTCGGAGGAGCGCGTCCGTGCGCTCGTCGAGCAGCACACCGAGGCCCGGCAGCTCGGGTTCCTCGGTGAGCCGGTCGTGAACGTGCTCGAACTCAACCTGGCGCTGGCGGCGGCGTCGCGCTGATGCCCACCCCGCAGGAACCAGGTTCCGGACACAGCACCAGGGAACAGCGCGGTGCAGTGTCCGGAACCTGGTTCCGCGGGTCGGCACAGGACGCACACCACGACACCCACGACCACGGCGAACGCGGGAGGATGAGCACGTGAAGCGAGGCAAGCTGCGGGTCCTGCTCGGTGCGGCACCCGGTGTGGGCAAGACCTTCACCATGCTCGAGGAGGGGCGCCGCCTGCTCGACGAGGGTCGTGACGTGGTCGTCGCCGTCGTCGAGACCCACGAACGCGCCGCCACCGCGGCGCTCGTCACCGGCCTCGAGGTCGTCCCCCGCCGCCGCGTCGACCACCGAGGCGTCGAGCTCGACGACATGGACCTCGACGCCGTGATCGCCAGGGCGCCCGACGTCGCCCTGGTCGACGAGCTCGCCCACACGAACGCACCGGGCGGCCCGCACGAGAAGCGCTGGCAGGACGTCCAGGCGCTGCTCGCCCGGGGCATCGACGTGATCTCGACCGTCAACGTGCAGCACATGCAGTCCCTCGGCGACGTCGTCCGCGAGATCACCGGCACCGTCCAGCGCGAGACCGTGCCGGACGCCGTCGTGCGCGCCGCCGATCAGATCGAGGTCGTCGACCTGGCACCGGCGGCGCTGCGCGAACGGCTGTCGGACGGACTCGTGTACCCGGCGGCGCGGATCGACGCGGCCCTGTCGAACTACTTCCGGCTCGGCAACCTGACCGCCCTGCGCGAGATCGCCCTGCTCTGGCTCGCCGACGAGGTCGACGACGCGCTGAAGGCGTACCGGGCCGAGCACGGCATCGACCATCGCTGGGAGACCCGTGAGCGGGTGCTCGTCGCGCTCACCGGCGGCCCGGAGGGCGAGACCCTCCTGCGCCGCGGTGCCCGCATCGCCGCCAGGAGCGCCGGCGGGGAGCTCGCCGCGGTGCACGTCACCACGAACGACGGCCTGCGCGAACGCCACCCCGGGGCACTCGGGAAGCAGCGTGCGCTGCTCGAACAGCTCGGCGGGACGTACCACCAGGTGGTCGGCGACGACGTGCCGACCACGCTCGTGCGGTTCGCGAAGTCGATCGACGCGACGCAGATCGTCATCGGCGTGAGTCGCCGGAGCCGTCTCACCGCCGCGATCACCGGCCCGGGCATCGGCACCACGGTGATCCAGGAGTCCGGCGACATCGACGTCCACGTCGTGACGCACGAGCGCGCCGGTGGCGGCTTCGCCCTGCCGCGGCTCGGCGGCAGCCTGTCCCGTGGTCGGATCCTCGCGGCCTTCGTGCTCTCCCTGGTGGCCGGTCCGCTGCTCACCTGGGCGCTGTCGTTCGGCAACGACCCGGACGCGATCACCGTCGACGTGCTGGCGTACCAACTGCTCGTGCTCGTGGTGGCGCTGGTCGGCGGGATGTGGCCCGCGGTGTTCGCCGCGGTGCTGTCCGGCTTGAGCCTCGACTACTTCTTCGTGCAACCGCTCTACATGGTCACCGTCCAGCAGCCCTGGCACCTCGTCGCCCTCGTCATGTACGTCATCAGCGCCGTGCTCGTCAGCTTCGTCGTCGACCGCTCGGCCCGTCGGTCCCGGGCCGCGCGGCGTGCGGCCGCCGAGTCCGGACTCCTCGTCGGCATCGCCGGCAGCGTCCTCCGCGGCGACGACGCCCTGCAGGCCCTGCTCGACCGCACCCGCGAGGCCTTCGGCTTCGCGGGCGTGCGGATCCGGCAGGGTGACGAGGTACCGGCTGCGTCGGGGACGTTCGGCGACGCACCGGACGCCGCCACGACCCTGCCGTCGGGCGCCGTCCTGGAGTTCGCGGGGGCGCCCGACGACCCGACGCAACGCCGACTGCTGCGCGTCGTCGAGCAGCAGCTCGACGCGGCCGTCGAGCACCGCGAGCTCACCCGGACCGCCGTCGACGCGGAACGGATCGCCGCGGCCGACCGTGTCCGCAGCGCCATCCTCGCGGCCGTCGGCCACGACGTCCGCCGACCGATCGCGGCCGCCTCCGCGGCGGTGCAGACCCTCCGGGCGTCCGACATCGAGCTGTCGCCGACCGACCGGGAGGCGCTGCTCGCGACCGCCGACGAGAGCCTGCGTCAGCTGGCGGTGCTGTTGGCCGACCTGCTGGACGTCAGTCGCGTGCAGGCCGGGGTCCTCGCCGTGACCCCCGTGGCGGTGGCGCTCGAGACCGTGGTCGCGCCGGCCCTCGACGAGCTCGAACTCGGTCCCGACGACGTCGACCTCGACCTGCCCGCGGAGCTGCCGCCGGTCCTCGCCGACGCGGTGCTCCTGCAGCGGGTCGTCGTGAACCTCCTCGCGAACGCCGCCCGGTACGCCCCCGATGGCACCCGGGTCCGCGTCGCCGCGAGCGCGTTCGCCGGCGGGGTGGAGCTGCGGGTGGCCGACCACGGCCCCGGCATCCCCGAGGACCGCCGCGGCGAGGTGTTCCAGCCGTTCCAGCGACTCGGGGACACCGACAACGACACCGGGCTCGGACTCGGACTGGCGCTCGCCCGCGGGTTCACCGAGGGCATGGGCGGCACGATCGAGGTCGACGACACCCCGGGCGGTGGACTCACGGTCGTCGTGCGGCTGCCGATCGCCGGACACCTCGGAGTGGAGGCGCGGAGCGCATGAAGGTCCTGATCGCCGACGACGACGCCCAGCTCGTCCGTGCCCTCGCCGTGACGTTGGCCGCCCGCGGCTACGACGTCGTCACCGCCCGGGACGGCCGCGCCGCCATCGACGCCGTCATCACGGAGCGTCCCGACCTGGTGCTGCTCGACCTCGGGATGCCCCGGCTCGACGGCATCGGGGTGCTGGAGGGCGTGCGCGCCTGGTCGCAGGTGCCGGTGCTCGTGCTCTCCGGGCGCACCGACTCGTCGGACAAGGTCGACGCGCTCGACGCAGGGGCGGACGACTACGTGACGAAGCCGTTCCAGATGGACGAGCTGCTCGCCCGGCTCCGCGCGCTCGGGCGGCGGCAGGTCGCGGCGGCCTCGGCGGCCGGGGCGACCCCCACCGTCGCGATCGGGTCGCTCGTGGTGGACCTCGTCGCGAAGCAGGTCACCCCCGAGCAGGGACCGGCCATCCGGCTGACCCCGACCGAGTGGCGCCTGCTCGAGGTCCTCGTCACGAACCCGGACCGGCTGATGACCCGCGAGATGCTCCTGACCGAGGTGTGGGGGCCGACGCACGGCAGCGACTCCGGGTACCTGCGGCTGTACATGGCCCAGCTCCGCCGGAAGCTCGAACCGGACCCGTCGCACCCGCGGTACCTGGTGACGGAGTCGGGCATGGGGTACCGCTTCAGTCCTGCGGGGTGACCGCGCCGCCGGTCACCGGGCGTGACCGACGGCAGCGAGCTCGGCGCGGGTCCGGGCTCCGTGCTTCCGGAGCAGGTTCGCCACGTGGTACTTGACGGTGTTCAGGCTGATGCCCAGACCGTCGGCGATCTCGCGGTTGCCCACCCCGGTGACGACCAGGCGGAGCACGTCCTGCTCGCGCGGGGTCAGGTCGGACGAGTCCGTCGTCACCGAGCCCCCGGCCGGCGGGTCGAGCGGGATCGCGATGTCGAGCACGGACCCCCAGCCCGCCGTGGACTCGACCTGCAGGACGCCGTCGAGCGCGACGACCCGCTCGGCGATGGGCCGCATCGCGTCGTCGTGGGCATCGAGGGTGCCGGCGCCGTCGTCGCGGAGCTGCATGAGGAGGTTCCGCCCGTCGCAGTCCCACTGGATGCGGACCCGTCGCGCGGCGCCCTCGTCGACGAGGGCCAGCACCGCCGTGCGGACGATGGCACGGGCGCTGTGCGCGACGTCGCCGGGCAGGGCCCGGCCGGTCGCCGGCGGTTCGACGAACTGCACGTCGAGGTCGCCGAACCGGACCAGCGGACGGAGGTCGGCACGGAGCCGGGAGAACGCCCCCGTCACCGGCTCGAGGAGGGCCCCGCGCTGCCGGTCCGTGACCGTCCGGAGGTCGACGAGTGCCGCGGACGCGATCTCGACGGCCTCGGCCCGCGCCGCCGCGTCACCGACACGGGGTGAGCGGAGGACGGCGAGCACCGACTCCAACGTGAGGGCGTGACGGTCGGCCTGCTCGGCGACGGTCCGGGTCAGCTCCGCCAGGGCGAGCCGACCGGCGGGGTCGAGCCGCGCCTCCGGGTCGTCCACGGTGCTGGTGTCGCTCGGTGCGTCGGTCACGGGACCACCGTACGTCCCACCCGACCGGGTGGGGCCACCCGATCGGGTGGGGAACCCGCCGTGTCGGGTAGCGGCGCGACGGCTGCGACCGGACGAGCATCGGACCATGCCGAACGCGACCGTCCCCGACGCCCTCGCCCTCGTCGTCCGCGAAGCCGAGGGACTCGACACACGGGTTCAGGGTGACTCCGACGCCGCACTCGCGCTGCTCGAGGGCGCCGACCGCGTCTTCGTGCACGGAGCCGGTCGGTCCGGCCTGGCCCTCCGGATGACCGCGATGCGCCTCATGCACCTCGGGCTGACCGTCCACGTGGTCGGCGAGACGACCGCGCCCGCGATCCGGCAGGGCGACGTCCTGCTCGTCGCGAGCGGGTCGGGCACCACCGGCGGCATCGTCCAGGCGGCACGGACCGCGACCGAGGTCGGGGCGACCGTGCTGGCCGTCTCCACCACCGACACGTCCCCGCTCGCCGACCTCGCGGCGGTCACCCTCGTCGTCCCCGCGGCGACGAAGACCGACCGCTCCGGATCGGCCTCGGAGCAGTACGCCGGCAGCCGGTTCGAGCAGGCGCTCGTCCTGCTCGGCGACGCGCTCTTCCACGCCCTCTGGCAGCGGAGCGGTCGCTCCGCCGACGACCTGTGGCCCAGCCACGCCAACATCGAATGACAAGGAACCCCATGAAGCTGCAGTTCGCCATCGACACCCTCTCGACCGAGACCGCCCTCGAGCTGGCCGCCCAGGCCGCCCCGAGCGTGGACATCCTCGAGCTCGGCACGCCCCTCATCAAGAGCGCCGGCGTCTCGGCGATCACCGCGATGAAGGAGGCGCACCCGGACAAGACCGTGTTCGCCGACCTCAAGACGATGGACGCCGGCGAGCTCGAGGCCGACATGGCCTTCGCCGCCGGCGCGGACCTGGTCACCGTGCTCGGCGTCGCGGGCGACTCCACCATCGCCGGGGCGGTCGCCGCCGGCAAGAAGCACGGCAAGGGCGTCGTCGTCGACCTCATCGGCGTGCCCGACAAGGCCGCCCGTGCCCGCGAGGTCGTCGCGCTCGGCGCCGAGTTCGTCGAGGTGCACGCCGGGCTCGACGAGCAGGCGGAGGAGGGCTTCACCTTCGGTGACCTGCTCGAGGCCGGCAAGGCGTCCGGCGTCCCGTTCTCCATCGCGGGCGGCGTGAAGGCGTCGTCGATCGGTGACGTGCAGGCCGCGGGTGCGGTCGTGGCCGTGGCCGGCGGTGCGATCTACAGCGCCGACGACGTGGCCGCCGCCGCTGCCGAGCTGCGTGCGGCGATCACGGAGCCCGCGGCCGTCTGACGCCTCCGTCCGGCGTCGACGGCGCGCCCGCCCCGGGCGCGGGTAGCGTCGACGCGGACGACCGCGCACGCGGACCGGTCGCCGTGCAGCAGGGAGCAGGGCCACGATGAACCGAGCACTCCGCTGGACCGCGTGGACCGTCGCGGTGGTCGTGCTCCTGGCGGTGGTGTTCCTCGTGTGGGCGAACGTCGTCATGCAGGGCACGCGGAGCGCGGCGCTGCAGGTCTGGCGGGACGACCGCGTGTCCGTCCGCGACGCCGGCGACTCCGTGGTGATGACACCGACGAGGTCCCCAGACGGCAGGGGCATCGTCTTCATCCCCGGCGCCAAGGTCGACCCGTACGCCTACCTGGCGACATTCCGCGAGGTCGTGGCGTCCGGTACCACGGTGGTCATCACGAAGCCGACGTTGCACCTGGCCTTCTTCGACACCCGCCCGCTCGCGACGTTCCAGGCGCACGCCCCGACGGTCCGGACGTGGGCCGTCGGCGGTCACTCCCTCGGCGGTGTCCGCGCGTGCCAGCTCGCGAAGGACGCCGACGGCCTGCTCCTGCTGGGCAGCTACTGCGCGGAGGACGTCAGCCGCTCCTACGTCGACGTGCTCAGCGTCTCGGGATCGCGGGACGGCCTGTCGACGCCCGCGAAGGTCGCCGCAGCGCGGCACCTCCTGCCGACCACCGCGACCGTCACCGAGATCCGGGGTGCGAACCACGCCGAGTTCGGCGCCTACGGCGACCAACCGGGCGACGGGCGCGCGACGATCTCGCGTGCCGACGCACGGAAGCAGATCAGCGACGCGGTCCGGGCGTGGATCCGCGGAGTCCCGCCGGGCAGCGATCTGCACTGACCGTGGCCCGCCGGACGCGAGCCTCCCGCTCGGGTCGGCGCGCGCCTGGTGTCGTGTCCTGGGACGTGACCCGCCCGTCCGGGCGGGCCCGTGCCTCCTGTCCGGTCTGGAGGCGCGACCCGCCTCGGATCAGCGGATGACGCCCGCCTCGTGGTCGCGACCCGACCGCCGTCCCGAGAGGCGGGCGGCGAAGTACAGCACGACGCCCACGGCGAGGAGGATCGCCGCGTAGAGCCAGACCTGCCCGCTCTGCTGCGTGAGCAGCAGGACGCACGACGCGACGCCGAGCACCGGGACGAAGGTCCACACGCGGAAGTGGTCGTGCTCGACGTGGTCCTTCCGCAGGACCAGGACGGCGACGTTCGTGCTGATGAAGACGAACAGCAGCAGCAGGACGACGGTCTCGGCGAGGACGCCGACGTCGCCGACGAGCGTCAGCAGCATCGCGACGACCGTGGTCGCGACGATCGCCGTCCACGGGGTCCTGCGGTTCGGCAGGACCTTGCTGAGGACCGCCGGGAGGAGTCGCTGCTCCGCCATGCCGTACGTGACGCGGCTCGCCATGATCATCGTCAGGAGCGCGCCGTTCGCCACCGCGACCAGCGCGATGAGGCTGAACACCCAGTCGGGGACCGGGACGCCGCTGGCCGAGACCACGGCGAGCAGCGGGCCGCTCGACGACGCGAGCTCCGACGACGGCAGGGCGATCGCGCTGGCGAGCGCGACGAGGACGTACACGACGCCCGCGGTGGCGAGGGCGCCGAACAGGGCATTCGGGTACACGCGGCGGGGTTCGCGGACCTCCTCGGCGACGTTCGCGGACGTCTCGAAGCCGACGAACGAGTAGTAGGCGACGATGGCCGCGCTGAGCGTGGCGAGCGCGGGGTTCGCGTCCGCCGGGAACGCACCGATGCGCGTGACGTCGCCCCCACCACCGCCGAGCATCACGGCGACGACCACGATCACGATCACGAGTCCGGACACCTCGATGATCGTCATCACCACGTTGCTCTTCAGGGAGTCGGAGATCCCGCGGGCGTTGAGGCAGGCGATGAGCGCGAGGAAGACGACGGCGGTGGGCACCCGCGGCAGGTCGACGAACGTGCCCAGGTAGTCACCCGCGAAGGCGAGCGAGAGACCGGCGGCGCTCGTGACCCCGGCGGCGAGCATGCTGAAGCCGACGAGGAACGAGACGATCGGCGCCTTGTAGGCGCGCTCCGCGAAGACCGCGGCGCCGCCCGCCTTCGGGTACTTCGTCACGAGCTCGGCGTAGGACCCGGCCGTGAGCAGGGCCAGCAGCAGCGCGAGCACGAGCGGGGCCCACAGCGCTCCGCCGACGTCCTTCGAGAGCGTGCCCATGAGGGCGTAGATCCCGGCGCCGAGGACGTCGCCGAGGATGAACAGGTAGAGGAGCGGGCCGGTGATCGCCTGCTTGAGCTTCGAGCCGTCGGCTCGCTGGCCCGCGGCCGTGGTGTCGCTGGTCATGGTGGTGCCTTCCGTCGCCACCAGGCTGACCGCGCGGTCCTCCGCGGTCGCACAGGCGGTCCCGATCACGCGGTTCCTCCACGGGAACGCGCGCGTGAACTCTTTCCACAGCGCGGGCGGCGCGTCGGAACGCGGTACCTGGAGCGGTCCTAGACTCGTCCGGAAGCAACGTCGAACCGTCCACGAAGGGCCGCACATGACGACGCCGGACCGGCGCACCCCCGCGCGACTCGCTGACCAGCGAGCGCTCCTGTTCGACCTCGACGGGGTCCTCACCCCGACGGCCGACGTGCACATGCGCGCCTGGAGCCGTCTCTTCACCCCGTACCTCGCCGCGCACGGTGTCGCGCCGTACACGGAGCAGGACTACTTCGACTCCATCGACGGCAAGCCCCGGTACGACGGGGTCCGCACCCTGCTCCACTCGCGGGGCATCGACCTGCCGGAGGGCACGCCCGACGACTCCCCGGACGCCGACACCGTCTGCGGCCTCGGCAACCGCAAGAACGCCGAGTTCACCGCGGAGCTCACCGAGCACGGCGTCGAGCCCTACCCCGGCTCGCTCCGGTTCCTGGTCGCCGCGATCGACGCCGGGCTGTCCGTCGCGGTGGTCTCGAGCTCGGCGAACGCGCAGCAGGTGCTGCGCACCGCCGGCATCCTCGAGCGCTTCCCGGTGATCGTCGACGGTCTCGTCGCGCGGCAGGACGGGCTTGCCGGCAAGCCCGCGCCCGACACCTACCTCGACGCGGCGAGCAGGTACGGGCTCACCCCGGCCGAGTGCGTCGTGGTCGAGGACGCCACGAGCGGTGTCGAGGCCGGCCGGAACGGTGCCTTCGGTCTCGTCGTCGGCGTCGACCGCGGCGCCGGTGCGGATGCGCTGCTCGCCCACGGCGCCGACGTCGTCGTGCGCGACCTCGACGAGCTCGTCGACCAGCTCCCGGCGTCGACGACCACCGACGCGTCGTAGGTCGCACGGCCGGGGCGACCCGCGCCTCCCGTCCGACCCGTACGCATCCCCCTCTCCTTCCCTCCCCACGGAGCAGCATGAACCCCATCACCTCGGACCCCCTCGACCGTGTGCGGTACCCGATCGACGAGTGGGCACTCGTCGAGACCGAGTACGCACCCGACGAGCAGGGCGTCGCGGAGACGAACTTCGCCGTCGGCAACGGGTACCTCGGGCTGCGCGGCAACCTCGACGAGGGCCGTGGCGGCGTGCAGTACGGCACGTACGTCAACGGGTTCCACGAGACCTGGCCGATCCGGCACGCCGAGGACGCCTTCGGGTTCGCGAAGACCGGTCAGACGATCATCAACGCGCCCGACGCCAAGGTCATCCGGCTCTACGTCGACGACGAGCCGCTCGTCCTCGCCGAGGCGGACATCCTCCGCCACACCCGGCGGCTCGACTTCCGCGGCGGGTACCTGTACCGCGAGACCGAGTGGTCGACGCCGTCCGGCAAGCGGGTGCTCATCCGCGCCCGTCGTCTGGTGTCGTTCACGGACCGGCACCTTGCGGTCATCGACTACGAGGTGACCGTGCTGGACGGCGACGCCTCGATCCTGCTGTCGAGCCAGATCCTCAACCGGCAGGACGTGCAGGACGAGTACCACGCGGGGATGCGCGCCGCGGCGAACGCCTTCGACCCCCGCAAGGCCGAAGCGTTCACCGAGCGGGTGCTCGAGCCGAACCTCAAGCGCAGCACCGGTGGCCGGTCCCTGCTCGGGTACCAGGCGGCGAGCTCGGGCATGACCATCTGCGTCGGGGTGGAGCACCACCTCGAGACCGAGAACAGCTGGGACGAGTCGTCGTCGATCGAGGACGACCTGGCGAAGCACGTGTACCGCGTGCAGGCGCGCGCCGGGCAGCCCATCCGGCTGACGAAGCACGTGGTCTACCACACGTCCCGTGGCGTGCCGGCCCGCGAACTCGCCGATCGCTGCGACCGCACGCTCGACCGTGCGCGCGCCGAGAGCGTCGACGAGACGTTCGCGAAGCAGCGCGCGTGGATGGACGACTTCTGGGCCAGGAGCGACGTCGAGATCGCCGGGCAGCCGGCGCTGCAGCAGGCGGTGCGGTGGAACCTCTTCATGCTGGCGCAGGCCACGGCCCGGACCGACGGGCACGGCATCGCCGCGAAGGGCGTCACCGGCTCCGGCTACGGCGGCCACTACTTCTGGGACATGGAGATCTACGTCCTGCCGTTCCTGTCGTACACGGCGCCGATCGTCGCCCGGAACGCCCTGCGGTTCCGCTACAACATGCTCGACGCCGCACGGTCGCGTGCCCGGGAGCTGAACCAGCACGGCGCGCTGTTCCCGTGGCGGACGATCAACGGCGAGGAGTCGAGCGCGTACTACGCCGCCGGTACCGCGCAGTACCACATCGACGCCGACATCGCCCACGCGCTCATGCAGTACGTCCGCGCCTCGGACGACCGCGAGTTCCTCAAGCGGGGCGCGATCGACATCCTGGTCGAGACCGCGCGCCTGTGGGAGGACCTCGGGTTCTGGCGCTCGAACGGCGACAAGAAGTTCCACATCGACGGCGTCACCGGCCCGGACGAGTACACGACCGTCGTCGACGACAACCTCTACACCAACGTCATGGCGCGGGCGAACCTGTGGTTCGCGGTGAACGCCTGCCGCGAGCTCGCCGCCGACGACCCGGAGGAGTACGACCGCATGGTGCGGCGGACCGGGCTGCAGGCGCAGGAGATCGCCGACTGGGAGCACGCCGCCGAGTCGATGGAGATCCCCTTCGACCCGCACCGCGGGATCCACCCCCAGGACGCGCAGTTCCTCGACAAGGAACTCTGGGACCTCGAGAACACCCCCGAGAGCAAGCGGCCGTTGCTGCTGCACTACCACCCCCTGGTCATCTACCGGTTCCAGGTGCTCAAGCAGGCGGACGTCGTCCTGGCGCTCTTCCTGCAGGGGCACGAGTTCACCGCCGCCGAGAAGCGTCGTGACTTCGACTACTACGACGCCCTGACCACGGGTGACTCGACCCTGTCCGCGGTCGTGCAGTCGATCATGGCCGCCGAGGTCGGGTACCACGACCTCGCGCTGCACTACTTCCAGACCGCGCTCTACGTCGACCTGGCGGACCTGCACGGCAACACCAGCGACGGGGTGCACATCGCGTCGACCGGTGGCGTGTGGGGCGGGCTCGTCAACGGGTTCGGCGGCATGCGCGACCACGGCGGTCGGATGACCTTCAACCCGCGTCTGCCGAAGGACTGGGAACGGCTGACGTACCGCATCACCGTCCACGGGTCCCGCATCCGGGTCGACCTCGAGCAGGAGCGGATGACGTTCACGGTCGAGACCGGCGAGGGCTTCACTGCCTGGGTCCACAACCAGCAGTGGGACGTCACCGCCGGTGCCCCCACCGTCGTGCCGATGCCCCACCACGGTCCGCGGATGACCGGTCGCGCACCGACGACGAGCGACATCCAGGGCACGCTGCGCGCCGACGGGTCGGTGGTGACCGCGTCGATCCCGACGATCTCGCTCGACCGCGACCTCGACCCGGACGAAACGACCGCCTGAGCGTCCCGCTCGTACCCGCCTCCGAACGCACCCAGCCGGAGGCGGGCACCGTGGTGCGCCGTGCCCCTCGGGCCGATGGCGTCTCCCGGGCACGGTCATCGTGCAACGAGAGGAGACACCATGGACATGCGCTTCGAGGGCAAGGTCGCGATCATCACCGGAGCGGGATCCGGCATCGGCGAGGCAACCGCGCGGGCGTTCGTCGCCGAGGGCGGCTCGGTCGTCATCACCGACAGCGTCGACGAGAAGGTACGCGCCGTCGGGGACTCCCTGCCGACCGACCGGACCGTCGCGCTCCGAGCGGACGTCGCCGACCCGGACGACTGGCAGACCGTCGTCGACGCCGCCGTCGACCGCTTCGACCGCATCGACGTCCTCGTGAACAACGCCGGCACCTTCAGTTCCGGAGACATCACCGACATCAGCACCGACGAGTGGCGGCGGGTCATCGAGACGGACCTGTCCGGGGTCTTCTACGGCACCCGCGCAGCGCTGCCCTTCCTCCGCGAGACGAAGGGGTCGATCGTCAACACCTCGTCGGTGTCGGGCGAGGACGCCGACTGGCGCATGAGCCCGTACAACGCGGCGAAGGGTGGCGTCACGAACTTCACGAAGGCCGCTGCGCTCGACAACGGGCAGTTCGGCGTCCGCGTGAACGCCGTCGCGCCCGGGCTCATCTGGACCGACCTCACGCAGGACCAGGCGCAGGACGAGGACCTGCAGGCGAAGTTCGCCGAGCGGGTCGCGCTCGGCCGGGGCGGGCAGCCCGACGAGGTCGCGGCCGCGATCCTGTTCCTCGCGAGCGACGCGGCGTCGTTCATCACCGGTGCGGTCCTCGCCGTGGACGGCGGGACGACCGCGAGCAACGGGCAGCCGCCGCAGTCCTGAGCCCGCAGCGTCCTGTCCTGCGACGTTAGTCGCCGCGCCTCACCGCGCCTCGCCGTCCGGCTGGTCGGCGACGAGCTCGACCTTGAACCGCTCCGCGTCCTCCAGGAACGCGGCGTGGTGGTCGGGCCCGCCGGCGTACGGGTGGCGGTCCTCGTACAGGCACCGCCATCCGTGCTCCGGGGCGGCGGACCAGATGTGCTCGACGTCGTCGGACGTACCGGCGTGGAACGCGAGGTGGCTCAACCCCGGACGGCGGCGGTCGTGCACGCCGTCGAGCGGCGCTGATTCGAGCACGACGTACACCGGGCCGAGACGCCAACTCCGGCCGCTCGGCCACCGTTGGAACGGTTCGTAGCCGAGTGTTCCGAGGAGCCACCCCCACGCGTCCCCGGCGGCACCGAGGTCGCCGGTCCGCAGCTCGACGTGGTGGAGCCCGCCGCGCGTCACAGGAGCTTCCGCAGCGTGTTCGCGTTCCGGGTCGTCGTCGTCCGCTTGAAGCGGGCGGCGCCGGCCCGCTTCGCGAATACGGTGTCGGTGCTCGACCCCTTCGGGCACGACCAGTAGACGACCCCCGTGCCACGGGTGACCCGCTCGACGGCCTCGTCGACGTCGAGGTCGGCCAGCAGGTCGTCGAGCGCCGCCTCGTCCGAGCCGAAGAGCACGTAGTCGTGGCGGTCCTCGGCGGAGGGGAACGGGAAGCCGTCCACGATCGCGGCGAGGTCGTCGTGCGGGACGAGCACGATCCAGGCGTCGTACCCGAACCGGTCGCGGAGCGCCTGCTCGATGGCGGGCTGCAGCGCCTCGGCCGTGGCGTCGGACGTGAACACGACGTTGCCCGAGGCGAGGACGGTCCGGACGTCCCGGTACCCGCGCTCCCGGAACAGCGCCGCGAGGTCGGCGCTCTTGATCGTGATCCCGTTGACGTTCACCCCGCGCAGCAGCGCGACCCACCTGGTCATGCCGGAACCGTACCGTGGGCACCCGACGGCCCGGTCCTGCATCGATGTCCTTGCGTTCAGAACACGTTCTGAATACGCTCGGCACATGACCCTCATCGCTCCCGGTCGTCCACGACGTTCCGTGCAGTCCTCCGACCTGTCGCGTCACGCGAAGGAGGTCTTCGCGGCCGCTGAGCACGAGCCGCTCGAGGTCACCCGTCGTGACGGGAAGCCACTGGTGCTGACGACGAAGGAGCGCTCAGACGAGGACGAGGCGGTGCTGGAGATCGCGGCCCAGCTCATCGCCGCCGTCACCGTGCACGAGGACCTGCCGCTGCACGACCGGCTCGCCGTTCCGTACCCGTGGCTCAAGCTCCTGAGCCGCGCCGACCAGCAGCGGTTCGCCCGGGAGATCGTCGACGTCGCTCGCGGCTCGTTCTCCCTGCACCAGCCCCGCCGGCTCCTCCTCGAGATGCAGGCCTGGCGGAACTCGGCCGAGGCCATCGCAGCCGGGTGGGACACGAGCGAGCCCGAGATCGTGGGCGACCCCACGCCCGTCGAGAAGCCCTGACCGGTGGCCGCGCGACGTGCCGATGTCGCCCGGCCGGTGCGGACGACCGAGTACACGATCGTCTTCGGGACACGATCGGCGGAGCTCGGTCGGCGGGACCTGGTCGCGACTCAACGCAACGCGGTCGTGGCCGCCTGGGAACGGCTGACCACGGACCCCACGGCGGAGGACCTGGCCTGCCATGCGCTCCGCGGGGAACTCGGGGTCGTGACGCACTCCGGCCGCACCTGGGTCCGGCGGCAGCTCGAGCTGAAGCGTGGCGCGCGCCTCTGGTACACGGTGGACGACGACGACCGGACGGTGCACCTCCTCGCCGTGCACACGCACCACCCGAACGCGACGAAGTGACCGCACCTCGGAGCACCGGCAGCATCGCTCCGGTAGACGAGACCCATGACGAACGACGACGCCCAGGGCCCCGACGACCAGCACCAGGTACCGGAGGGGGTGTCCGAGGCGACCGTCGAGGCCCTTGGTACCCTGTCGGCCGCGGTCGAGGTCCTCGAGCACGCCCGCGGTCTGCTCTACGGGTTCCACCGTCTGACGGGCACGGCGGACCTCAACCTCGGTGAGGCCGTCGAACAGCTCCGGAAGGCGGGTCACACCGAGCTGGCCGAGCGGATCGACACCGAGCTCGTCGGTCGCAACGTGATCGACGGGCGGTGGACCTTCCAGATCGTCGAGGACTACGACGACAACTACTACGCCCTCGCCAAGGAACTCGAGAAGACCGCGCGCGACCAGCTCGTCGGCGGTAAGCGCCACCTGTACGAGGCGAGCATGAAGGAGGACCGGCGCACCCCGGGCCGGCGTCGCCACGAGGCCAAGCCGGCCGACCTGCCGGACTGATCCGCGCCTCCCGGTCGGCCGCGACGCGGGCGCGACCACGACGCGGGAGCGACAGTTCAACGCTGATGATCCGCGGAGGACTGTCGCTTCGACGGATCGCCTTCGCACGCCTTCGCGGGAACTGTCGCCCTGGCGGCACGGTCCGGACCGCTCCGGTCCGAACCGCTCCGGTCCGGACCGGACCTGCCGCTAGCCGACGCCGAGCAGCGCCTCGAGCGGCCCGCGCGCGAAGTACAGCAGGAAGCCCGCAGCGACGACGTAGAGCAGCCACGACACCTGCCGACCGCGGCCGGACAGCAGCTTGATGAGGACCCAGCTGATGAAGCCGGCGCCGATGCCGTTCGCGATCGAGTAGGTCAGCGGCATGATCACGATCGTCAGGAACGCCGGCAGGGCCGCGCCGAAGTCGGTCCAGTCGATGTCCTTCACCTGGGCGACCATCAGCGCGCCGACGACGACCAGCCCGGCGGCGGCGACCTCGAGCGGGACGACCTGCGTCAGCGGCGTCAGGAACATCGACGCGAGGAACAGCAGGCCGGTGACGACGGAGGCCATGCCGGTCCGGGCACCCTCGCCGATCCCGGACGCCGAGTCGATGAACACCGTGTTCGACGACACCGACGCGCCACCGCCGGCGATCGCGCCGGCACCCTCGACGACGAGCGCCGACTTCAGCCGCGGGAAGGTGCCGTCCGGGTGCGCGACGCCCGCGGCCTTCGCCAGCCCGGTCATCGTGCCCATGGCGTCGAAGAAGTTGGTGAAGACGAGCGTGAAGACGAGCATCGACGCGGCGATCGGCCCGATGCGGGTGAACGCCCCGAAGACGTCGGCGTGCCCGACGAGCGACAGGTCGGGGACGGCGAACAGTGCGTTCGGCAGCCCCGGCGCGTTGAGGTTCCAGCCGGTGGGGGAGTCGACCGACGTCGGGACCTTGAAGATCGCCTGCAGGATGATCGCGATGATCGTGGTCGCCACGATGCCGATCAGCAGGGCGCCCTTCACCTTGCGGGCCATGAGCGTGCCGATGATGACCAGGCCGATGAGGAACACGATCGTCGGGAGCGCCGACACGGAGCCGTCCTCGCCGAGCTGCAGCGGCGGCGACGCGTTCTTGGTGGTGCGGACGAACCCGGAGTCGACGAGCCCGATGAACGCGATGAACAGGCCGATGCCGACGGTGATAGCGGCCTTGAGCTGCGCCGGCACCGCCGTGAAGATCATCGTGCGGATGCCGGTGAGCGCCAGGATGACGATGACGACGCCGTTGATGACGACGAGGCCCATCGCCTCGGCCCACGTCACCTGGTGGACGACGCTCACGGCGAGGAACGAGTTGATCCCGAGCCCTGCTGCGATGCCGAACGGCAGGTTCGCGGTGAGGCCCATGGCGATCGTCATGAGTCCGGCGACGAGGCCGGTGGCCGCGGCGACCTGCGCGTTCTGCAGCCAGCCGCCGACGACGTCCTGCGGTGCTTGGTCCTGGCTGAACCCGCCGAGGATGAGCGGGTTGAGGATGACGATGTAGGCCATCGTCACGAACGACACGAGTCCACCGCGGATCTCGCGCGGGATGGTCGACCCGCGGTGCGTGATGGCGAAGAAACGGTCGAGGCCGGACGCGAAGCGGTTCCGGGGCGTGGTGTCGGTCTGCGGGGCGCTCACCACGAAATACTACGAGCTTCGCGGCGGGACGAGTGGCCGCCTAGGTTCCGAGCATGCAGACCACCGACCATGCCACGACCACCTCCGGGACGACCGGGCGACGAGCCGTCCTCCAGTCCGCCGCCGCGATGCTGCTCGGCGGGGCGTTCGCCATCGCCGGTGCCGGCGGTGCATCCGCCACCCAGACCGGTCCCCTCGCCGCGACGCACTCCCGACGAGCGGGTTCGCCGGTGCGGTTCGGCGTCGGCGGTCACCACCCCTGGATCGACGGGTTCTCCTACCCGGCGGCGGACGTGGTGCAACAGCTCCAGCTGGCCAGAGTGTTCGGGTGCACTGCGTACCGGCTCGACTGGTTCGTGCCCCTGACGATGTCCGCCCGGTGGGACTGGCGCTGGTACGACACCGTCGTCGACACCGCGGAGCAGCTCGGTCTCGAACTGCTGTGCGTCCTCACGCCGGAGGGTGGCTACCGCAGGTCGTACGGGTCGCTCGTCGACAACACCGTGCCCGTCGTCCAGCGCTACGCCGGTCGGATCCCCTGGTTCCAGTTGGCGAACGAGCTCGACAACGTCGCCATCAAGAGCGGTGTGGACGGTTCCCGGATCGACCACTTCGACACCGAGGCGTACCCGATGGTGCGCAACGTGCAGTCCGCCCTCCGCGACGGTGTCCGGCTCGGGGACCCGACGGCGCGCACGATCGCGAACGTGGCGTGGAAGCACACCGGGTTCCTCGAACGCGCGCACCGGGACGGCCTGCTGTGGGACGTGAACTCGCTCAACTGGTACGCGCACACGGAACAGAACCACCTGACGGGCGACGACCAACTCCTCGCCGTGCTCGACCGGATCGGCGCGCTGCCGCAGGGCGAGGTCCTCATCACCGAGCTCAACCTCGAGGGCGGCGCGGCGACCGACCGCGCGGCGCTCGGCGCGCAGGCACGGCGTCTCGAGGAGACCCTCGTGGCTCTCCGCGACCGCGGTCCCCGGACGCTGACCCACGTCTTCCTGTACGAACTCCTCGACCAGCCCACTGCCGGGCCGGGGCAGGACCGGTACGGGCTCGTCCCCGTCGACCGGGCCACCGGTCTGTGGGGCGCGCAGCGGCCGGTCGCCGCGACGTTCGCGGCGCACGCCGTCGGAGACTGAACGGGGCGACCCACCGGACGGGAGGCGCGGCTCGCCGCCCCACGTCGACCTCCCCTGGGGACGCGCCCGCGTTCTCCGGCCAGAGCTGGTGTTGGATGGACGGGTGACGTCACGCATGGACCGCGCCCGCGTCGAGGCCGCGGTGCGCGAACTGCTGCTCGGCATCGGTGAGGACCCGGACCGGCCCGAGCTCGAACGCACCCCCTTCCGTGTCGCCGATGCGTACGCGGAGTTCTTCGCCGGGATCGGCACCGACGCCGTCGCGATCGCCCGTGACGGCACGGTGCACGCCGAGGACGGCGACCGTGGACAGCTCGTGATCGTGCGGGACGTCCGGTTCCGCTCGGTGTGCGAGCACCACCTGCTGCCCTTCACCGGGGTGGCCCACATGGCCTACGCCCCGGGCGACCGACTCATCGGGCTGGGAACGCTGTCGCGGGTCCTCGACGCGGTCGCCTCGCGTCCGCAGTTGCAGGAGCGACTCGGGGAGCAGGTCACGGCCACGATCGCCGAGGGGCTCGGGGCCGACGGCGTCCTCGTCGTGCTCGACGCCCAGCACCAGTGCGTGACGACGCGCGGCGAGCGGCAGTCGGCGTCGACGACCGTCACCGTGGCGGCGAGCGGCACGCTGGCCGAGGCAGCGGGTCGCGCCGAGGCGATCGCACTCATCGGCGCCGGCGACGGCACCCGGGCGACCCCGACCGTCGCACCCGGCCACGAGGCCGGCGCGTGACGGCGCCCGGCTGGGTGGTTCCCGAGCTGCGGGAACCCGTCCGCACGATCGGCGGGCGCACCTTCGACTTCGACCACCGCATCGCGGTGATGGCCATCGTGAACCGCACGCCGGACTCCTTCCACGACCGCGGTGCGACCTTCGCGCTCGACCGCGCGGTCGAGGCCGCGGTCCGCGCCGCCGAGCAGGGCGCCGACTGGGTCGACATCGGCGGCGTCAAGTTCGCCCCCGGTCCGGAGCTGCCCGCGCGCGAGGAGCTCGATCGCGTGCTGCCCGTCGTCACGCAGCTCGCGCAGCAGTCCGACGTCGTCATCTCGGTCGACACCTTCCGGCCGGAGGTCGCCGAGGCCGCGATCGCCGCGGGGGCCGGGGTCGTGAACGACACCACCGGGCTCTCCGACCCGCGGATGGCCGCGGTCGTCGCCGACTCCGACGCCACCGTCGTCATCACCCACTCGACGGCGCCGCCGCGGCAGGAACTTCCGGTACCGCCGCACTACGAGGACATCGGCCGTGCGGTCGTCGACTTCCTCCGGGAGCGCGTGGACCGTGCGCTCGCCGCGGGCATCCCGGAGTCGCGGATCGTGGTCGACCCCGGACACGACCTGAACAAGAACACCGTGCACACCCTCGAGCTGACCCGTCGGCTGCCGGAGGTCGTCGCGCTCGGCTACCCGGTGCTCGCAGCCGTGTCCAACAAGGACTTCGTGGGGGAGTCCCTCGGGCGACCCCGGGGGGAACGCCTCGCCGGGTCGCTCGCCGTGGCGACCGTGAGCGCGATGCTCGGCGCCCGGATCGTCCGCATGCACGACGTCGTCGAGAGCGTCGACGCGATGCGCATGGTGGAGGCGACGCTCGGGTGGCGTGCCCCGGTGGAAGCACGGCACAACACGTGAACCTCCTGCCCCCGTCGGTCGCGGACCTCTCCGACGCCGACCTGCTCGCGCTGTACACGGCGGACGTGGCGGCCGGCCCGTGGCTGCGCGTCAACTTCGTCACCACGCTCGACGGCTCGGCGTCGGCGGCCGGCACGACCGGGGCGCTGGGCGGCCCGGACGACCTGCGGGTGTTCGACCTGCTCCGCCGGGTCGCCGACGTCGTCCTCGTCGCGGCGGGGACCGTGCGCGACGAGGGGTACGGCCCGATGGTGCTCCACGACGCGGACGTCGCGTGGCGCCGCGCCCACGGCGAGCCCGACCACCCGGTCTTCGCGATCGTCTCGGGCTCGTTGTCGCTCGACCCCGGTTCGCGGGTGTTCACCGAGGCGCCGGTGCGCCCGCTCGTGCTGACCTCGGACCGGGCCGCGCACGGCGTCGACGCCGCGCTCGCGGAGGTCGCCGACGTGGTGGGGTGCAGCGGCGCCGACCCCGACGCCGTCGACGTCACCCGCGTCGCGGCGGCCCTGACGGCCCGCGGCCTGACGTCGGTCCACTGCGAGGGCGGCCCGTCGTTCTTCGGTGCGCTCGTGGCGGCGGACCTGGTCGACGAGCTGACGCTGACGGTCGACCCGTCGCTCGAGGGCGGCGCGGGTCCGCGGATCACCCGGGGCTCGGCGCCAGACCTGCGTCGGATGCGTCCGGTGCACGTGCTGCGCGGCGAGGGCGACGTCCTCCTCACACGGTACGTCCGCGCGCGCTAGGGTCGCCTGCGTGATCGACATCGTGGCGTCCGGGGTCCTCTTCGACATGGACGGGACGCTCGTCGACTCGACCGCGGTGGTCGAGGGAGCGTGGTCGCGCTTCGGTGCGGAGCACGGCATCGACCCGGCGACGATCCTCGGGTTCTCGCACGGCCGGCAGACCATCGACACCGTCCAGCACTTCCTCCCCGAGCTGTCCCTCGACGAGCAGCAGCGCATCGTCGACGTGATGATCGCCGCCGAGACGGACAACGTCGACGGCATCACCGAGGTCCCCGGGGCAGCCGACTTCGTGTCCCGTCTCGTCGACGCGGGTGTCCCTGTCGCACTGGTCACCAGCGCGCCGCACGAGCTCGCGGTGAACCGGATGCGTGCCGCCGGCGTGCACGTGCCCGGCGCGGTGGTCGCTTCCGAGGACGTCGAGCACGGCAAGCCGCACCCCGACGGGTACCTGCGCGGAGCGGCACTGCTGGGCGTCGACGCCGGCGACTGCGTGGCGTTCGAGGACGCACCCGCAGGGCTCGAGGCCGCGATCGCGTCGGGGGCGACCACCGTCGTCGTCGGACCGCTCGAGGCCGCGGTGACCGCGGGGCTCTACCGGGTCGGCGGGTACGACGGCATCACCGTCACGCGCGAGGGCGACGCCTTCCGCCTCCGCGGCTGAGTCCGGCCCGCACCCGTCAGCGGCCGCGGCCGGCGTCCGGCACCCGGCAGCTGTCGCGCAGCGGGTGTCCGTCTCCCGCACGCGGCTGCGTCGGTGCCCAGGGCGTCCGGACGATCCTGGTCGGTGCGGCCGGAACGACCGGGCCGCGGAAGGAGCACACCATGGCAACCCTCGACGGCAAGAACGTCCTCGTCATCGCGACGAACTACGGCGTGGAGCAGGACGAGATCGTCGTCCCGGTGGAGCAGCTCCGCGAGCGCGGCGCCACGGTCACGGTGGCGGCGCAGGAGTCCGGTTCCATCGAGACCCTCGTCGGCGACAAGGACCCGGGCAAGTCCGTCGACACCGACACCACCATCGGGAGTGTCAGCGCGGACCGGTACGACGCACTCGTGGTCCCCGGCGGCACGATCAATGCCGACACCATCCGGCAGGACACCGACGCGGTCGCACTCGTGTCGGCCTTCGCCGAGGCCGGCAAGCCCGTCGCCGCCATCTGCCACGGCCCGTGGACCCTCATCGAGGCGGGTGTCGTGAGCGGCAGGACGATCACGTCCTTCCCGTCGCTGCAGACCGACGTCCGGAACGCCGGCGGCGAGTGGGTCGACCAGGAGGTCCAGGTCGACGGCGGCCTCATCACCTCCCGGAACCCGGACGACCTCCCCGCGTTCGTCGACGCGATCGAGCACGCCCTGACGGCCTAGTCCGCAGGGCTGGGCAGCGCCACGGGGCGGGCCGTGCGGAGCACCGCGGGGCCGAGGGTGAGCACACCGTCGGACTCCGGGTCGCACCGCAGCCCGCCCCGTCCGCGCATCGCCCGGAACGCCCCGGGAGCCACCTCGTGGTCCATCCAGGCGCACGGGTTCGCGGGTCGGTACCCGTGGAAGCGGACGGCCGCGCGTCCCGGGCTCTCGATCGCGAAGGGCTCACCGCGCAGGGCCTCGACGTCTGCCCCGCGCAGGAAGACGTTCCGTCGGGTCGCCGCCGGGTCGACGGTCACGCCGAGTTCCGTGCCGACCGCCTCGAGCGACTCGAGCGCGATCAGCGTCACGGAGGCGTGCACGTGCGCCCGTGAGGCGAAGTAGCGGTCGCCGACGATCCCGAGGCCGGCGCGCAGCTCGATCGAGCCCTGCCGTTCGTCGGGGTCCGTCGACCGGACGGGCAGCGCGCCGTCCGCGGGACGCCCCTCGTAGCGGTGCCGGGCCGACACCAGCAGCATCGCGATCTCGACGTCGGTCCGGAACGGCAGGCCGCCGGGACCGGTCACGTCGTCCACCGTGCTCACGTCGACCACGCTAGCCGCGCCTCCCGGCCGCCGCCCGCTCCCCGGCGCAGGCCGGACGCATGCCGCACTGCCCCGTCCGATTCCCGCCAGTGACCCGTCGGTGGCGCGTGTCAGGCTGGGCACATGACCGATCCGGGCAACGACGCACTGCACGCCGAACGGCACCGGGCGGTCGCCTCCCGCGATGCCCGGTTCGACGGGCAGTTCGTCACCGCGGTGCACTCCACCGGCATCTACTGCCGACCGAGCTGCCCGGCCCGCACGCCGAAGGTCACGGGTGTCACCTTCTACCGGACGAGCGCCGCGGCGCACCTCGCCGGCTTCCGGGCCTGCAAGCGGTGCCTGCCCGAGGCGACACCGGGCAGTCCCGAGTGGGACCTCCGCGAGGACGTCGCCGGCCGCGCGATGCGCCTCGTCCTCGACGGCGTCGTGGAGCGGGACGGTGTGCCGGGGCTCGCGGCGCGCGTGGGCTACTCGGAGCGACAGCTCAACCGGATCCTCACCGCGGAGCTCGGGGCCGGGCCGAAGGCGCTCAGTCGTGCGCACCGCGCGCAGACCGCGAGGACGCTGCTCACCTCGTCCGACCTGCCCGTCGCCGACGTCGCGTTCGCCGCGGGCTTCGCGAGCGTGCGCCAGTTCAACGACACCGTGCGCGAGGTCTTCGCCGTCACGCCGACCGAACTCCGTGCCCGCCGCACCCTGCAGCCGGTCGCGGACGGAGCCCTGCACGTGCACCTGCCGGCCCGCGCCCCGTTCGACGTGCAGGGGCTGCTCGACTGGCACGCCCTGCACGCCCTCCCCGGGCTGGAGCAGGTGACGCTCGCCCCGACGGGTCGCGTCACCGCGTACGGACGCCTGCTCGACCTGCCTGGAGGCGCGGCGCACGTCACCGTGTCGGCCGCCGCCGCCGAGGGGGCCGGGCCGGGCGCGGTGCGCCACACCACCGGGATCGACCTGCGGGTGCGCGTCGCCGACCTGTCCGACCTCCCGACGCTCGTGGCGCGGATGCGCTCGTTCTTCGACCTCGATGCCGACCCCGTCGCCGTGGACACCGTCCTCGGGACGGTCCCGGCGTTGGCGGACGTCGTCGCGCGCGTGCCCGGCATCCGGCTCCCCGGAGCCGTCGACCCCCACGAGACCCTCTTCCGGACGCTGATCGGCCAGCAGGTCTCCGTCGCGGCGGCCCGGACGGCCCAGACCCGGCTGGTGGCGGCGCTCGGCCGTCCGGTGTCCCCGGCACTGCTCGACGGCGGGCTGCTGTTCCCGGACGCCGCGACGATCGCCGAGCGCGGCCGTGAGGTCCTGCGCGGACCGACCGCGCGCGTGGACACGATCATCCGGGTCGCCGCGGCGCTCGCCGACGGCTCGCTCGTCGTGGACGGCGGGCAGTCGCTCGACGACCTGCGGTCCGGGCTCCTCGGGGTGAAGGGCATCGGGCCGTGGACGGCGGACTACGTGGCACTCCGCGTGCGGCACCACCCCGACGTCTTCCTCCACAGCGACCTCGCCGTGCGCAACGGTGCACAGGAACTCGGGCTGCCCGGGACGGCGCGCGAGCTCTCCCTATGGTCGGAGCAGGTGGCGCCCTGGCGGAGCTACCTGACGATGCACTGCTGGCGGCCGGTCATCGACCGCGCCATCGCGGCCGGTGCCGCGGCGCACGCCAGCGTCCCTGTTGCCCTCCGGAAGGAAGAACGATGACCGACGCCACGATCCAGACCCTGGACACCCCTGACGGACCCTTCACCGTGCTCGAGGACGCCGACGGCCGCGTCCTCGCCTCGGGGTGGACGGACGACGTCGAGCGCATCCTCGGCCGGATCGCCGACCGACACCGCCCGGACCGCATCGTCGACGGACGGGTCTCCTCGGCCGATGCGGTGGACGCCTTCTACGCGGGCGAGGTGGACCACGCGATGCAGGTGCCCGTTCGGCAGTTCGGCACCGACCTGTTCGCCGAGGGGTGGCGGCAGCTCCGCCTCATCCCGGCGGGGGCCGTGCTCACGTACACCGAGTTCGCGGCCGCGATGGGCCGGCCCGACGCCGTCCGCGCCGCGGCCAGCGTGTGTGCGCGGAACGCTCCGGCGTTGTTCGTGCCGTGCCACCGCGTCCTCCGCACCGACGGCAGTCTCGGCGGGTTCGCGTGGGGGCTCGACGTCAAGCGATCCCTGCTCGAGCGTGAATCGGTGGGGACGACCGCCCTCGTTTGAGGTGTACAAAACACACTAGAATGTACGAGTGAGCGAAGTGTCGATCTCGGAAGCACGCGGTCGCTTGGCGTCGATCATCGACGACGCCCGGCACGAGCCCGTCTACCTCACCCGGCGCAAGAAGCGCGTCGCGGCGGTGGTGGACGCGGACGTCCTCGACCGGTTGCTCGAAGCGGCGGAGGACCTGGACGACCTCAAGGCGGTCGAGGAAGCGCGGGTGGAGAACGAGCGCCTCGGTGGTCAGAACATCTCGTGGGCAGACCTCAAGCGCGAACTCGGGATGGGATGACCTACGAGATCGAGTTCGAGCCGAGCGCCGGTCGGGCGATCCGGAAGCTCCCGCCGAACGCACGACGACTGGTCGAAGGCGTCCTGATGATCCTCGCCGAGGAACCGCGACCCCCGGCGGCACGGCGGCTCGTGAACAGTCCAGAGTGGCGGGTGCGCGTCGGCGACTACCGCGTCATCTACGTGATCGACGACGGGCGACTCGTCGTGGTCGTCGTCAGGGCCGGTCACCGCCGCGAGGTGTACCGCGGGCGCTGACCCGTCCGACACCGCGCCGCTCAGGGGTCGCGCGGCGCCCGCAGTCCGTCGAGGTGCAGGCGGACGAGTGCCAGCACCCGCTCCGGGCTGCGTGCACCCGGGTCCCAGGTGTGCCCGACCGCGAGTCCGTCGACGAGTGCGTGCAGCCGGTCGGCCTCGTCGACGAGGTCCCGGTCGGACGCGATCGCGCCCGCGTCCGCCAGGATCCCGAGCGCGCGGTTGCAGACGGCTCCGACACCGGTGTCCAGCCGTCGAACGGTGGCAGCGAGCCGGTCGTCGGTCCGGGACAGCACGCCGAGCTGCACCTGCGCCAGGATCTCCGTCGTGCGCTCCGCGTCGAGCGGCAGCACCTCGGCCAGGGTGTCGAGGGCGAGCGTGCGGCCGGTCGACGTGAGCGCCGTGATGCGCACCCGGACGCGGTCCTCGATGCTGGTGAGGCAGTGCTCGCGCAGGGCGTCCTGGCTCGGGAAGAGCCGACGGAGCGATGCCGGGGCGATGCCGGCCTCGTCGGCGACGTTCCGGACGGACAGGGCGGCCAGGCCGTCGCGCTCGAGGATCCGGAGGCAGGCCGCGGTGACCTCGGCGCTCCGCTCCTGCTGGTCGACGTGACGGGGCACCGGGTCAGCCTACGGCGCGACCCGTCGCCGACGCGTCCGCCTTCCTGGGCCAGATCGAGTAGCTGATCGCCCAGAGCAGGTCGATCCCGAGGACGAGTCCCATGACCCCCACGGCGCCCTGCAGCTCCGCGGTCCGCTCCGGGTCGCCCACGAGCACCACGAGGCCGCCGACGATGCCACCGGCGACCAGGACGGCCAGGGTCGTCCGCGCGACGTCGCCCCAGCACTGGGCTGTGTACCGCCGCCCGGCCAGGCGCTCCGGCGGTGGGCCTCCGGCGAAGCGGTGCTCGAACCGCACGTCCGCCCATGCGACCATCCGGTGCCCGTAGGCCACGGAGACCCCGATGTAGACGGCCGCCAGACCGTGGTGCCACGACGCGGTTCCGCCGCCGAGCAGGTCGACCGCGACCAGGGCGAGCAGGACGAGGTCGACGAGGGGAGCGGCGACGAGGAACGCGGTGCCGAGCCGGGGCCGTCGGAGCAGGTACCGCGCGGTCAGTCCGCCGACGATCGCGACCCAGAAGGCGATCTCGCAGGCGATGATGGCGATGAGTGTCACGACGTCCCCGATCTTTTGAGTACAGGTGTACTCGTACGATCCTGGCACGTCCGACCCACGCGGTCGAGGGACAGGTCCGGCGTTCTGCCCCTGGAAGCGGGGGGAGACAGCCTCCGGTCCGGCTGCCAGACTGCGAGCACCGACTCCCGCACGGTCCGCTCCGAGCCCGACGCAGCACGTCGACCACCGCCGCACGAAGGAACCCATGGACCAGCACGTCGACCGCACGGTCGTCTCCGCGGACGGGACGGTCCTGGCCGTCGCCGACGGGGGGAACGGTCCTGCGCTCGTCGTCGTCGGCGGCGCGTTCGACCACCACGGCACCCCCTACGTGAACCTGCTCACCGCGGAGCTCCGCGACCGCTACCGCGTGATCACCTACGACCGTCGCGGCCGTGGTGCGAGCGGCGACACCGAGCCCTGGGCGATCGAGCGCGAGGTCGAGGACCTGGCCGCGGTCGTCGCGGACGTCGACGGACCGGTCACCGCGCTCGGCATGTGCGTCGGCGCCGGCGTCGTGCTCCACGCCGTCGCAGCGGGCGTGCCCATCGACGCGGCGCTGCTCCACGAACCGCCCTACCGCGCCACCGTGGACCCGCACGCGGACGACGTGATGTTCGCCGACGCCCTCGACGAGCACGTCGCAGCAGGCCGTCGCGCCCAGGCCGTGCGCGCGTTCCTCGCCAGGGTGCTCGGGATCCCGATGGGGCAGATCACCGCCCTCCGGCTGAAGGGGGCCCTGTGGCGGTCCCTCGTCACCGACGCGCACGTCCTGAGCCGGGACGTCCGGGTGCTCAACCTGCTGGCGGTCCCCGAACGGGTCGCCGCGTCGGTCGGCGTCCCCGTGCTCGTCACCGCCGGCGGCGACGGGCTGGACTGGATGCGGCAGGCCGCACGAGCGCTCGTCGAGGCCGTCCCGGGGTCCGAGTACGCCGAGGTGCCCGGGCAGGGGCACGTCCCCGCGCCGGACGTGATCGGCCGGGTCCTCGACCGCTTCACCGCCCGGGTCGCTGCGCGCCGCTGAGCGCGCGGGCTGCCCGGGTCGCCGCGCGCCGTCGAGCGCGCGGTGCGCTGCGGATCCTCCGCTGCGCACCATGCGCTCCGACCGCTGTTCTCCTGCGAGGATGGTGCGGTGAACGCACCCCGCCTCGGTCTCCTGCTCGACGTCGACGGACCCGTCGCGAGCCCCGTCTCGCGCACGATCGCCATCCCGAGCATCGTCGAGGACCTCGTGGCGCTGGCTGCCGAGGGCATCCCGGTCGTCTTCAACACCGGCCGCAGCGACGCCTTCATCCGGCGTGAGGTGGTGGGACCGCTCCTCGCCGGTGGCCTGGCCGCCGGCGGCCGCGTGCACGCCGTCTGCGAGAAGGGCGCGGTGTGGTGCTCGATCGGGCCGCAGTACGAGGGCGGCATGGGTGAGCTGACCGTCGCCGAGGACCTCGCCCTGCCCCGCGACTACGCCGACGAGATGCGCGAGCTGGTCCGCGACGAGTACGCCGACCTGGTGTTCTTCGACGAGACCAAGCGCGCCATGGTGTCGATCGAGCAGCGCGTCGAGGTGCCGAACGCGACGTACCTCGCCCGCCAGCCGGAGTTCGACGCGAAGGCGATGGCCGCACTCGAGCGCCGGGGTCTCGGTGTGCGCCGGCTCGACGACGCCCGACCCGACGCCGACGGCGCCGTGCAGTGGCGCATCGACCCGACGATCATCTCGACCGACGTGGAGTCGGACCGCAGCGGCAAGGACCTGGGGGCCGCGCGGTCCCTCGAGCTCCTCGCCCGCGACGGCGAGCTGCCCGTCGCGTGGCGCACGATGGGCGACTCGCGCAGCGATTACGCCATGGCGGACTGGCTGCACGCGAACGGCCACGACGTGGCCCACGTCGACGTCCGGCCCGCCGACGGGGTGCCGGCGACGCCGTACCCGGTGCTCACCGCACCCGACGGCGTGATCCACGACGAGGCCGGGGCCCGGTTCCTGTCGGACTGGCGCCGGAACGCCTGAGCCGAGCCGCGCCTCCAGGCCGCCCGGAGGGCCGCTCGTCGGGCGGCGACGGCCGACTCGCCCTGTTTGCGTGCCGGGCTGGTACACCAGTAACCTCGCGTGGTCCGCCGCCAGCCGATGACGGGAACCACCCCATGGCACCGAAGCTCCGCATCAAGTCCATCGAGGCCTCACTGGCCGACTCCGAGGAGAAGGGGCGCTCGCTCAAGCGGTCGCTGAAGACCTTCGACATCGCCGCGATGGGCATCGCGGTCGCGGTCGGTGCCGGCATCTTCTCGGTCGGTGCGAACGCCGCCGCGAACTTCGCCGGCCCCGGTGTCATCGTGTCGTTCCTGCTCGCGGCCGTCACCTGCGGGCTGGCGATCATGTGCTACGCCGAGTTCGCCTCGACGATCCCCGTCGCCGGGTCCGCGTACACGTTCACCTACGCCACGATGGGCGAGCTGCTCGCGTGGATCGTGGGCTGGGACCTCATCCTCGAGACCCTCACGGCCAGTGCCGTGATCGCGAAGTACTGGGGGATCTACCTCAGCACCGCGTTCGACGTGTTCGGGATCACCCTGCCGAGCACGATCCAGTTCGGCCCGATCGGCTTCACCTGGGGCCCCGTCCTGATCGTCGGCATCTTCACGGTCCTGCTCGCCTTCGGCACCCGCCTGTCGAGCCGTGTCTCGGCGGTCATCACGGTCATCAAGGTCGCGATCGTCGTCTTCGTCATCGTCGCGGGTGCGTTCTTCGTCAAGGCCGCAAACTTCACCCCGTTCATCCCGCCGGCCGAGCCCTCGAAGGGCGCCGAGGGCAGCGTCTGGACGCAGTCGCTCGTGTCCTGGTTCACCGGCTCGGAGCCGGCGCAGTACGGCGTCTTCGGCCTGCTCGCCGCGGCGTCGCTCGTGTTCTTCGCCTTCATCGGCTTCGACGTCGTCGCGACCAGCGCCGAGGAGACCGAGAACCCGCAGAAGACGCTGCCCCGCGGCATCTTCATCGGCCTCGGCATCGTGACCCTGCTCTACGTCGGCGTCAGCATCGTCATCACCGGCATGGTCTCGTACCAGCGTCTGGCGGAGGAGAAGGCTCCGTCCCTGGCCTCGGCGTTCGACATCGTCGGCCTGCCGTGGGCAGCCGGGATCATCGCCATCGGCTCGCTGATCGGCCTGACCACGGTCGTCATGGTGCTGCTGCTCGGCCTGTCCCGCATCGTCTTCTCGATGAGCCGCGACGGCCTGCTGCCCCGCTGGTTCTCGAAGACGAACGCGAAGACGCAGACCCCCGTGCGCGTGCAGGTCGTCGCCGGTGTCGTCGTGGCGCTGCTCGCCGGGTTCACCGCGGTCGACAAGCTCGAGGGCATGATCAACATCGGCACGCTGTCGGCGTTCGTCCTCGTGTCGATCGGCATCGTGGTGCTGCGCCGGTCGCGGCCGGATGCCCCGCGCGCCTTCCGGGTGCCGTGGTCGCCGGTGCTGCCGATCGTGTCGGCCGTGCTGTGCTTCTGGCTGATGCTGAACCTCGAGGTCGAGACCTGGCTCCGGTTCGTCGTCTGGCTGGTCGTCGGCTTCGCGATCTACTTCGGGTACAGCCGTCGGAACAGCCGGGTCGGCAAGGGCCTGCAGTAGCGGGTCTGCGACGCGCAGAACCTGGTTCCGGACACAGCACCGTGCGATCGCGCGGTGCTGTGTCCGTTCCGTGGTGTCGCTTTCGTGCTGGTCGACCGTCGAGCCCGCGGGTCGTGACGCAACGGGGGAGGGGGGCGCCGGCGGCCGGCCGCCCTACGCGCCGACCGCGAGCGCCACGCCGAAGCCGAGCATGACGACCGCGACCAGGCCGTCGAACACCCGCCAGGTGACCGCCTTCGCGAACGCCGGCCGGAGCAGCCTCCCGCCGAACCCGAGCGCCCCGAACCAGACGCAGCTCGCCGCCACGGCGCCGACCGTCCAGAGCCACCGGTCGTCGACGCCCTGCTGGTTCGCCACCGAGCCGAGGAACACGAGGGTGTCCAGGTAGACGTGCGGGTTCGCCCACGTGAAGACCAGCATCGTGGCGACCGCTGCGCGCATGGTCACGTCGGAGCGTCGGCCGGGAGGCGCGGTGCGCGTCCGCCCCGCCGCTGCGGCCGGTCGGACGGCTGCCGTCTCCGCGGTGCGGGTCCGCCCCGCTGCCCCGGCCAGTCGGACGGCTGCCGTCTCCGCGGTGCGCGTCCGCCCCGCCGCTGCGGCCGGTCGGACGGCGGTCGCCTCCGCGGCGGTGGGGACGCCGTCGTCGTGGGACTCCTGCTCGACCCGCATCACGTCGCCGGGCGGTCGGATCGCACGCCGCGCAGCGAGCACCCCGTAGGTCACGAGGAACGCCGCCCCCACGAACCGGACGGCGACGAGCGCCACCGGGAACCGCTCGACCACCGCGCCGACCCCGAGCACGCCGGCGACGATGAGGACGGCGTCGGACGCGGCGCACACCACGACCGCGGCGGCGACGACCCGGACGCGAGCGCTCACCGCGAGCCGGAGCAGGTAGGTGTTCTGCACGCCGATGGCGACGATGAGGGCGAGCCCGGTGCCGAGGCCGGAGAACAGGGGGAGGAGCGCGGTCACGGTCCGACGGTAGGACGCCGAGGCAGGTGCAGTACAGCTCACGTTCCTGATGCTGCGTAAGCTGCGCTGCATGGTGCGACTGCAGCGTGAACACCTCGAGACCCTGCTGGCCGCCGTCGAGCACGGCACGCTGGATGCGGCGGCACGGGCGCTGGCGATCACTCCTTCGGCGGTGTCCCAGCGGATCAAGTCGATGGAACAGCAGCTCGGTCGGGTCCTGCTGCAACGGACGACGCCGGTCCGCGCGACCGCCGACGGCGAGGTGGTGCTCCGGCACGCGCGGCAGGCGCAACTGCTCGACGAGGAGACCTCCCGGGCGCTGGGCGGCGGTGACTCCGTCGTGCCGTCGATGCCACTGGCGGTGAACGCGGACTCCCTCGGCACGTGGTTCCTCGACGCGCTCGCCAGGGTCCGGGCCGACACCGAGGTGGTGTTCGACCTGCACCGTGAGGACCAGGACCGCACCGCCGAACTCCTGCGAGCCGGCACCGTGATGGGAGCGGTGACGGCCGAGGCCGACCCCGTGCAGGGGTGCTCGTCGGTCCCGCTCGGCATCGACCGGTACCGGGCGGTGGCGTCGCCGGGGTTCGTCGACCGGTACCTGGCCGACACCGATCCCGCGACGGCTTCGGAGCGGCGGGTGACCGACCGGCTCGACCGCGTCCCGCTCGTGGACTACGACCGCGCGGACGACCTGCAGCAGGGGTACCTCCGCCGGGTGCTCGGGCACGCGCCGTCCGGCCCGCGGCACTTCGTCCCGACGTCGGCCGACTTCGCCCGGGCTGTCACGCTCGGCTTCGGCTGGGGGATGCTGCCGGAGGCGCAGTGCCTCGACGCGCTCGACCGGGGCGAACTCGTGGAGCTCACGCCCGGACGGCGGGCGGACGTCGCGCTCTGGTGGCAGCGGTGGAACCTGGCGTCGCCGCTGCTCGAGCGCGTCACGGACGCGGTGCGTGCCGTCGCCGCGGAACGGCTGCACCCGGCGCGGTGAGGCGACCGCCGGCGGCGCCGGCGGTCAGACGGTCGCGCGGTACCGCAGCCCGTCGACGAGCAGCCCGACGAGGAGTTGGCTCTGCTCGGCCGTCGGAGCCCCGTGGCAGAGGTCGGCGACCGCGCGGAGGAGCTGGGGCGCGTCGACGTCGGGTCGGATCGTCCCCGCTGAGGCGGCCGTGGCGAGCAGCCCGCCGAGCGCGTCGCCGAGCCGTCCGATGAAGTAGCTCGGCAGTGCTTCGAACGCCGGGTCGCCCGACTGCAGCGCGGCGGCGAGTCCGCGCTTCGTCGCGACGAACTCGGTGAACCGCTGCAGCCACCGGGCGAGCGCCTCGTCCGGGGCGTGGGCGGCGGCGAGCTCGTCGGCCGCGTCGGCGCAGGCCTCGACCGCGTTCCGGAACACCGCGACGACCAGGTCGGACCGTTGCGGGAAGTGCCGGTACAGGGTGCCGACCCCGACACCGGCCCGGTCGGCGATGACCTTCGCGGGCGCGTCGACCCCGTCACTGGCGAAGACCGCCTTCGCGGCGTCGGTGAGGGCGTCGAGGTTGCGTCGGGCGTCGGCGCGCACGGGGCCTCCTGGTTCGGGACAGCGCGGTGCGCCGATCCGGGCTTGCGGAAACGGAAAGCCGTTCCGTATAGTTCCGGAAGAGCGTTCCACTTCGGACCACGATACGGCACCGGGGAGCAGGGCGCCATCGACAGGAGGCATTCCCATGCAGTACCGCACCCTCGGCCGCACCGGCATCCAGGTCAGCCCCTTCGCCCTCGGCGCCATGATGCTCGGCACCGACGGCCGCATCGGCAACGGCGACGAGCAGGACTCGATCCGCATCGTCCACCGGGCGCTCGACGCCGGCATCAACATCATCGACACCGCCGACCGCTACTCGCAGGGCGGCTCCGAGACCCTCGTCGGGAAGGCGCTGAAGGGCCGCCGTGACGACGTCGTCGTCGCCACGAAGTTCAACGGCCCGATGGGCGACGACCCGAACCGCCGTGGCAACTCCCGCCGCTGGATCACCACGGCCGTCGAGGACTCCCTCCGGCGGCTGCAGACCGACCACATCGACCTGTACCAGGCGCACCGCCCCGACGACACGGTCGACCTCGAGGAGACCCTCTCGGCCCTCACCGACCTCGTCCGGAGCGGCAAGGTGCGGGCGATCGGCAGCTCGGACTTCCCGGCGTCGATGCAGGTCGAGGCGCAGTGGACGTCGGAACGCCGGGGGCTCGAACGCTTCCGCAGTGAGCAGCCGACCTACTCGATCCTCAACCGCGGCATCGAGCGCGAGGTCCTGCCGGTCGTCCAGCGCTACGGCATGGGCTCCCTCGTCTGGAGTCCGCTCGCCGGCGGCATGCTGACCGGTCGGTTCCGCAAGGGACAGGAGAGCGACCTCGCCCGCGTCGGCATGTTCCGGCACAACCAGGACGAACGTCGCATCGACGCCGTCGAGCAGGTCGTCGCGCTGTCCGAGGAGACCGGCATCCGGATGACCCACCTCGCGATGGCGTTCGCGATCGCACACCCGGGCGTCACGAGCGCCCTGATCGGGCCGCGCTCGATGGAGCAGCTCGACGACCTGCTCGAAGGAGCGGACGTCGTCCTGTCCGACGAGGTCCTCGACCGCATCGACGCGATCGTGCCGCCCGGCACCGACGTCGGCCGGCTCGACCAGCAGTACGAGCCGCCGGCCGTCCACGACGCCACGCTGCGCCGCCGCCCGCTCGCGGGCCGTCCCGCCGCCTGACCGGTCGGTGACGGCGTCCGCGGTGCCCGGTCGGCATCGGCCTCGCCGGCGCACCGCGGACGACCTGAGGCCGCGTCCACCCACGCCCGCCTACCGTCCTGGCCATGTCCACGCGAGCGAAGACCGCCACGGCGCTGCTCGGCGCCGCCACCATCGCCCTCCTGCTGACCGCTTGCGACCCCGGTGGGGCGCAGAACCCGAACCCGGTCGGCAAGGTGCCCGGCTCCGAGGAGAAGTCGCAGTCGTCGCAGTGCGACGTCGCGTCGAGCGCCGCCGTCGACATGATCGACAAGGCGGTCGGCAGCCACGACACCACCGAGTTCGCGGACATCACGAAGGGTGACGGCGGCTGGTACCTCGGTGCCACGATCGTCCCCGCCGACAGCAACGACGCGAACGACGACGAGGTCACCGTCTGGGCGACCACCGACGATCCGACCGACGACGGCTTCGACGGACCCCTCTACGCCGTGAACCAGGCCGCGAAGGACGCCACCGCCGACGAGAAGACCTCGGCGTCGACCGCCCCGAGCTCGTTCAGCGCGGACTCGAAGCAGGCGAAGCAGGTCGAGAGCTGCGTCGTCGAGGCGTCCGACCGCTGATCGTCCCCCGGCGGATCAGGTCTGGCAGCGCGGACACCAGTAGGTGTCCCGCAGGGTGAGTTCGGACTCGCCGAGCTCTCCGTAGCGGATCGGCGTGCCGCACCGGAGGCACGGCTTGCCGGCGCGGCCGTACACCCAGAAGCGGCGGCCGGGGCGGTCGACCCCGGTCGTCACCCGCGCGCTGCGGTCACGGTTCGCCAGGATCAGCGTGCTCGCGAGCGCGATCGTCCGCGTCGGGTCGCGGACCTCGTGGACCGGTCGGGTCGGCAGGACGCCGCGCAGGAAGCAGAGCTCGTTCCGGTAGACGTTGCCGAGGCCGGCGAGCACCCGCTGGTCGAGCAGGGCCAGGCCGATCGGCCGGTCCGGGTCGCGTGTGAGGTTGGCGAGCGCGAGGTCGGCGTCCCAGTCGGGCCCGAGCAGGTCCGGGCCGAGGTACCCGACGACGTCGTCCTCGTCCGCGCGGGGGACGACCTCGAGGACACCGAGCGCGAACCCGACCGTCGACACCCCCTCGGCGTCGAGGATCGCCCGTGCCTGGTGAGCCGGGCGGCGCCACCGGTCGCCCGGGGCGTAGACGTCCCACCGCCCCTCCATCTTGAGGTGCGAGTGCACGGTGAGGTCGCCGATCCGGTGCAGGAGGTGCTTCCCCCGTGGCACGACCTCGTCGACGGTCCGTCCGACCAGGTCGAGGGTCGCGAACGCCGGCACGCGGAAGTCGCTGCGGGTGAGCACCTTGCCCGCGAGGGCGGTGTGCAGCCTCCGGGCGGCCCGGAAGACGGTGTCGCCCTCAGGCACGGGTCACCTCCGGTGCGGGCTCGCGGTCAGGCCGGGAGGCGCGGCTCGCGTCGCGCAGGGGAGCCCGGTCCTCGCCGCGCCCGCGGGCGGCGTCCCGCCCGCCGCTCGCATCACACACGGAGACGCAGCCCCTGCGGTGTCGCGGTGAACCCGGCTGCGCGCAACGCCGTGCCCAGGGGCGACTCGAGCACGAACTCCCCGTCCACGCGTTCGACGGACAGCTTCCGGAGCCCGCTGCGCACGATGCCGGCGATCGACGCCGCCGCGGCAGACAGGTCGGCGGGGTCGTCGGTGAAGGTGAGCACGGACTTGCCGCCCCGCTCGACGTACACGGCGAGCCGGCCGTCGACCGTGGTCACGAGGGCCCCCGCCTTCCGACCCGGGCGGTGCCCACGGCCGGTCGTCTTGCCACCGGCTTCCGTCGCCTCGTCGTCGTCGTCCCCGGCGTCGCCCGACGGCCACGGCAGCGACGCGCCGTAGGGGTTCGCGGGGTCGGTCGCGGCGAGGGTCAGTGCCTCGCGCTTCCGGTCCGAATCGACGCGTTCGTCGTCGTCGAGGTCGCGGGCGTAGGTCCGGAGCCGGTCGATCGTCGGCCCGGTCGCGAACTGCGCCGCCCCGAGTCCCTCGATGAAGTACCCGCGGCGTGCACGGCCGGACTCCTCGAACCGCGACAGGACCCGGTAGACACCGGCGAAACCGCCGCGGACCCCCTCGATCTGGACGGCTCCGCGGGTCACGACGCCGTACCGCTCGAGCAGCTGTTCCGCGGTCGCGGCGGCCCGCACCGTCGAGTCGGACTCGGCCAGGGGCAGCAGTGACCAGCGGCCGCCGACGGATGGCGGGCCGGACTGCGTCGGCATGGTGGGCCGTCGGCGTCCGCGGTAGGCGCGCGCCCGCGGCGCGCTGGTGCTCTTCGCCTTGCCGCCGAGCATCGCGCGCAGCGGCGCGAAGGTGTCGTTCGTGATCTGGCCGTCCCAGACGAGGTCCCAGAGGGCCGTCGTCAGGGCCTGGTCGTCGGTGCTCCCGACGGCTTGGCCGAGCTGGCGGAAGAAGTACGCGCCGCCACCGGCCAGGGCCGTGAGCACGTCCCGCTGCAGCTCCGTCGTGTCGTCGCCGGCCGGTTCGGCCAGGGTCGTCGCGGCGGTCTCGGCGAGGTGCAGACGGACCCACCCGTCGTTGCCGGGGAGCGTTCCGCCTCCGGACCACAGGACCTCGCCCGTCGCCGTGAGCTCGTCGAGCATGCTGGGCGCGTAGTCGCTCACGCGGGCCGGCAGCACGAGGGTCTCCCAGGCGCTGGCGGGCAGGGCGACGCCCGCGAGCTGGTCGATCACCTGGAGGACGCCGTCGACGCCGCGGAGCCCGCCGCGGGTGCCGGGTGCCTGCACGTGCTGCCAGGCGGGCAGGAAGCGCGCGAGCGTGTCCGGCGAGACGGGTTCGACCTCGTGCCGGAGCGCCGCGAGCGACTTCGTGCGGATGCGGCGGAGCACCTCGGAGTCGCACCACTCCGCGCCCTGGCGATCGGGACGGAACTCGCCCTCGACCACCCGTCGGTCGGCGACGAGACGACGCAGGGTGTCCTGGACGACCGCGACGCCGAGGCCGAGGCGGCCGGCGGCGTCCTGCGCGGAGAACGGTCCGTGCGACCGCGCGTACCGGCCGACCAGGTCGCCGAGCGGATCGGCGACGGGTTCGACGAAGGCCGTCGGCACGCCGATCGGCAGGGGGACACCGAGGGCGTCGCGGAGGCGCGAGGCGTCCTCGATCACGGCCCAGCGGGTGGCACCCGCGTGCGAGAACGACAGCACCCGGCGGTCCCGCTCGAGTGCGGTCAGGAGCCCCTGCACCGTCGCGCTCGCCTCGGTGCGATCGGTCGCCTCGGCGAGCCAGCTGCGGTCGACGACCTCGTCGAGGTCGAGCGCGCCGACGAGCCGCAGCACGTCGACGATCCCCTCGGCGTCGCGGGCGCGGCGGTCGGGTGAGAGCCGTTGCAGGTCGCGCTCGACACCGGCGATGACCGCGGGGTCGAGCAGCTCGCGGAGCTCCGCCCGGCCGAGCAACTCGCCGAGCAGGGTCGAGTCGAGCGAGAGCGCCGCTGCACGTCGTTCGGCGAGCGGGGTGTCGCCCTCGTACATGAACGCCGCGACGTACCCGAAGAGGAGCGAGCGGGCGAACGGCGACGGGGTCTCGGTCTCGGTCTCGACGAGCCGGATGCGGCGGCCGGCGATGTCGTCCGCGATGCCGAGGAGGGACGGGACGTCGTACACGTCCTGCAGGACCTCGCGCACCGTCTCGAGCACGATCGGGAACGACGGGTACTTCTGCGCGACCTCGAGCAGCTGGGAGGCGCGCTGCCGTTGCTGCCACAGCGGTGAACGCTGCCCCGGGTTCCGCCGCGGGAGCAGGAGCGCTCGTGCCGCGCACTCGCGGAAGCGCGCGGCGAACAGGGCGGACGACCCGACCTCGTCGGTGACGAGCGCCTCGAGGTCGTCCCGCTCGAAGACGAAGAGGTCGGCGCCGGGCGGTTCGGCGTCGGTCTCGGGGATGCGCACGACGATGCCGTCGTCGGCGGCCATCGCGTCACCGTCGATCCCGTGCCGCTCGTGCAGTCGGGCGGCCACGGCGAGGGCCCACGGAGCGTGCACCTGCATGCCGTAGGGGGAGTGCAGGATGAGCCGCCAGTCGCCGAGTTCGTCGCGGAAGCGCTCGATGACGAGCGTGGTGTCGTTCGGCACGTGACCGGTGGCCGCGCGCTGCTCGCGGAGGAACGTGAGGAGGTTCGTCACGGCGCGTTCGTCGAGCCCGCCGGCTGAGACGCGGGCGCGGGCGTCCTCGTCGGAGGCGCCCTCGACCTCGCGCACGAACGCGCCGGTCGCGCGGCCGAGCTCGGCCGGACGCCCGATGCCGTCGCCCTTCCAGAACGGCACCCGGCCGGGCTGGCCGAACGCCGGGCTGACGATGACCCGGTCGTGCGTGATCTCCTCGATCCGCCAGCTCGTCGCACCGAGTGCGAAGACGTCGCCGACACGCGACTCGTACACCATCTCCTCGTCGAGCTCGCCGACGCGCGAGGCCTTCTCGCCGACCATGAAGACGCCGAACATGCCGCGGTCCGGGATCGTGCCGCCGCTCGTGACGGCGAGGCGTTGGGCACCGGGACGTCCGGTCAGGGTGCCGTGCACGCGGTCCCACACCAGGCGGGGCCGGAGCTCGGCGAACTCGTCGCTCGGGTAGCGCCCGGTGACGAGGTCGAGCGTGGCCTCGAACGCGGAGCGGGGCAGCCCGCTGAACGGTGCGCTCCGGCGGACGAGCTCGAACCAGTGCTCGACGTCGACGGTGTCGATCGCTCCCGCGGCGACGGTGTGCTGTGCGAGGACGTCGAGCGGGTTCGCGGGTACCGAGATGGACTCGATCTGCCCGGAGACCATCCGTTCGACGGTCACGGCGCTGTTGACCAGGTCGGCCCGGTGCTTCGGGAAGAGGACGCCGCGGGAGATCTCACCCACCTGGTGCCCGGCACGGCCGACGCGCTGCAGTCCGCTGGCGACCGACGGGGGTGCCTCGACCTGCACGACGAGGTCGACCTCGCCCATGTCGATGCCGAGTTCGAGTGAGCTCGTGGCGACGACGCAGCGGAGGCGGCCCGACTTCAGGTCGTCCTCGATGATGGCGCGCTGGTCCTTCGACACCGACCCGTGGTGGGCGCGGGCGAGCACCGGCACGGACGGGTCGGAACCGCCGCCCCCGGTCTGCCCCGACTGGCCGATGACCTGCGCCGGCGGCCGCTTCGGCTGCGGGACCGGAGCGTGGGCCGACGCGCGACCCGGTGACTGTCCCCGGGCGACCGGCAGGCCGTCGTCCGCGGGGGACGCCCCTGCCGGCACCAGGACGCCGTCGCCGACGGAGCCGGCGGCGGCCGTGACGCGTTCCTCGTGGATCTCGTTGAGCCGGGCGGTCAGGCGCTCGGCCAGCCGTCGGGAGTTCGCGAAGACGATCGTCGACCGGTGCTCCTCGATGAGGTCGACGACGCGTTCCTCGACGTGGGGCCAGATCGACCCGTTCGTCGGCGCGTCGGACGCGTCGGCGCCGACCGGAGGCGCCCCGAGCTCGGCCATGTCGTCCACGGGGACGACGACCTTGAGGTCGAAGGTCTTCTGCGCCGGCGGAGCGATGATGGTCACGGGCGCCCGACCGCCGAGGAAGCGCGCCACTTCTTCCGCGGGGCGCACGGTCGCGGACAGGCCGATGCGCTGCACGGGCTTGTCGAGCAGGTCGTCGAGCCGTTCGAGCGACACGGCGAGGTGCGCTCCGCGCTTCGTCGACGCGACGGCGTGCACCTCGTCCACGATGACGGTGTCGACGTTCACCAGCGTCTCGCGCGCCTGCGACGTCAGCATCAGGTAGAGCGACTCGGGCGTGGTGATGAGGATGTCCGGTGGCTGCCGGAGCAGTCGTTGCCGGTCCGACGAGGGGGTGTCGCCGCTCCGGACCCCCACCGTGACGTCCGGCGGTTCGAGACCGAGGCGTCGGGCGGTCTGCGTGATGCCGACGAGCGGGCTGCGGAGGTTCCGTTCCACGTCGACGCCGAGCGCCTTCAGCGGGGAGACGTAGAGCACGCGCGTCCGTTGCTTCGCGGGCGGGCGGTCGGTCGCACTGATCAGGCGGTCGATCGACCACAGGAACGATGCGAGCGTCTTGCCGGAGCCCGTCGGCGCGATGACGAGCGCGTGCTGGCCGGTGGAGACCGCGTCCCACGCCCCGGCCTGCGCCGCCGTCGGTGCGTCGAAGGCGCCGCGGAACCACTCCGCGGTCGCGGGGGAGAAGCGATCGAACACGTCCGTCATGGTCCGTCCCATCCTGCCCGGCACCGCCGACAACCGGCCGAGCGCCGAACGGGGTTGACAGAGCGATTCGTACCGATCTATCGTTGACCCATCGCGATACGACGAAAACCGGATCGGTCAGACCGGTCGCGAGCAGACCAGCACCAAGGAAAGGAGTCATCATGCGCCCCATGTATGACGACAACACCGCACACGAGCGCCGCGGGATCCGCGGCGACGGCCCGCGTGGTCCCCGCTTCGGCGGCGCGCGAGCGCACCACGGGGCCGGCTTCCCCGGCCGCGACCGCGGCGACCACGACCACGGCGGACGCGGCGGCTTCGGCCGCGGTTTCGGCCCGGGCTTCGGTGGCCCGGGATCCGGGGGCCCCGGATTCGGCGGTCCCGGCTTCGGCCGTGAGCGCCGCCGCCGTGGCGACGTCCGCCTCGCGATCCTCGGTCTCCTGGCCGAGGGCCCGCAGAACGGCTACGCCGTGATCAAGACCATCGCCGAGCGCACCGGCGGCGCCTGGAAGCCGAGCCCCGGCTCGGTCTACCCGACGTTCCAGCAGCTCGTGGACGAGGACCTCGTCGTCTCCACGGGCGACGGCCGCAAGACGCTCTTCGAACTCACCGACGCCGGCCGGGCCGAGGCCGAGGCGAAGGCGGACGAGATCGCCGCGGCCTTCGACGCACCGGGCCTCCCGGACTCGCAGCGCGAGTTCTTCGAGGCGCTGCGGAAGACCATGGGCGTCCTGCACATGTACCGCACCAGCGCGACGGAGGAGCAGGCGAAGGCGGCCACGGCCAAGGTCGACCAGCTCCGCAAGGACCTCCTGCAGATCCTCGCCGACTGACGGCTCACGTCCCGACGTGGCCCGTGACGGACGGGAGGCGCGGTGCCAGCCGGCACCGCGCCTCCCGTCCGTCCGTGCGTGACGGGGTCACGACGCCTCGATGAACGCGGCCACGTCCGCCAGCTCCGCGGCGGACACCGCGTGGCGCAGTCCCGCGTAGGTGCGGTCGGTCACGTCGGTGTGTGCTGCCGCCCAGGCCTGCGTCCGGGCGGTCGCCTCGGCGGGGATCACGGGGTCGAGGTCGCCGTGCCCGAGGAACACCCGCGGGTGCGCGGCGGCCACGGCGTCGTCCCGTCCGTCCGTGTCGCCCGGCACGACGAAGCCGGACAGCGACACCGCGAACGCGAACGCCCGCGGTCGTGCCCGGAGCAGCTGGAGGGCCATCGAGCCGCCCTGCGAGAAGCCGAGCAACCCGATCCGCGGGTGGTCCTCGGCGACGGAGTCGATCCACGTGAGCACGTCGGCCACGGCCTCGTCGACCGGCCCGGGCGCGGGGGACCCCGGCGTGCCGAGCGGGTACCAGCTGTGGCCCTGCCCCCACGGCAACGGTGCCCGGAGGGACGCGATCGTCCATGCCGACGGCAGCGCGGGGGCGAGTCCGAGCAGGTCGTGCTCGTTCGATCCGACCCCGTGCATCGTCACGAGCAGGGGCGTGCCCGTCCGCTCCGGGGTCGGTCGGGTCCACTGCACGAGCGTCGCGTCGATCACCCGGGCAAGGCTATCCGCCCCCGCTGCCCGTGCCGCGCGCCGAACTCGCCGGAGTCCCTGGTAGACACGGTGCATGGCCTCGCTGCGCACCCCCGACCCCGATTCCGGCTGGCTGTCCGACGAGGAACTCGCGAACGTCCGTCGTCGACTGCCCATCTGCTACGTCGAAGCGGTCCCCGTCCGGACCGACGGCCTCGGCGTCGTCACCGAGGTGGGCGTGCTCCTGCGCGTCTCGCCGAGCGGTTCGATCGCCCGCACCCTCGTCTCCGGACGCGTGATGTTCGGGGAGTCGATCCGCACGGCGCTGTTCCGGCACCTCGAGAAGGACCTCGGCCCGATGGCCTTCCCGCAGCTCCCCTCGAGCCCGACGCCGTTCACGGTCGCGGAGTACTTCCCGCTGCCGGGCGCATCCGTGTACACGGACGAGCGGCAGCACGCGATCTCCCTCGCCTACGTCGTCCCCGTGACCGGCACGTGCGAGCCCCGGCAGGACGCCCTCGAGCTGACGTGGATGAGTCCGGCCGAGGCCGCCTCCGACGCCGTGGCCGACGAGATGGAGGGTGGCCGCGGAGCACTCCTGCGCGCCGGCCTCGCGTCGGTCGGCGCCCTCATGTGACCCGCTCCGCCCGACGGGACGACGAAGGCCCCGGATCCGATCGGATCCGGGGCCTTCGCAGCGCGGTGCTGGACCGGCTTACTTCTTGTCGTCGTTCGAGAGGCTGTCGGCGACGCCGTGGACGGCGTCCTTCGCATCCGTACCGGCCTGCTTGGTGTCGGCCTTGACCTGGTCGGTCTTGCCCTCCGCCTGCAGACGGTCGTTGTCGGTCACGTTGCCGGCAGCTTCCTTGGCCTTGCCTGCTGCCTTCGCAGCGGCGTTCTTCACGTCTTCGATCCCTGCCATGGGCACTCCTCTCAACGACGGACGATTCCCCGTCAGCCGCTCGCGTGGCCTCCGGTGACCCAGAACCTACGCGTGGGGGCCGGCGCCTTTGCAGGCGACGTTGAGGTTCAGAGGACGGTCAGCGGGCGGACCCGGCGGGACGCGAGGCACGACGCGACCCACCGCGACGGGCACCGCCCGACTCGGAACCGGCACCACGACCGGCGGCGTAGCCGCCCTCGGAGGACCAGACCGGAGCGGAACCGCCGCGGACCGTGTCGCTCGAGGCGCGGCGGCTGCCGCCGCTGCGGCGACCACCGGTCGCACCGGCGCCCTGCGCCCCGCTGCGGGCGTCGCGCCCGGCAGCGTCGGGACGCGAGGCGCGTGCCGGAGTACGGCCCTGACGGCTGCCACCGGACCCGTTGCCGGACGCGGCCTGCGCAGGCTGCGCCGCGCCTCCCGATCGACCGCCGCGACCACGACGACGACCGCCGGCGCTGTCGGACTCGGCCGTCCGCTGCTTCGGCTGGCGCTGCTGCTGTGCCGGCTGCTCCGGGGCCACGTGGCGGACCGGGGCGAACTCGCCGACCAGGTCGGTGACGGCGGGGGAGGACGCGGTGACCTGCTGCGGGCTGACCTTGATCGCGGCGGCACGCATCATCTGCGCGACGTCCCGACGCTCGGCGGGCATCGTCACCGTGACGACGTCGCCGGACGAACCGGCACGTGCGGTGCGGCCCGAGCGGTGCAGGTACGCCTTGTGCTCGGTGGGCGGGTCGACGTGCACGACGAGCTCGACGTGGTCGACGTGCACGCCGCGGGCGGCGACGTCGGTGGCGACGAGCACGAGGGCCTCGCCGGACGAGAACTTCGCGAGGTTGCGCTCACGGGCGCCCTGCGACAGGTTGCCCTGCAGGTCCACCGCGGGGATGCCCTGGCTGGTGAGCTGCTTCGCGAGCCGCTTGGCGTGGTGCTTCGTGCGCATGAACAGGATGCGACGACCGGTGCCGCTCGCGAGCGTGCGGACGAGGTCCTTCTTCGCGTCGGCGTCGGCGACCTCGAACAGGTGGTGCGTCATGGCCTCGACGGGGCTGTGCTCGTCGTCGACGGAGTGCATCACCGGGTTGTGCAGGAACTTCTTGACGAGCTTGTCCACGCCGTTGTCGAGCGTGGCGGAGAACAGCATGCGCTGCCCCTGCTCCGGCGTCGCCTGCATGATCTTCGTGACACCGGGCAGGAAGCCCATGTCCGCCATGTGGTCGGCCTCGTCGAGGACGGTGACCTCGATCGCGTCGAGCCGCACGTGGCCCTGCTGCATGAGGTCGGCGAGGCGGCCCGGGCAGGCGACGACCACGTCGACGCCACCGCGGAGTGCGTCCACCTGACGGCCCTGCGAGACACCGCCGAAGATCGTCGTCGTGGTCAGGCCCATCGCCTTCGCGAGGGGGGCGAGCGTCGCGTCGATCTGGGTCGCGAGCTCACGGGTCGGGGCGAGCACCAGGGCGCGGGGCCGGCCGGCGCGGCGCTGACGGGGGTTGGCGGCCAGACGTGCGGCGAGCGGGATCGCGAAGGCGATCGTCTTGCCGGAGCCGGTGCGGCCGCGACCCAGCACGTCCTTGCCCTTGAGCGAGTCGGGGAGTGTGTCGGCCTGGATGGGGAAGGCGTTCTCCTTGCCCTGGGCGACGAGGACGTCGACCATCGGCGTGGGGACGCCGAGGTCGGAGAAACGGATGTCTTCGGTGGTCATGGTGACCTTTCGAGCCGGAGGGTTCCGGCTGTGGGCGCACTTTCTCGCGAGGCAGCGCGCGGGCGGGATGCGCGCCAACGGATGTGGCTGGCGCAGTCGCCGCAGCAGAGAAGCCTGGCACCTTCGGGAGGTGCTCGATCATCGGTCCGTGGACCGGGAGTTCGGGGCGTCCGTACGACGCACGAGGCGATCGGCGCCTCGAGTACCTCCATCATAGCGTGCGAGGATTCCGGGGTGCGAGACCGGACCCTGCTGCTGATCACCGCGACCGTCGTCGTGGCGGTGATCGGGCTCAGCGGGTGCGCCGCGGCGAGTCCGGCATCGGGCCCGTCGTCGTCGGGCCGCGGTTGGACGGACCTGCCGACGTCCGGCATCCCGGACTACCAGCTCGGCGGTGGCTACACCCCGCCGGCGGGCGTCACGATCGTCGAGCGGGACAGCACCGACCGTCCCGCCCCGGGGAAGTACGGCATCTGCTACGTCAACGGCTTCCAGACGCAGCCCGAGGACGCGGACTCCTGGCTCGACGACCACCCGGCGGCGATCCTGCGCGACGCGGACGGCGACCCCGTGTCCGACCCGGGGTGGCCGGACGAGATGCTGCTCGACACCAGGACCGCGGCGGGTCGGGCGACCATCGTCGACGTCCTCACGACGTCGATCGCGCGGTGCGCCGACCGGGGGTTCGACGCCGTCGAGTTCGACAACCTCGACTCGTGGACCCGGTCGCACGGTGCGCTGACCCGCGCCGGCAACCTTGCGCTCGCCGCGGACCTGGTCCGGGTCGGGCACGAGCACGGTCTCGCGGTGGGGCAGAAGAACACGCCGCAGCTCGGGGCCTCCGGCCGGAAGGCCACGGGGTTCGACTTCGTCGTCGCCGAGGAGTGCGTGCAGTACCAGGAGTGCGCGGCGTACAGGACGGCGTACGGGCAGCGCGTCATCGACATCGAGTACTCGGACGAGACCACGGGGCCGTGGTCCGCGGTGTGCGCGGAGGACGACCGTCCGGCGATGACGATCCTGCGCGACCGGGACCTCGTGACCCCCTCCCACGAGGACCACGTCTTCCGGCACTGCTGAGCAGCGCCGCGCGTCAGGCGGGCCAGGCGTCCCGGAGCGCGGCGGCGGCCTGGTCGGCGGAGAGTCCCGATGCACGCGCAGCCGCCGCGAGGGCGCGAGCCGCCTCGGACACCGGTTCCGGCACCTCGGCGGGGCGGATCACCCGCGTGCCGGCGCCGCGGGCGGTGTGCACCAGGCCCGACTCCTCGAGCAGCTGGTAGGCCTTCGCCACCGTCCCGGCGGCCAGCCCGAGTTCGTCGGCGAGACCGCGGACGCTCGGCAGCCGCTCCCCGTCGACGAGGTACCCCGCCGTGATCTGGGCGGCGATCTGCGACCGCACCTGTTCGTAGGGCGGGATCTGCCCTCCGGCGTCGAGCGCCACGAGACTCGTCGATGACATGCGTTCCACCCTGGGTGTCGTGCTGCGCGGGAAGCTAGAAGTCGTACTGCTCGCCGACCGGGATCGGGACGGCGACGGTGTTGCCCGGGGGCGCGAGCGGGCACGCCCACGCCGGGTCGTACGCGCACGACGGGTTGTACGCGAAGTTGAAGTCGAGGACGAGCTCGGCGCCGTCACCACCGAGGTCCGCGCCCTTGATCGTGTCGAGGAGGTACCGCCCGCCGCCGTACGTCCCGCGGGCCTTGCCGGCGCTGGCGTCCTTCACCGGGACGAAGACCCCGCCCGCGTAGCCGCCGTGCGACCACACGTCGAGGGTGCCGACCCCGGGCACCGTCACGATGCCGAGCCGGTCGAAGTGCACCGTGCCGTCCGTGCCGGTCTCGACGTCCATCGCGAGGGCCTCGGCGGGCTCCACGCGCGCCCGGAACCGCCAGGCGGGGTCGTAGTCCGGCACCGGCAGCGCCTCGAAGTCGCGGGCGTCCTCGTCGAGCAGCGGGCTCGCCGGGTGCTCACCGAACATCGCGTCCCGGGTCTCGCGCCACATCGCGTGGGCGGTCTCCGGGTCGGCCGTCGCGCGGACACGGCGGTAGAGGTCGAACGTCATCCGCCGCCAGTCCACGGTGGCGAGCGTGCTGTGCACGCGGTCCTCGGACACCGGTTGCTCCGTCTGGCTCACACGACGAGGCTACGCCGGACGGGCGACCGCGGCGTGACCGACCGGCGGGTCGCGGACGATCCGCGGGTCGCGAGGATCGGCGGGTCGCGAGGATCGGCGGGTCGGGACGACCGGCGGGTCGCGATGACCGGCGGCGGTGCTGCGCCTCAGGCGGCGGCGTGACGGTGACGGCGCCAGTGCGGCGCGAGCGCACGCATCCGGAACGCCCGCCACTGCCAGATGACCCACATCCCGGGCCACAGCGCCACGCCGAGCGCGGCGGGACGCATCCGGTAGCTCAGACGGTCGACGAACAGGGTGCGTCCGTCGGCGGTCGGTCGAACGGCCATCCGGTGCTGCATGTCCATGCGACCGAAGAGTCCGGAGACCCCGCCGCCGTTGTCGCGCTGCACCGGCACGCCCTGCACCTCGTAGAGGTCGATGTCCACGTGCGTGTCACCGCTGGGCACCACGCCGAGGGCGCTCGCCGTGATGGGGTGCGGCTCGCCCGGGACCCACCGCGCGGGGAAGCCGTCGGGGTCGCGGGACCGGTAGACCAGGAACGGCTTGGTGACGGCGACCATGACGGCCGGGGACAGCAGGGCGTCGCGCACGGCGTCGACCGGCGCGTCGAGGACGATCCGGAGGCCGACGTGCATGTCGTGGACGGTACTCGCGCGCCGTCGCCGACGCCGGGACTCAGGCGTGCCGTGCGGAGCGGCGGCGCGACCCCTCGGCGCGGTCGTGCCGCCGGAGCCGTTCGGTGAGGGACAGGCGGACGGCCGGCCACTCCGGGGCGATGACGGAGAACACCACGGTGTCCCGCAGGGTGCCGTCGCGGCCGATGGCGTGGTTGCGGAGGACGCCGTCCTGCTTGGCGCCGAGCGCCGCGATCGCCGTCCGCGACTGCAGGTTGTGCCAGTGCGTGCGGAACTCGACCGCGATGCACTGCCAGACGTCGAAGGCGTGCGAGAGCATGAGGAGCTTCGCCTCGGTGTTGATGCCCGATCGCTGGGCCGACCGCGCGAGGAACGTGCTGCCGATCTCGACGCGACGGTTCGCGGTGTCGATGTGCATGAAGGTCGTCGCCCCCACCACGCGGCCGGTCGGCCGGTCGCGGACGGCGAAGGGCACCATCCGCCCTGCCGTGTGCTCGGCGATGCGCCGCTCGATCTCGTCGTCGACCTGCGCCGGGGCGGGGACCGAGGTGTACCAGGTGCGCCACAGGTCGCCGTCCGCGACCGCCGCCCGCAGGTCGTCCGCGTGCTCGGCGCCGAGGGGCTCGAGGGTGACGCGGTCGCCGGTCAGGGTGGGTGCGGGGGCGATCTCCATGGCACCCGATCCTACGGTCGGCGCCCGACGCCGGAGCACGGGCGGCCACCACCTGTGGAAACGGTCAGTGTCCTCCCGGCGGCTATCGTGGATCGGGTGGCAGCGCGCACGCAGGAGAAGTACCAGGTCCGGTTCGCATGGGGTCTCGCAGGAGCCGCTCGCATCGCCGCGGACGCCCACCTGCTCGTGTGGGTGGACGTCCTGCCGACGCCCGCGGCGCGCTCCGACCACGACCGCGCACGAGCACTGCGCGCCCTCGCCGCGCGGCTGCCGGCCGGTCCGGAGGTCGTGCTCGGCCACCTCGCCGACGCGGCCGCGGTCGCCGGACGCGTGACGCGCCTCCAGGCCGACCGCGGTGACCGGTGCGTCGTCGCGGTGGTCGCCGCCGGCAGTGCGCCGGTACCCGGACCCGACGCCGCCGAGGCCGCCGGCGAGGTCGTGGACGCACCCGACGTGCCGGACTTCGCCGTCGAGGACCTGCTCGCCGCCGGAGCCGTCGTCGACGCGCTCACCGAGGTCGGCATCGACCACACCTCGCCCGAGGCGGCGGCGGCCTGCGCCGCGTGGACCGGTCTGCGTCGTGCGGTGAAGCACCTGGTGAGCGCCTCCGAGTCGGCGGCCACCCTCGAGCCGTCGGTCGTGCAGGCCGCGCTGGCCGCCCCGGGGGAACTGGTCACCCTGCGGGAATCGACCTCGCGCGCGTAGCGTTCCGGTCGACATCCGCAGAGCGAAGGAGCACGCCATGAAGGCAGTCGTCGGAGACACCGTGATCGCCGAGGCCCCCCAGGAGGACCTCATCCAGATCGAGGGCAACTGGTACTTCCCGCCGTCGAGCGTCAAGTCCGAGCTGTTCACCGAGAGCCCGACCCAGTACCACTGCCCGTGGAAGGGCGACACGCAGTACTACACCGTGAACGTCGACGGGCAGGCGCTGCAGGACAACGCCTGGTCGTACCCGACGCCGATCCCCTCGTCGTTCGACCGCGTCGGTAAGGACTACAGCGGCTACGTGGCGTTCTGGAAGGGCGTCCGGGTCGTCGACTGACGACCCCGGCGCCGCGCCCCACAGGGCGGAGCACCGCCCGACGGCGCCGCGTCCCACCTGGGGCGCGGCGCCGTCGTCGTCCCGTGGTGAGCGGTCACCCGGCAAGCGTCAGGACCACCAGCGCGACGTTGAGCGCGACGATCACCGTCGCGATGACGCCCGCCACGACGCGGGTGGTCACCGTGTTGACGTCCTCCCCCATCACGCTCCGCCGCGAGGTGTACACGACCAACGGCACGATGGCGAAGGCGATCCCGAAGCTCAGGACCACCTGGCTCACCACCAGCAGCATCGTGGCGTCGGCGTCCACCGCGAGCAGGACGATCGCCGGCACCAGCGTGACCAGGCGGCGCACGACCAGCGGGATCCGCACGTGCAGCAGCCCCCGCATGATCTCGGCGCCGGCCATGCAGCCCACCGAGGTCGACGCGAGTCCCGAGGCGAGCAGCCCCACCGCGAACAGCACCCCGACGGTCGGTCCGACGTGCTCCGCGATCGCGCGCTGCGCCCCCGGGATCGAGTCGGTCCCGGGGACGCCCGGCAGCGTCGCCGCCGCCAGGACGAGCATGCACACGTTCACACCGCCGGCGACGATGAGCGCGAGGGCCACGTCCCAGCGCGTGGCGACGAGCACGCGCCGGCGCTCCGGCCCGGCCGGGACGTCGCCGTGTCGGTCACGGGCGAGGGCCGAGTGCAGGTACACGGCGTGCGGCATGACGGTCGCGCCGAGCATCGAGGCCGCCAGCACCACCGATCCGGCGCCGTCGAACCGGGGGACGAGGCCGGCGACGAGTTCGCCGGGGGCGACCTGCGCGAACAGGAGCCCGGCGCAGAAGCCGATGGTCAGGATCGCCAGCATCGCGGTCACGACCGTCTCGAAGGCGCGCGTCCCACGACGGCTGTGCAGGCTGAGCACGACCATCGAGACGACGCCGGTGACGATCCCGCCGACGACCAGCGGCAGGTCGAAGAGCAGGTAGAGCGCGAGTGCGCCGCCGATCACCTCGGCGATGTCCGTGGCCGCCGCGACGATCTCGGCCTGCGCCCAGAACAGCAGCCGGGGCGTGCGGCGCATGCGCAGCCCGAGGTGTTCCGGCAGGGACCTGCCCGTGACGACGCCGAGCTTCGCCGACAGGTACTGGACGACGACGGCGCTGGCGTTCGCGGCGACGAGCACCCACAGGAGCATGTAGCCGTGCGCCGCCCCCGCGGTGAGGTTCGCCGCGACGTTGCCCGGGTCGACGTACGCGATCGCGGCGACGAAGGCCGGTCCGAGCAGCGCGAGCCCGGCTCCGCGCCGACGCGGTGAGCGTTCCGGGGAGTGCGGGGGCGAGGCGGTGGCCGTCATGCCGTTCAGCATGCCAGAGGATTCGGCGCGCCGAACATCCGTTTTCGGTGCGGCGTTGACCGCTGTCGGCCGCGCGTGGGTGGTGCCGCTCAGGCGGCGGCGCGTCGGGCGCGGTGCGCCCGGACCTTCGCGCGGTTCCCGCAGCGCTGCATCGAGCACCAGCGCCGCGTCCCGCCGCGCGACGAGTCGTAGAAGACGAGCCCGCAGTCGTCCGCCGAGCACCGGCTCAGCCGCGTGGGCTGACCGTCCGCGGCCACGTCGTCGAACCCCACCTCCGTGAACAGCGCGACCGCGTCGCGCGCGACGCTCGACAGCGCCTGTGCGAGCCGCACCCGGTTCGCTCCGGCCCGGCGACGGCCACCCGGGAGGCTCGGGGGCACGTCCGGCAGGGCGGCGAACAGGTTGACGGTGTCGATGTCGTCGGGCGCGGGGCGCGTCCGCCCGGTCCCGGCGCGCAGGCCCGCCGCCACCGCGGTGCGCTCCGCCGCCGAGGACGGCGGCGCCGGGGCCGCCGCCACCGCCAGCCGCGCGATGGCGGCCCGGAGTGCTCGCGCGTCCTGCAGCTCGCGGACCGTCGCGCCGACGTCGATCGGCTCGGTGTGGTCGGACAGCCACTCGTCCAGGTCGGCGGGGGTCGCCAGGAGCTCGCCGAGCTGCGCGCGCGGACGCCGGCCGTCCGGGTCGTCGGCGTACCCGCCGGTGTGCGCGAAGTCGAGGGCGATCCGACCGGCGTCGAAGAACCAGGAGGAACCGGCGTCCGTGCGGATGTGCTGCCCCGTGTGCATCCGCCCAGGCTAACGGCTCAGCGGCGCGCCTTCCGAGCCGTCACCGGGTCATGCGGTAGCCCGGCGCTCCGACGACGGCCGACGGTTCCACGTGATGACGTTGCGGGCGTCGAACCGGCGCGAGCACCGCGCACAGGCGAGGGGCCGCGTCGGGGTGCGGTACCGGAAGTGCTCGTGGCCGGCCGGGCAGGTGCCGACCCAGGGGGCGAGTTCGCTCGCGACGGGGCCGTCGTAGAGCCGTGAGCCCGTGTACCCGAGGGCGGCGGCCGTCCGACGCCAGGTCGGCCCGTGCGCGGCCCGTGCGCCGGCCAGGGCGTGTGCGATCTCGTGCAGCACCACCTGGTCGACGTCGTCCGGGGAGGACCGGACGGCGAGGTACCGGCTCATGGTGATGCGCTTGCGGGCGAAGTCGCACTGGCCGGCCCGGGTCTTGGCGTGGTCGAAGCCGAACGACCAACCGCCGCCGCCGAGGTGCGCGGCGATGAGCTGCTCGGCCCGGGTCCGCACGGCCTCGAGCGTGAGCATCGTCACCGGAGGTCGTCGTCCGGTTCGTCCCGACCGGCCTGGCCCTGCTGCGCGGCACGTGCGGCGATGCGGCCCCAGATGTCGTCGGCGTCGGTGCGCGCTGCGTCCGGGGCGCCGAGCACGCGACGGCGGATCGGCGGGACCTGCTTCACCGGTTCGGCCACGCGGGTCGTCGGCTCCTCTTCGTCGGCGCGGCGGGCGGCGACCTCCCGTGCGGTACGGGGACGGTCCTCCGCCGGCTTCGGC